>JANMSI010000036.1:0-50420 GCA_031389115.1 Akkermansiaceae bacterium
CGCATGGACGAGACGTCCATGCCCCCTACCGGGTAGCGGAGTCTTAGAGCAAGGCGGGCCAGGTTGGTCCGCCTTTTTTGTTTTTCAAAATTCAGGGCGCACCATTGAAGGTTTTTCCGCGTGACCGGGTGTCTGCGGGAAGTCAGATTTTCATCAACATGAATACCACAGGAAATTTCGCGGCGTTCGAGACGAAGATGACCGCCACCGGGATGGGGGATGCCGCGATCCGCGCGTTTCGCCGGAACTACGAGGCGTTGCTGCGCGATGAAACGGGGATGATCCCGGAGGAGACCATCACGTCGGCCGAGGGGCTGACTTCGTTCGAAACGATCGCCGCCGCAGGTGCCACGGACGCGGCGTTGCTGTCGCAGGCGGTGGTGATTAAGTTGAACGGCGGGCTTGGCACCGGTATGGGCCTGCAAGGTCCGAAGAGCCTGCTCGCAGTGCGCGACGGGGTGAATTTCCTCGATCTGATGGTGCGGCAAATCCTGGACCTGCGGAAATCCAGCGGAGCGAAGGTCCGGCTGCTATTAATGAACAGCTTCAGCACCAGCGGCGACACGCTGGCGCATCTGGAAAAATACCGGGCGAACGGGCTGGCGGATGCGGCGGAGGTGGAGCTGATGCAAAACCAGATTCCGAAGATCGACGCGGCGACCCTTGAGCCGGTGGCCTGGCCAGCGGATCCCGATCACGAATGGTGCCCGCCCGGCCATGGTGATCTCTATCCGGCGTTGGTCGGCAGCGGGTGGCTGGACCGGCTGCTGGCGGAGGGCGTGAAATATGCGTTCGTTTCCAACTCGGACAATCTCGGCGCGATCCTCGATCCGGTGATCCTGAGCCATTTCGCTAACAGCGGCGCGCCCTTTCTGATGGAAGTCACGCGACGCACGGCAGCCGATCGAAAGGGGGGCCATCTCGCAGTTAGAAAGTCGGACGGGCGGCTGCTGTTGCGCGAAGTGGCGCAATGCCCGGAAATCGACGCCGAGTTCTTCCAGGACATCGACCGCCACCAATATTTCAACACCAACAGCCTGTGGCTGCGGCTCGATTTGCTGAAGGAACAACTCGCCGCCGATGCCGGGGTGCTGCCGCTGCCGATGATCCGCAATAACAAGACGGTCGATCCGCGCGACAAGAATTCGACGCCGGTCGTGCAGTTGGAAATCGCGATGGGCGCGGCGATCGAGTGCTTCGAAGGTGCGACGGCGATTGAAGTGCCGCGCAGCCGTTTCGCACCGGTGAAGACGACGGGGGATCTGCTGGCGCTGCGGTCCGATGCCTATGAAGTGCTCGACGACGGCCAGGTCCGGCTCTCTGACTCGCGAAATGGCGTCCCGCCTAGCATCGTGCTCTCGGATGAATACAAGCTGGTGGACCAGTTAGCGCCGCTCGGTGTCCCCGGTTTGCTCAGGTGCCGAACGCTCACGGTCGCCGGACCCATTCATTTCGCCGACGGCGTGGTGATCGAAGGCGACGTGGAAATCAACAACTCCTCAGGCGAGCGCAAGACGTTGCCGTCGGGAGTCTACAAGGACACGAAGGTGGAGCTCTGAGAGACGGCGATAAGCGGCCCAGCCGTCCCGGAAAGAGGTGTTCGGCAAGATGCCGAACACTGCCGCCAAGTAGCCGACGCTTTCCCGGCTCTCGATGAAATTGACCAAATCGGCACTCTCGGACCCATCCTGCAAATTTTTCAATGACGGGCCTTGCAAACGGGGGTTGCGATGAATAAGCCGTGCGGCGACATGGCAAACATCGGCCCCTTTTCATTCCCCCCCAACGGTTTTGACGCGGTAATTTTCGATTGTGACGGCACACTCGTTGATTCGATGCCGGCCCACTTCGACGCCTGGTGCGAGGCGCTCGCGATCTACGGCGCGGGTGGGATTTTCAAGGAAGACGTGTTTTTCGCGATGGGTGGGAGGCCGACCATGGACATCGTGGTGCAACTCAATGACGAGTATAATCTCAAGCTCGACCCGGTCAAAGTGGCGATGGCGAAACGGGAAGCCTTCCTCAAGCGCCTGCACACCGTGACCCTGATCGAGGAAGTGGCCGCTTTCGCGGAAAGTCTCCGCGGCAAAGTTCCGATGGCGATCGCGACCGGTGGCTCGCGGATGGTGATCGAGAAGACCCTGAAAATTGTGGGGATTTCCGACTGGTTCGACGAGGTGGTGACCGCCGACGACGTGACCGATGGCAAACCCGCGCCGGATATTTTCCTGAGAGCCGCCAAATTGTTAGGCGTGAGCCCTTCGAAATGCCTGGCCTTGGAAGATGCGCCCGCCGGAATCCTCGCGGCCCAGCGCGCCGGGATGCAGGTGATCGCGATTCCGTCGCCCCTGGTCTCGATGGCAAACTAACTTCTAGCTGCCAGACTGCTCAACCGCCTGCTTGGAGATCTTGTCCAGCACGCCGTTCACAAATCGCCGGGAGTCGGTCGTGCCGAAGCGCTTGGCGAGTTCGATGCACTCGTTCATCACCACCTTCGGCGGCGTCTCGGCGTGCAGGATTTCGTAAGTCCCGAGGCGCAGCACCGCACGGTCCACCGGATCGATCCGCTCGGGGGCGAAGTTTTCCACGACTGCGGCCAGGGTTTCGTCGATCTGTGATTTGCGGGCCAGGATCGCGTCCACCAGTTCGTCGGCTTTTTTACGAAGTGTGTGGATTTCCGCCTTCGAGTCGCGGAGCCGGGCGAGGTCGGCTTGTTCGGGAAATTTTTCGGGTTCCTCGACCATCCGCAGCCGGTCGGAGATGCGCTGGAGCCTGCGAACGGAGGCGGCGACGGCTTCGAGCTGGCCGCGCAGGGCGGGAAAATCCTCGATGCTTTCCACAAAACGAAGGCGGGCGGCGGCCAGCTCGCGGTCCAGTTTGAAAAGGTCGGCAAGCGCGTCGCCGAAGCTCTCCGCCACCGATGCGTCGTCGTCGTCTTTCGGCAGGCGCTCCAGCTTCGCGAACGATGCGCTCCAGCCCGACTCCAGCTCGGCAATGCGCTGGAGGTGGATTTTTAGACTCTCCGCCAGCGGCCAAGCCGAAAGCAACGAACTGGCCAAGGCCTGGCGCTCGACAAACTCGACCAAGCGACCTTCCCGGCCGTGCGCGAGATGATGCACCGTGCGGAAGGTCGCGAGCTGCAGGCTGCGCCGGTCCGACTCGGTGACGAAATCCCAAAACGGCCCGCGCAACCCGGCGGGATCCGCGCCGCCTTCCAGATCGGCGCAGTAAAGAAATTGGACGACCGCCTCGCGGATGTGGCGGCGGCTAGGCATTCCGGTGCTTGGGCTGGGTGGAGTTGCGAGGCATCGAGCGGTCGAGTTCCTGGAAAATATCGATCATCGCCGCCGCCGCCCGCGCCGCTTCCCGGCCGCGGTTGAGTTGCGCGCCGATGCAGCGGGCGTATGCCTGTTTTTCGTCCTCCACTAGCAGAACTTCGTGGATGATCGGGCGCAACGCTTTTACGGCCAGTTGCTGGAGCGTATAGGTCACCGAACTGGCGACGAGATCGGCGTGCTCGGTGGAGCCGCGGATGATCAGGCCTAGCGCGATGACGCAGGCCGGCGGATCGCGCTCGAGAAGGGTGGCGATCATGACCGGAATTTCAAAAGCTCCCGGCACGCGGATGAGATCGACGCGACCTTGGGGGACCAGCTCGCCGAGCTCCTCAATGGTGTTTTTCACCAGCGCGTCCGTGAACTGCTCGTTGTATTTTGAAGCAACGATGCAGATGCGGACTTTCGGTCCGACGATCCGGGGTTTTGGCGGCAAGGCTGACGACATGCGGCGGGTATGGCGGGCGCTTGCGGAAAAGTCAACCGACAGGCTGCCGGATTCAGCGCGGTGGTGAATTTCACTTGGCGGGGGGATTCGCATGCCGAAGATCGGCCCATGGTTTCCTTCCCCGAGGCGTTGGATTTGCTGTTGCAGCACACGCCGCGGATGGCGGCGGAGCGCTGTCGTTTGGAGGACGCCCGCGGCCGGGTGCTGCGGGAAAATGTGCTGGCGGACCGACCGTTTCCCGCGTTTGACCGGGTGATGATGGACGGCTACGCGCTGCGATTGGCGGACTGGCAGGCTGGGCATCGGACGTTCCGGGTCACGGGTTCCGCACCAGCAGGTCGTGCCGCGCCCGCTCTAACCGACGAAGCCGCAACCTGCGTGGAGGTGATGACCGGCGCGCCTTGTCCGATTGGCGCGGACTGCATCGTGCCGGTGGAGGAAGTCATCGCTGGTGAATCAGGCTCCGTGAAATTTATCGAGTCCGCCGATCCAGTCGCGGGCCGATTCATTCATGGCATGGGAAGCGACGCGGCGGCCGGAGAGATTCTGTTAACTGCTGGAACCGTGTTAGGCTCGCGCGAAATTGGCGTCGCCGCCTCGTGCGGTGCGGCGTGGCTTGAAGTTTCCTGCCTGCCGGAAATCGCCGTGATTGCCACCGGCGACGAGCTGGTGGCCGCTGAAGCCATTCCTGCGCCCTACCAGATTCGTCAGTCCAATGGCCATTCGCTTGCCGCCGCGCTGACAGGCGCGGGTTATCCGCCGCCGCCGATCGCAGTCCTGAACGATGAGGTGTCCGCGGCCCGTCCCGCCTTGGAGAAACTGCTATCAACCCACCGTTGGCTCATTCTAACGGGTGCCGTGTCTGCGGGCGCGCGGGACTTTGTTCCTTCGCTGTTAGCGAGTCTCGGCTGCCGGAAGATTTTTCACGGGGTCGCCCATCGGCCCGGGAAACCGGCGGGCTGTTGGATCGGTCCCGCCGGGCAGGTGATCGTAGCGCTGCCGGGGAATCCGGTGTCCGCGTTGACCGGGCTGCATGTTTTCGTCCTCCCTGCCCTCGCCGCCGCGGCGGGTTTGCCCCGGTCATCTCCGCGCCGGGTGGTGATGGATGATCGGACAATGCAGCTTGCCGATTTCACCCGCCATCTGCCTGTTAGGCTCCGTGCCGATGGCCGCGCCGAACCCGCGGCCACCTGCAACAGCGGCGATTTCATCGGCTTGCTCAAGAGCGATGGATTCGTCACCTTGCCGCCGCGCGGCGCAACCGATGTCGCGTTCCCATTCACTCCCTGGCGATGACCACTCCAGATTTCACCCACGTCCGCGACGGCCAGCCGTCGATGGTGGATGTCAGCGGAAAGTTGCCTAACCGCCGCACCGCCGTCGCCGAGGTGCGCGTGGAATTGGGTGCGGAAATCGTCGCCCGTTTTTCCAACAACGATCTCCAGGGACCCAAGGGACCGGTATTCCAGACGGCCATCATCGCCGGCACGATGGCCGTGAAGAAAACCAGCGAGCTGATTCCGTTCTGCCATCCGCTGCCGGTCGAGAACTGCGCGTTTCAGATCCTCCCTAACGAAACCGGCGTCGCCATCCGCTGCGAGGTGACGACCACGGGAAAAACCGGCGTCGAAATGGAGGCGATGACCGGCGCCAGCGTCGCCGCCCTAACCATTTACGACATGTGCAAGGCCATGAACAAATCCATCCGCATTCTCGAGCTCCGGCTCATTTCCAAAACCGGCGGCAAGTCCGGAGATTTCCACGCATGAGCACCCAGCTAACACTTCGCGGCCTGGTCTTGGCCGGTGGCCGCAGCACCCGCATGGGGCGGGACAAGGCCGCGCTGGTTCACCCCGATGGCCGGACGCTGGCGCGGCGATGCCATGATTTGCTCAGCGAGGCCGGCTGTGAATCGGTGGTGATTTCCATCCGTCACGATCAGGAAATTCCCGCCGGTCTCGAAGGCTTGGAAGTCATCCGCGATCCGGCCGGCGGGAGCCTGGGGCCGATCATCGGGATGGTTTCCGGTATGAAGCTGCATCCCGACGCGGACTGGCTGGTGGTCGCTTGTGATCTCCCCCGGCTGGATCTTCTAACGCTAACCCATCTCGTTGCCTCGAAATTAACAGATGAACATTTCCTGGCCTACCGCAGTGAGTTCGACGGCCTGCCAGAGCCGCTATGCACACTGTACTCGTCCGCCGCGCTGCCGGTTTTGCAGCAGGCGCAGGCGGCCGATTTCCGCTGCCCGCGGAAAATTTTGCTACGCGGCGATTGCCGTCTGCTAGAGCCGGTGACACCACGCGCGCTCGACAATGCCAACACCCCCGAAGATTGGGAAACCGCAATCGCGTCATGACTATAACAGTTTGTTATTACGGCCTGCTCGCCGAGAGCCGCGGGCTGGCAGAAGAGCGCGTGATCACCGCCGCGACGACTCCCGCCGGGCTTTATGCGGAACTGGAGCTAGGCGTTTCCATCAGCGGCTTGCGCGCGGCGGTGAACGATGAATTCGTGCCGTGGGATCACCCGCTCAACGACGGCGACAGCGTCGCCTTGCTGCCACCGATGTCCGGCGGTTAGAAACAACTTTATGCCCATCCGCTTCACTCTCGTTAGCAACTCCATCGACATTCCGTCGCTGGCGGCTGAACTCAACGACTCCGCCGCCGGGGCGGTGGTGACCTTCGACGGACGCGTTAGGAATCACAACGCCGGCCGCGAGGTGAGCCGGTTGGAATACCAAGCGTATCCCGCGCTGGCGATTTCGACGGGCCAGCGCATCCTCGAAGAAGAAGCGGCACGTCACAATCTGCTAGGAGTCATGGCGGCGCACCGCACGGGGCCGCTTGCGATCGGCGACGTGGCCGTGTGGGTCGGCGTGGCAGGTGCCCACCGTGGCTCCGCGTTCGATGGTGCGCGAGCGATCATCGAGCGGCTGAAATACGAGCTTCCGATTTGGAAAAAGGAAACCTACACCGACGGTGCCACCGGGTGGGTCGGGCCGGACAACACGCCCGCCGAGACTGGGGAACTTCCCGAGTGGCGGGCCGAGTTGTTGGAGATTTGGATTTCCGAGGGCAATGACTTCCGCGGCCGCCACGAGAAAGGTCGGCTCGAACATGGCATTCGCGGAGTTGCCGAAGTCGAGTGCGTGGCCGGCATGGGACTCCGCGGCGACCGCTATTTCGGCTACAAGCCGGATTTCAAAGGACAGGTGACGTTTTTCGATGCGGACGCCGTGGAAGCGGTGCGCGAGCGTTTCGGGAAGCCCGGTCTATCAAGCTCCGCCTTCCGCCGCAATTTGATCGTTAGAGGCGTTGAACTCGGCGAGTGGGTGGGCAAACGCTTCCGTTTCCAAGGCATCGACTTCGAAGGCACTGAGGAGTGCAAGCCCTGCTACTGGATGGACGAAGCCGTCGCCCCCGGCGCGGAGGAATTTCTCAAAGCCAACTTCCGCGGCGGATTGCGGGCCAGGATTCTATCAAACGGAGTGCTCAAGGTCGGTCACGGCAACGGTGGTTCCCCGGCCACCCGCTGCTAGATCTGGATCTCGGTGCCCGGTGATACCGTCGTATCATTTTCCATCCCGACGTAAAAGTTCGTGCAGTATCGGATTGGGAAAGCGTCGGCTGGGCGTGATGGCGTAGAAACTTTCCTTGATGCTGGTGACGCGGTAGCGCTCGACGAGCGAGCCGTTGTCGAGTTCGCCGCGCACGACGACGGGGGGCACCAACGCGAGCCCCGCGCCTTCCTTGGCCAGCAGCCGGAGCATCGCCATGTCGTCCACCTCGGCGGCGATGATCGGGCGGACGCCGAGTTGCTCTAACAATAGATCGAACGCCGAGCGGATGTTGCTATCGAGACTCGGCAGGACCAGCGGCGTGTGATGCAGATCGTCGGGAAAGGAGAATTTTTTCCGCGAGCGCGTGCGCAGGCCCACGAGACTCACCGGTTGTTCGTCGAGCAGATGACTGTGCCAATCGTTCTCGGCGTCGCGTCGTACCGGGAAATTGGAAAGCACCACGTCGAGCGTATGCGCACGGAGCTGGGCGAGCAGGCCCCGCAGGTTGCCCGAGCGGATGACCAATTCCACGTCGCTGCGGCCAATCAGCGGACGTAGCAGCGAAACTTGGAAGTTGCGCGAAAGCGTGGCGACCGCGCCGACGCGCAGGAATTGGCGCTGCCCGGAGGATTGGTTCTGCAGCACGCCCACGAGTTCCTCGCCGGAGCGGAAAATCGATTCCGCATAGTCGAGCGCGATTCGCCCGGCCTCGGTGAGAACGAGCGATTTGTTCTGCCTGTGAAACAAGGGCTGGCCCAGACTTTCCTCAAGACTGCGGAGCTGTGTGCTCAGCGCGGACTGCGAGATTTTCAACCGTTCCGCCGCGCGGGTGAGACTGCCTTCGTTGGCAATCGCCCGGAAATAACGGAGGTGATGATAGTTTAAAAACGACATGCCATCGTTCTACTAATAAGAACCATTTCTGGCAAAAGATATATTGGAACGAATCGAGCGATCCTGGGTAGGGTCTCCCCGCCCTAATGAATCACATCCCGCTCACCGACCTGCTCACCCTCGCTCCCGTCGCCCTCGCCCCGCTGTGGCTGCTAGGCTTCCTGCTGATTCCGGAACGCATCGCCAACCGCCACGGGCGGCGCTTCGCCCTCTTCGGCTCATGGTCTGCGCTTGGGGTGCTCGGGCTGGCGGTCCTCGCGATGATCGTTCGTTTCACCTTCGGCCCGCTGGCGGTGGAAGTGGCGGCCGCCGGTCCGCTGACGCTCGACATTTACTTCGACACGCTCTCCGCGGTGATGCTGCTGCTGGTCGCCTTCCTCGGCGCGGTGGTGATGCGCTATTCCGTGAACTATCTGGCGGGCGATCCGCGCCAGGGCCGGTTCATCAAATGGCTGGGCGTGACGATCGGCACCGTGCTGACGTTGATCGTTACGGGTAATTTGCTCATGTTCACCCTCGCGTGGGTGGCGACGAGCCTGAGCCTGCACCAGCTCCTCATCTTCCACACCGACCGTCCGGCGGCGATCCTCGCGGCGTGGAAAAAATTCGTCATCAGCCGCATCGGCGATGCCTGCCTCATCGGGGCGCTGATCATGACGTGGCAGTGTTTCGGCACCTGGAAATTTACCGGCATGTTCGATGCCGCAAACGCCCTGCGCGCCCAAGGCGGACCACTGCCGCCAGGCCTCGGCTGGTCAAGCGTGCTGCTGGTGGCTGGCGCACTGCTGAAGTCCGCGCAGTTTCCCTTCCACAGTTGGCTACCGGATACGATGGAGACTCCGACGCCGGTTTCCGCGCTGATGCACGCGGGCATCATCAACGCGGGCGGCTTCCTCGTTGTGCGGCTCAGCCCGATCATCGCTGGCTCCCCGGTTTCGCTCAACGCCCTCGCTTTGATCGGGGCATTCACCGCGCTCTTCGCTTCGATGATCATGCTCACCCAGACCAGCGTGAAGCGCTCGCTCGCCTACTCGACCATCGCGCAGATGGGTTTCATGATGCTCCAATGTGGGCTCGGTGCTTTCGCACTGGCGATTCTCCACATCGTGGCGCACTCGCTCTACAAGGCGCACGCCTTTCTGTCCTCGGGCAGCATCGTCAGCATGACCAAAGCCGCGTGGGTGCCAGCGGAGCGGCCGGCGGCGCATCCGGGGATCCTCGCCGGCACGCTTGTCGCGGCGGTGGCACTGACTTGTGCTATCGGCACGCTGTTCGGTCTAACTACGGCGAGCGGGGCGGGAGTTCTCCTGTTGGGGTCGGTCTTCATGATGGCGCTTTCCTACCTGCTCTGGAACCTCTGGGCATCCTCGCACCGCGCTTCGCTCATCGGCTGGGGCCTTCTCGTTGGGGCAGGAGCGGCGACCGCGTATTTCGCCCTGCATGCCGCTTTTGAAAAACTGCTCGCCTCATCGCTCCCACCTTACGAGCCAGCCCGGTCCCCGCTCGAGTACAGCGTAATGGGGCTCATCGTCCTCCTCTTCATGGCCGTGCTCATTGTGCAATCGCAACTCCCCGCGTGGTCCGCCACGCGTCTCGGCCGCAAGCTCTACGTCCATGCCTCACAAGGCTTCTACCTCGGGGCCCTCGCGAACCGCGTCACGCTCGCCTGCATGCGCAAGCCCGCCGCATAACTCCCAACTCCAAGCTCCATCAAGTTTATGAACATCGCCGCAGCTCACAAAACCAACATCACGATACTCGAAAGTGCCCGCGCCGCCTGCCAACGCATCGCGCCGCTATGGCCTTTGCAAAATTTTGTCGCCGTGAATCCCTTCGTGGGACTCAGCGACAAGCCCTTTGTCGATGCCTGCAAGCTGATCCGCCGGGTCGCGCCCGGAGGCATGCAGATGCCACTGGATTTCTATCAGAAGAAACATGCGACAGGTGAAATCACCGACGCCCATCTCACCGCCGCACTCACACAAGCGCGGAAAATTCTTTCCGGCGCAGAGGCAGAGTCTCTCGCAGCGATGGACGTCGCGGCGCTCAAACGCGCACTCACAAAAGATCCCGCCGCCACTTCCGGACACGGGATCCTCACGGTCGCCGAGGCCATCGATGCTGCGCAGGGCACGGCCTGGGCGGCAGCGGTCACGGAGACTGTTGCACAGTTCTGCTCGGAGTATTTCGATGCCGGGCAATCCGCCTGGCGCCTACCCTGGAGAGACCTGCCGCTGTTCTCCGCTTGGCGCGAGAAGGCCCTGATCAACTTCAATGCCGAAGTTCTCGGTCTGCGCCACTTCCGTCAGTGGGTGAAAAACCTGCCGGAAACGGCCGATGCAGCGATCGCCCATCTGACAAAAAAACTCGGCATCGCGGATGAGGACGCGGCCGACTTCTTTCACCGCCAGCTCATGAGCATCCGCGGCTGGGCTGGCCACGTGCAGTATCATGTCCGGGAAGATGGCATGCACGGGCGAAGCGACGATTCGCTCGTACAACTGCTCGCCGTCCGCCTCGCGTACGACGCTGCGCTGCTCGCGCAATTTGACAGCCCCGCTGTGCGCGAGTTCTGGACCGGCTCATCCGCCGCTGCGGACGCCTCGGAAGTGCTCCCCACTTTTCTCTGGCAGCTCGCCCACGAACACGCGTGGCAGCAACAACTTCTCGACAAGCTTCGCGCCGCCAATCCTTCGCCGCCCGCCACCGGACGGCCCGTCGTGCAGGCGGTCTTCTGCATTGACGTGCGCTCGGAAATCTTCCGCTCCGCGCTCGAAGCGACCTCGCCGAGCATCGAAACGATCGGCTTCGCCGGCTTCTTCGGCATGCCCATCGAGTCCATTCCCTTCGGCAAACACGCTGGCACCGCGCAGTGCCCGGTCCTGCTCACGCCGAAATTCCGGGTGCGGGACACCCTGCGCAACGCCAGCCCGGAAGCCTTGGACGAGGCATGGAAACGCCAGCGCATCGGCAAGCGGCTCTCATATTCGTGGAACTCGTTCAAAACCTCCGCCATCTCCTGCTTCTCGTTTGTCGAGACGGCCGGACTCGGCTACGGCGCGAGACTTTTCCGCGACGCCTTCGCCCCTGCAGCGAAAGACCGCGCTGACTCATGCGCCTGTGGACCGCAGCTCGAAATTTCCTCCACCGACGCCACCGGCATCGCCCCCGACGACCGCGTGACTCTCGCCCTCGGTGCCTTGCGCCACATGGGTCTAACGAAAAACTTCGCGCGGATCGTCCTGCTCTGCGGTCACGGCAGCGAAACGGCGAACAATCCCTACGGCTCCGGCCTCGATTGCGGGGCCTGCGGCGGACACGCCGGCGATGCCAATGCCCGCGTCGCTACCGCGATTCTCAACGATCCTGCCGTCCGCGCGGCACTTGCCGGACACGGCATGGAAATTCCCGCAGACACCCATTTTCTGGCAGGATTGCACAACACCACGACCGATAAGATCACCCTCTTTGATTCGGATCTGGTTCCCGCCACCCATCGCGGCGACCTGGCCGAACTGCAAGCCTGGCTCGGCGCCGCCACAAAAGCCACCCGTCGGGAAAGATCCGCGCTGTTAGGCTTGGACGGCACAGCGCCCGATCTCGACCAGCAAATCCTCGCCCGCAGTCGCGATTGGGCGCAGGTCCGGCCCGAGTGGGGTCTCGCGGGCAATGCCGCCTTCATCGCCGCGCCTCGTGCCCGCACCAAGGCAGCGCAGCTCGGCGGACGAGTTTTCCTGCACAACTACAACCACAACGCCGACGCCGCCGATGCAACTCTCGAACTCATCATGGTGGCGCCCATGGTCGTCGCCAACTGGATCAACCTCCAATACTACGCCTCCACCGTAAATAACCGCGTCTTCGGCAGCGGCAACAAAGTCACCCACAATGTCGTGGGCACCCTCGGCGTCTGCCAAGGCAATGGCGGCGATCTTCAAACCGGCCTGCCCATGCAATCCGTCCACGACGGCGAAAGATGGATCCACGAACCGCTGCGCCTCCACGTCTTCATCGAGGCACCCCGCGAACGCATCGCTGCGATCCTCGCCAAGCACAAAAACGTCCGGCTGCTGGTAGAACACGGCTGGCTCCTGCTCTTCGCCATTGAGGACGAAGGGGAAACTTACCACCAGTGCCTGCCCGGCGGACGTTGGGAACAAATCAACCAGTAGATCGCGCGACAAAAGCCTCACCGCAGTCTGCCTCGATTGTAATCCCTTCCCAACCAGATCATGAACGCCCCACACCACTTCCAACTCATCAACGGCACCTTCACTCCCGCCGAGGCATCGCAGATTCTTTTGTCCCTCGTCAAAAACAAGATCGACTACCACAGCCGGGAAAAATTCAGTGACAGGGAGCGCCACGGCAAAGACCCTGCGCTCTCGGCAAAGCGCCTGCAGGAGTTGACGGCATTGCAGGACTCCCTCAACAGGTTTCTAGCATCCGCCGCCGAATCGGGACTTGCTCTCGAAATCAATTGCCGTATCGAAATCACGGTGGCCTAACTATTGAGACGGCAGGGAGCTGGAGCGTGAACATACGGTTGAGATTGGCCGGAAATCCGCTTGCCGTGGGTCGCCCGGTTCTTCAACCTGCCGCGCACCAAGGCGGCTTGGCGGAATTGGTAGACGCGCTCGACTCAAAATCGAGTTCTAACGAGTGTGGGTTCGAGTCCCACAGCCGCTACTTTTCACTCACTGCGACAAGGAGGTGAGCACCGGTTGCCGAATTTTTGGAAATTTGACACGGTCACATGCTGCCTACTCAGGAAATTCGCAGAATTGCTTCGGCCCGGTGCACGACGCCGAGGTGCTTTTGGATGCAAATCGCTTCGATGGTGCCGTTTATCTATGCGGATACGTTGTAGAGCTCGCTCTGAAAGCCAGAATTTGCAAAACCTTAAAGTGGGCGGGATATCCACAAACCAGCGGGGAGTTCGCGGGTTTGAGTTCGTTTAAAGTGCACGACTTGGAGCTGCTGTTGAAACTGACAGGCCGCGCGACAGCCATTAAGTCGGAATACCTTGCTGAGTGGTCGGCGGTTTTAGTCTGGAAACCCGAGGATCGATACAATTTGATCGGCTCGGCAAATCAAGTTGACGCGAGAGTGATGTTGGATTCGGCAGCGGTGCTCCTTAGGAAATTATGAAAAATTTTGCTGAAAAGCTTAGATCTGTTGAACGCGAGATTACTGCGGAAAAGGGGCCATTTCTCCTTTTCGCGCTTTTTTTGCCCGAAGATTCCGCCGATTCTTGGGATCTTTTAGTGAGCGCTCAGTGGCTCGAAACAGACAAAGGGGCGGCTCTTCGTTACCTGGCCTCGAAAATACAGGCTGTGGCTAATCCTGCTGAACTTGAGAAGTTGTCTCGGATTGTGATCGTCGGAAGCAACCAGCCTACACTGGCAGCGATTCAATCAGCTTGCCACGTGGAGCACGGATTCGCCGAGGTTGTTAACTTCAACTTCAACGGTTTGAAAATCGAGCACGCTTACATCATCACTTCGCGCCGCGAAGCATCGCCTGTCTGATTGCGCCCGGTCGCGATTTGACTGAGCCCCTTGAGGATTTGGTTGCGGGCGGGATGACCTTCTCCTGATAATTGAGCATGGCCTCACCCCGCATCATTGGAATCATCGCCGGCAGCGGCGTGTATCCGGAGACCTTCATCGCGGCGGCACGGCGGAAATCCCCGGGAATCAAGCTGGTGGTGGTCGCTTTCCATGGTGAGACGAAACCCGAGCTGGCCAACTTGGCGGACGCGACCGAGTGGGTCCGCGTGGGGCAGCTCTCGAAGCTCATCAAGTTTTTCCGCAGCGAGGGAGCCGAAGAGGCGGTGATGATGGGCCAGATTTCACCAAAAAATTTGTTCGACCTGCGGCCCGACCTGCGGGTGCTGATGATCTTGGCGCGGCTGAAGGAGCGCAACGCGGAAACGCTCTTCGGGGCGATCGGCGACGAGCTGGCCAAGGACGGAATCACGCTGCTGCCGGCGACCACGTTTCTCGAAGATCATCTGCCCTCGCCGGGTCATGTTTGCGGACCGGCGTTTCACAAGCGGCAGTTGGGGGATGTCGAGTTCGGCTTCCGCATCGCGAAGCAAACCAGCGCGCTGGACATCGGGCAAAGCGTGGTGGTCCGTCACGGCACCGTGCTGGCGGCGGAAGCGTTCGAAGGGACGAATGCCTGCATCCGGCGCGGCGGCGAACTGGGACGCGGCAAGGATGTGCTGTTAGTGAAAGTCTCGAAGCCGGACCAGGATTTGCGGTTCGACGTGCCCGTCATCGGCCCGGAAACCATCGAGACCTGCGCCGCCGCCGGGGTGGGTGGCATCGCGATCGAGGCGGGAAAAACCCTGCTGCTGGAAAAGGAGCGGATCGCCGAACTCTGTGAGAAATACCAGATCGGGATTCACGCGGTGTAGCGGCGACCACCGTTCGGCGCTACGGCAATAGATCCGAGTAAGTCCCTGGATCGCTCCCGGGAATTTCGATCGCGCCGCAGGTTTTCGCATAAAATTCCTTCGGCCCCACGCCGCCGATGATGGCGTAGGCATAGCCAATGTCGCGCAGGCCTTCGAGCGCCTTGAACAACAACGCCTTGCCCAATCCAAGGCCCCGCGCGGTTTCCGATACCCCGGTGGGTCCAAAAAATCCCCGCTGGGTGGTGTCGTAGCACGCGAAGCCTAGGATTTGCTGGTCCCGCGTGGCGATGAAACAGGCGATCGGCTGGCGCGACATCGCCACTTCCACTTCGCTCACCCATTTTTCCGAGAAGTGGGTTTTGGCAAAAGCGGCCACCGTATGCTTTTCGAAAGCCCGCGCCCGCCGCAGGGTCACGCCGTGCGCGACCGCGTCTTGATAGAGGGTCGCCGCGTCCGGCAAATCGTAAAGTCGCACCAGCATGTCGATCATCCACGGATTAAATCGGGGGGCGTACGGACGGGGAAGCATGATTTCCGCGAGTTACTCCGAATTGGGTATTTCTGTGCTAGACGGGTGATTTTCGCTTCGTATCTTCGCGCCAATGATCCGCTACTTTGCCTGCCTCGCCGCCACCACCGCTCTGGTTCACTCCGCCGAGTGGTATAAGGAAATGAAAATTGGCCCCGCGTGGTCGAACACGTTTGAGGACACCTTCCAGGGGACCAAACGGGTGGCCGCGCTCAAGGGAATCCTGCTCGATCTCGGCGAAGGCCATCATGCGCTTTTCGATACGGAAACCGTGCGGCTCGTCAACGCCTACAACGGCGCCTGGTCCTGGGGCGGCACACCCTGGACGGGGGACCATGGAAAGCTGGTCACTCTGAGCGACGAGCAGCCAATATTCAACTCGGCGGCTGCCCCGGGCTGGGCGGACTCGTTAGGGTCATTCGACGACAAGCGGGAAAACCCCGGCTTCGGCAATCTCAAGCACGCCACTTTCAAGGGCTACTACCGCCACGGCGACAAGATCGTCTTTAACTACAACGTCCACGGCGCGGAGATTCTTGAAACGGTCAGCCGCGACGGTTCGACCATTACCCGGTCATTCAAGGTTTCCAGCCGGCCGCAGGATTTGATCCTCAGCCTTGCAGATGAAAAGGGCGGGTTCACGGCCGCCAAGGATCGTGCGAAATCCGCTGATGGCCTGGGCGTGACCACCACCGGCGGAGTCACCCTCTCGGCCGATTTGAAATCGGGCGGCCGACTTTTCGCCAAGCTGCCGAAGGGGGACAGCCCGGCAGTTTTCCAAATCGCCTTCGCCCGCGACACGGAGCCCAAACCCGCCGCCGCCCCGGATTTCAAGGCGCTCGTCTCAGGCGGCCCGCCTAATTACTCGGAAATCATCGAAACCAAAGGCGTCGTTTCCACCGACAAGGATGCGGCGTATGTGACCGATGTCGCCACCCTGCCGACGGAAAATCCTTGGAAGTCCAATCTCCGCTTCGGTGGTTTCGACTTCATCGACGAGGACGCTGCGGCGCTCAGTTCATGGAACGGCGATGTCTGGATCGTGCGCGGCTTGAAAGGGGACTGGAGCAATCTCAAGTGGCAGCGCATCGCCTCGGGGCTGTTTGAAACCCTTGGTCTTAAAGTCGTCAACGGGATCATCCATGTCCAAGGTCGCGACCAAATCACCCAGCTTATCGACCTCAATGGCGACGGCGAGACCGACCACTTCAAGACCTTCAACCGCGATGTGATCGTGTCTCCGAACTTCCACGAATTCGCCTTCGACTTGCAAACCGACAAGGCTGGCAACTTTTATTTTAACAAGGCTTCACCGGTAAAAGGTGGCGGTCGCGGATTTGACCAGATCCTGCCAAACCACGGCACCCTCATGAAAGTTTCCCCTGATGGAAAAAAGATGGAAGTCATGGCCACCGGCCTGCGGGCGCCTGGCGGTCTCGGGGTGGGGCCGAACGGTGAACTCACCACCGGTGAAAACGAGGGCACCAACCAGCCCTGCTGCAAAATCAACTACAGCACCGGCAAGGCCCCGGTGTTCTTCGGCACCGAAGCATCCCGGCAGGGCCTGAAAAACGCACCTTACACCGAACCCCTATGCTACCTGCCGATGGCCGTGGACAATTCTGGGGGTTCACAAGTCTGGGTGGAAGGATCCGGCTTTGGCATCGCCGCAGGCACGCTGCTCCATCTTTCCTACGGCCAGTCCACCATCTACCGGGTTCTAACCACGCCGCGTGGCAACGGCGGCGTGCAGGGGGGCGTGGTGAAGCTGCCCATCACCCTGCAATCGTCGGCGATGCGTGCCCGCTTCCACAAGGACGGCTCGATGTATGCGCTTGGGTTTCGCGGCTGGCAGACCAACGCCGCCACCGAGTGCGCGTTCCAACGCATCCGCCACAATCCCGAGGTCGTCCTGCCGCTGCCTGAGAAATTGGAATACACCGCCAAGGGCATCCGCCTGAAATTCCCGGTCAAGCTCGATCCCGAACTGGCCGCCGACCCAGCCAGCTACGGGGCGGAACGCTGGAACTACGTCCGCGGCCCGCAATACGGCTCGGGAGAATTTTCCGTCGATCACCCGGATCGGGAGGCCGAAAAAATGGCGCTCGAAAAGGAATCCCAGAGCGTCCGCAAGCGCGATACCGTCGCCGTCGAGTCCGCCAAGCTGCTGCCCGATGGTCAAACTGTCGAACTCGGCCTGGCCGGCATGAAGCCCGCGATGACCTTGAAAGTGACCTACGATCTTGAGGACAAAGACGCCAAAGTCATCAAAGGCGAGTTCCATGGCACCGTCTATGCAAACTGATGGATCGTGGCTGCGGCGTCTCGCCGCAGGCTGTGCTTGGAGCGTCTCGCTCCAAGTCTTCCTGTTAGCCACCGCCCGGGCCGACCTGATCGCCACCTTCACCCGTGAGGGTGTGACGGATTCCCGCATCGACCGTTTTCCCGCGCTGAGCCTCGCACCCGGCGAGCCGGCCACTCCTTTTCTAACACCCGGCGCGTTCAAGGTCGTCTGGAAGGGAAAGCTCGTGATTCCACGCCGCCAGCGGCTCGTATTTTCTTTCGAAGGCGAGGGCGCTGCCAGTTTGAAAATCGCCGGCAAGGATGTGCTGGTTCGGGAATCGGATCTCGCAGGAAAAGCCTCCGAATCCACCCGCCTGAATCCCGGCGAGCAGGAGTTCGAACTCAGCTATTCCAGCAACGCCGACGGAACTGCGTCCTTCCGATTATATTGGGAGGAAGCCGCATTTCCACGGCAGACCGTGCCGCCCTCCGCGTTCAAGGTGGAACCTTCGGAAACGGCCACCCTCGGCGCTGCGCAACGGCACGGGCGACTTCTTTTTGCGAGCCAGAGCTGCGTGAAATGCCACGCGTCCACCACTGGTTTCGGCGCTGCTCCGATGCCCGAGGTTGCCGAAATCGGACCCCTGCTTTTCGGCACCGGTGACCGCACCAGCGAGGAGTGGCTCCGCCGCTGGATCGCCGCACCTCACCAACTTAAGCCTACGACCCAGATGCCCGCGTTGGTCGATGCCGCGACCGAGGAAGGCCGCCAACAGGCGAGCGATCTCGCCGCTTATTTGCTAGGTCTGAAAACCGGCGCTCCAGCCGGAGTCGCTCCCGACCCCTCTCTTGCTACGGAGGGCGGTGGCCATTTCCACGAACTGGGCTGCGTGGCTTGCCACAATCCTCCCGATAAAGGCCTCGCCGATCCCGCCCGCGTTCCTCTGAACAATGTCGCCTCCAAGTATCTTCCCGGCGCTCTCGTGGCGTTTCTCAAACAGCCCGAGGCGCTCCATCCGTTTACAAAAATGCCGAACTTCCGGCTGTCCGATGGCGAGGCGAACAGCATCGCCGCTTATCTAACAAAGACTTCCACCGGGCAGGAAACCAAGCTCGACCACCAGTTCCCGCAAGGCGACCCAACCCGCGGTGCCAAAGTTGCGGAAGCGCTCCAATGCGGGGTTTGCCACCCTGGCATGCCGATGTCGCCGCAGACCGCGCCGGCATCGTTAGACGTCATTTTTAAAAAGGATTGGACCGCTTCCGGCTGCGTCGCCCCTCCAGAAAAACGCGGCAAGTCCCCGCGCCTGAATCTGGATGAGGACGACCGCGCCGCGCTGGTCGCCTTTGCCAAACTCGGTTCCAGTTCGCTCGGTCGCGACACCTCCGCAGAATACGTGGCCCGGCAAACTGAAGCGCTCCGCTGCACCGCCTGCCATGCCATCGACGGTCGGGAGTCGCTGTTAGCCAGCGTTCATTTGGAAACCGCGCCGCTGGTCGGCCATTTGCCGAAGATCAACGAGCGCGTGGACCAATCCCGCCCGCAGCTCACCTTCACCGGCGAAATGCTCTACACCACTGCCATCGAGGCGATGATTTCCGGCACCGCCGAGCCTCGTCCCCGACCATGGCTCGGCATGAGAATGCCTGCCTATCGCACCCACGCCAGCCAGCTCGCCAACGGTTTTTCCCGGCTGCACGGCGTCGAGCCTAACAAACCGGCCGCGGTCAAGGTCGATCCCGAGCTCGCGGAAATCGGGAAAAATCTCGTCCTGGCCGGTGGCTTCGGCTGCAACACCTGCCATGGCATCGGTGATGAGAAGCCGACCGCTGCCTTTGAAGTGGAGGGCACCAACTTCGATCTAACCCCTTCCCGCCTCCGCGAGGGTTATTTCCATCGCTGGATGGACAACCCCCAATCCGTCACGCCCACCACCAAGATGCCGCGCTACTCACTGGAAAACAAATCCCAGCGGACCGACGTTTTGGAAGGCGACGCGAAGAAGCAGTTCGACGCCATCTGGCACTACCTGCACCAAAAATAATCGGAGCCGTGGCCGCCAATCCTGCCAGGATGCTGTTTCCCTCGGACCGTGGGGACATGTCGGCCTGTGGAAAAGCTCCGACATGTCGGGACGGTCCGAACAACGATGGCGCAACGCTCATTTCTGCTAGGTCGGCTTCCCACAAATTACGAGGCTCAACCTGATATTGAGTCGCGGCGACCGCCGATCGCCGCTACACAGCCGCCATGGAACTCGCCGAAGTCACCTGCCCGACCTGTTTCGAAGCCTTTGAAGTCGCCATGCCCCACCCGGATGAAATGCCTGCGGAGGTGGACTACGATTGCGAAATCTGCTGCCGTCCGATGATCATCGTTTTTACGGAAAACGACGTTTACGCCAAGGGAATGGCGGATTGAACCGCTGCTTACACTCATGAGAATTTTTGTACTCTTCGCACTCCTGGTGTCGCTGCCCGCCGTCGGCTTGGAACCAGTTCCCAACCGCGCGCCGCTGCAGGCCGCTCCGTTCATGGCGCTCGACCTGGGTGCGATCCAGCCGCGCGGCTGGCTGGCGGGCCAGCTCCAACTCCAAGCCGATGGTCTAACCGGCCACGCCGAGAGGGTCATCCCGGAGCTCGGACCTGAAAACGGCTGGCGCGGAGGTGCGGGCGAGGGCTGGGAAAAAGGTCCATACTACCTGCGCGGCTTGGTCAGTCTCGCCTACGTCAAAAACGATCCGAAGCTTAAGAAGCAGGCCCAGGTATGGATCGATTCACTGCTCAACACGCAGCGCGAAGACGGCCAGCTCGGCCCTCGTTCAAACGAAGATTGGTGGCCGCGGATGCTGATCACCTGGACGCTCCGCGACTACTTCGAGGCGACCCAGGACCCCCGAGTGATTCCCGCTTTACTCAAATACTCTCGGTTCATGCGGGACAATCTTGCGCAGAACCCACTTCAGGAATGGGCCAAGGCGCGGGCTGGCGACCAGATCGACACGCTTTACTGGCTCTACAATCGGACGGGCGAAAAATTCCTCCTCGAGGTGGTGGACCTGCTGCGGCAGCAGGCGAACCGCTGGAATCCGTTTCTCACCCAGCTTGTCTCCTCGGCTGGAGATTTCCGCGCAGAGCACGGCGTGAATATTTCCCAAGCGATGAAATGTCCCGTCGTCAATTTCCTCCGCACCGGCGATCCCGCTGACCGCGCGGTGTTCGGGCAGGCATGGGAAATTCTGCCCAAGCGCCACGGCCTGCCCATCGGCATGTGGAGCGGCACCGAGGCGCTCGCCGGGCGCTCGACCACCCAGGGCGTGGAAATGTGCTCGATCGTCGAGCAGATGCTCAGCAACGAGGTCGCCATCCGGTCGCTGGGCGAACCGGAAATAGGCGATCGGCTCGAACGCATCGCCTTCAACCTGCTGCCGGGCGGCACCACCAAGGACTTCAAGCAGTTCCAGTATTACACGCTGCCCAATGCGCCGGTGGCTCGGAAAAACGAGCCAAAGACGCTGCCCTTTTTCGACGACCACGGCGACGACCTGCTAGTCAGTCCGCACTCCGGCTTCCATTGCTGCTGCTACAATCTCCACATGGGCTGGCCGAAATACGTGCAGCATTCGTGGATGGCCACTGCCGATGGCGGCCTCGCGGCGGTCGCCTACGGCCCGACCGAGGTCGCGGTGAATCTGAATGGCAACCGCGTCACCATCCTGGAGGAAACCGACTATCCTTTCGGCGACGTCCTGAATTTCACCGTCACTCCGGAAAAACCCGCCGCCTTCCCGCTCAAGCTCCGCATCCCGGGGTGGAGCGTGAAACCCCGGGTCGCGGTCAACGGCGTGATGGTCCCGGACGTGACGCCCGGTAAATTTCTAACGATCCAGCGCACATGGAAGGCCGGCGACAAAATCATCGCGGAATTTCCCGCCGCGCTCGAAACGCAGAACGCCTTCAATGGCTCCGCCGCAATCTGGCGCGGACCGCTCGTGTTCTCCCTGCGCATCGGCGAGCGCTCAGAGACCGTCACCCGGATCGCCGGAGGCTTCGATGAAATGGATTTCCTGCCAACCACGCCGTGGAATTACGCGCTCGATATCGACCGCGAGAATCCTGCCGCAAATGTGAAACTCACCCGCGGCAGAATGCCGGAAAATCCCTGGCTGCCGGAAACGACGCCCATCAAACTCACCGTCCCCGCCAAGCGGCTGCCGCAATGGGGGCTGGTCCGGGAGGACCGCATGGCGGCGGAAGTTCCAGCAAGCCCGGCCTCTAGCAGCGAGCCGCTGGAACCCGTGACGCTGGTGCCCTTCGGCGCGCAGACCTTGCGCATCACGGCATTCCCGCTGTTGCGTGGGGAAGCGATTCTCGAGCCGGGCGTCGTGGTCTCGCATCAGGGGCATGGCGGTCCGATCACCTCGATCATCGGCGACAAACAGCCCGCCTCATCCCGCGGCGACGGCGTCCCGCGCTTCACGTTTTGGGATCACATCGGCACCAGCGAATGGATCGAGTGGACCTTTGATCGCCCGCAAAAAGTGTCGGCGGTGTCCGCCTACTGGTTCGACGACAGCGGCTCGGGGAAATGCCGCGTGCCGGCTTCGTGGCGAGTGCTCTACCGCAAAGACGGCGTTTGGACGCCGGTTTCCTCCCCCCCCGAACATGGTGTGGAAAAGGACCGGCTGGATGCATTACGTTTCCCCACCGTGGACACCGGTGCTCTGCGCATTGAGCTTCAATTGCAGCAGGGCTTCTCCGGCGGACTGCTCCAGCTCAAGCGGGAGTAAGGCCGATTCACGGGAACTAACCCGTCATGAAAGCCCGCCATCTCAGTGTTCTCATCGCCATCGCCGTCCTCGCAGGAGTGACGTTGTGGAATACCCGCCAAGCCCCGGTCGAAATCGTGCGGGCACCTGCCGTCGCTCCGCAAAACCCGCTCCTGCCTACGCCGCCGCCGCCTGCCACGGTGCCGGTTGCCAAAGCTCCCAAAGTGCTGGTCGGCGAAACGCTGCGGACTTGGGTGAACGAAATTGTTGCCGAAAACCATCCACCTAACACTCCGTTCGAGGTGGTCATGCCCGATGGGAAACTCTTCCAGCTCGCCGTCCAGCCCGGCGCGGAAGCTCATGGCATCCAAGGCACCGTGCTCAAGCCGTCGCCAGGTCGTTTCACGTTCGTCACCCATCCCGCGACCGGCGCGGTTTCGTTCGGTGTCGTGCTCGCGAACGACGGTTCATACGCCTATCACACGGAACGCCGGGCCGCCGGCGAGGTCGCACTGGTCGCCGCGCCCTTGAGCGAGGTCGTCTGCGCCACCGACGACGGCAAGGGCATGCCGCACCCGCCGGGACAGGCGATTCAGGAAATCCCGCTGCCCGAGGACCATCCGGAAACTTCGGGGCACATTCCAGACTCTCAGAACGGCATCGTCTCGCTGCAAAGCAACCCCGGCGCGCCAGCCGTGGTTTACCTCGATTTCGACGGCCAGTCGGGGCCCCACAACGGTTGGGGAGACTTCGAAGCGGCGCACTCGGGCCTGAACAACGCGCAGATCAAAGAAGTCTGGCAGTGGGTTGCCGAAGCATTTCTAACGTTTTCTATCAACGTCACAACCGACCAGGCGGTTTTCGACGCCGCCACGGAAAAGCAGCGCTGCATCATCACCCCGACGCGCAATGCCATTGGCACCGCGGGGGGCATCGCTTACATCAATTCCTTCGACTCGGGCGGCGCGACTCCCTGCTGGGCCCTGCCCTACACCGGCGAGGGCGGTGGCATGATCGTCACTCACGAAGTCGGCCATACGCTCGGCCTGGGGCATGACGGCGTCGGCGCGGCCGACTACCACGGCGGTATCGGCAACGGAGGCGAATCCTGGGGCCCCTACATGGGCGCTCCCTACGGCAAGCAGATCAAACATTGGTCGCCCGGCGATTACGCGAATTCCACCAACACCCAGAACGACCTCGCGGACATCGAAGGCTGGGGTTCGATTTCCTATCGGGCGGACCAAATCGGCAACAACACCGCCACCGCCGAGGCGCTCAGAGTCTTCGCTAACGGAACGGTGGATGACAGCCAGATCATCGAGAGCCGCACGGACAAGGACTACTTCTATTTCCGAACGAACGGCGGCAATGCGACCCTGAATTTCTCCCGCGGAGCGGTCGGCGGCGCGGTCAACATCGAGGCCGTGTTGTATAACTCCACCGGCACGGCCATTTTCACGGTCAACGACCCGAACCAGCCGGGCGCGACCATCGCCTCCAACCTCGCGGCGGGTGACTACTTCATCTCCATCGACGGGGCAGCGCGCACGGGCACCGATCCCTTCAGCGACTACGGCTGCATCGGCGCTTATCACGTCACCGGTACGATCACGAACGTCGTGGCGCCGCAGCGTTTCACCGTCAATGAGGGAACCGCCCCCGGCACGCTGGTGGGCACGACCAGCGCCTGGCAAAATCACGGCGCGGCCGCGAAAACGTTCAGCATCCAAAGTGGAAACACCGACAATCTGTTTGTCATCCATCCGGTGACGGGCGCGATCAGCGTCGCGGCCGGCGTGGCGATCGATTACGAAACTTTGGCAGCGAACTGGCGCACCCCGCCGGAGTATTTGCTGCACATCCAGATCGCGAGCACGACGACCACGGAAGTCCGCACGGTCTTCGTGCCGGTGCAAAACGTCAATGAGCCGCCCGTCCTGGTCTCCACCTTCTCGGCGGAACTGCTCGATCTAACACAGTCCGGCGCGGCCATGGGCAACCTCGTCATCACCGATCCGGATCTGCTTACCACGCTGACCTATCAGATCACCGCAGGCGATCCCGGCGGGGCAAATCCATATTTCACGGTCGATGCCAAAGGCACCGTCCGCACCGCCCGCCAGACGCAGCTGGCCACCGGCACTGTCGTCAATCTCAGCATCACGGCCACCGACGACGGCGCGGCGGCGCAGAGCGTCAATACCACGGTGGCGCTCACCGTTAGGGCGAACCCCGGCAGCTATGCCGTGGGCTTCATCAAGCAGCGCACCTATAAGGCCATCGGCGGTGGCACGCTGGCGGCCCTGTATGCCGCACCGGCGTATCCGGGATTTCCCGATACCATCGTCCTGAAGGACAAGGCGGATGTGTTAGGATATTCCAACAACACCAGCAACTACGGCACCGTGATGAGCGGGCAGTTCGTCGCCCCGTCCTCCGGCAGCCACCAGTTCTGGATTGCCGGCGATGACCAGACCGAGTTCTACCTGAGCACTAACGGAAGTCCCGCTAACCTTTTGTTGCGCGCTTCCTTCAGTCCCTACACGGGCTATCAGGATTTCAACGCGGGCGCGGGGCAAGCCACCGGACTCGTTTCGATGGTCGCCGGGCAGCCGTATTATTTCGAAGCGCGGATGAAACAGGGCGGCTTTGGAAATCATCTATCAGTCGGATGGCAGGAGCCCGGAAAGCCGCGGATCATCCTTCCGGCGCGCTTCGTCGCCCAGCCGGTCGAGAGCGTGGAAGTCCGCTACGATTTCGACGGAAATACCCAGGACGCGTTAGGCACGGCTCACGCGTTGGCCACCGGCAGTCCGGTTTATGTCGCCGGAAAAAGCGCTCAGGCCATCGACTTGGACGGCACCGATGATTTCGTCACCGCCCCTTACAATATTGGAAATTCCACCGATATCACCGTCGCCGCCTGGATCAACTGGGACGGCGGGGGCGACTGGCAGCGCGTCTTCGATTTCGGCAACGGTACCACCCAGAACCTGATGCTGACTCCCAAGTCCGGCAGCAACACCATGCGCTTCGTCATCGTCAATGGCGGTGCCGAGCAACAGTTGAACACGACCGTGCCCGCCACCGGCACCTGGGTCCACGTGGCGGTGACCTTGAGCGGCACCACCGGGAAACTGTTTGTCAACGGCGTGGTCGCTAACACGAATACAGCCATCACGATCAACCCGTCGGATTTCTCGCCGACGAAAAACTACCTGGGTAAAAGCCAATGGCCGGACCCGCTCTTCGACGGCCGGATCGAGGACTTCCGCGTCTATAACAGGGCGCTCTCCAACGCGGAAATTCTCGCGCTCCTAACATTGAACCAGCCGCCGGTGTTCACCGCGAATCCAGTCGTCAAGCCCTCGGCCGTCAGAGGCCAATCCTACACCGGCACCCTGGCAGGCAGTGCCACCGATCCAGACGACTCCGCTGCCTCGCTCGTATTCGCAAAAACGGCGGGTCCGGCGTGGTTGAAAATCGCCGCTAACGGGCAGCTCTCCGGCACACCCGGGGAAGGCGATGTGGGCACCGACAGCTTCACGGTGAGCGTGAAGGATCCAGATCTATCGGTCGCATTTGCGACGCTCGCGGTTCCCGTGACCGGGGCCGGGATGGCGGCCCACTATGAGTTCACCGACAACGCCACCAGCCGGGTGGGCACGTTCCATGGAACCGCTCTCGGCGCGCCGGCTTATGCCGCGGGCCAGACATCGGGACGCTCGATCATTCTGGATGCCGTTGATGATGCGGTAACACTGCCCGCCGGGGTGGCGAACTCCGCGGACATCACCATTTCCACCCGCTTCCTTTGGGATGGCGGGGACAACTGGCAGCGCGTTTTCGATTTCGGCAGAAATAACACCACCCAGTATCTGTTCCTCACTCCCAAATCCGGCGCGGGCACGATGCGCTTCGGCATTGTCAACGGCGGTGCCGAGCAAACTCTGAATACGGCGGCAGCCAATCCAGGGCAATGGGTCCATGTGGTGGTCACGCTCATCGGCGACGTTGGCAGTCTCTACGTGAACGGCGCGCTTGCGAACTCAGGTCCGATCACGATCAATCCGTCCGCCTTTAACCCCACGGTGAATTACATCGGCGACGGGCAATATGCGAACGATCCACTCTTCAAGGGCAGCGTGGACGATGTCCGGATCTATCATCGCGGTCTTTCCGCTTTTGAAGTCGCTACTTTGGCAAATCCCGCCGCCGACACCGATGGGGACGGCTTCTCCGACGGGGCGGAAACCAGCGCCGACACGGATGGCGATGGAACCCCGAACTATCAGGATCTGGACAGCGACAACGACGGACTCAACGACACCGTCGAACAGTTCGTGGACTTCGATGGCGACGGCATCATGAACCTCCTCGACTCGGATAGTGACAACGACGGCGCTGCCGACGGTTGGGAAATGACCTATGGATTCAGCCCGCTCAATGGCGCTGACGGCGGGCTCGACCTCGACGGCGACGGCCAGGCGAATGCCTCGGAGTATATCTCAGGCACCCTTCCCAACTCCGGTGGCGACCATCTCAAAGTCGCCACGGCCACCCGGGCACCGACGGGTTTCATTCTAACTGTGAACGGAATTGCCAAGCGGAAATACCTGCTGCAACGACGCGCAAACCTAACGACCGGCAGTTGGCAAACGATCGCGACGCAGGGTCCGCTGGCGGTTAATGGCATCGTAACGTTTACTGACCCGGCACCTTTCGCGGGGCAGGGATTCTATCGAGTGCTCGCGAATTTCCCGTGAACGATTGCAGACCGGTGGAGCGGGAAGTGATCGGCTTCGTCATTTGCCCTCACCGGGATGGTGCTCAATGGTAGCCGTGGACTGAAGTCCACGGATTGAGAGCATAAGGGATCAGGCAAGGGCCAGCGCCTCTTCAAACGCGGCGATCAGTGTCTCCGTTTCCTCGATGCCGCAGGAAATTCGCAACAGATTGGCGGAAACGCCGCAACCTTCGGCCCATTCCAGTTCGTGATAGTGAGCTAACAGGGTGTAGGGGCAAACCAAAGTGAACCGCGTCCCAAAGCTCGGCCCCTTGCTTAGGCGCAGCGCGTCGTAAACCCGCGGCGTCTTTTTCTGATTCTTCAGCACGATGGAAAGCAAGCCGCCGTAGCCGCCGCCCTTGCGCATGACCACCTCGTAATTGTGACGGTTCGTCAGCGACGGATGCCAGACTTCCGCCACGGCGGGGTGGTCCGCCAGCCAGGCGGCAAGCGCGAGGCCGTTGGCGTTCACCGTTTTCATCCGCTCGGCATAGCCTTTTAGATTGGATAGAAGAACTTCGGCGTCGCCGATGTAGAGCGGGGCGCTGTCGGTGGCGTCGGCGGTTAGCGATTCGCGCAGCGCGTTCGCCACCGGCGAGTCGGCGCGGACCGAGGCCATGCCGGCCATCACGTCGCCCTCGCCGGAAATCCATTTGGTGAGGCTGCCGGTTACGACATCGGCGAATCGCAATGCGTCCACGTTGAGCGGCCCGGCGGCGGAGTCGTCGATCACGAACGGGGTTCCGCTGTCCTCGCAGGCCTTCGAGACACGGTGGAGATCCACGGTCCGCAGCAGGGGATTGCTGGGGACTTCGGTGAAAACTCCGGCGAACTCGCCCTGGCGGATGCGCATCAGCGCCTCGTCGAAGGACTCGCCGGTCGCTTCGTTCAGATAGACCACGCCGTGACCGAACATTTCCTGAACTTTCAGGCTGTCCACATAGGGAAATTCTAACTGCAATGTTTTCTTGCCTTCGTGCATTCCTGGGAGAGCCCGCAGCACGGCGGTGACGGCGGCCATGCCGCTGGTGAAAATGAAAGTGTCTTCCGGCGCGGCTCCGGTGAACTTGGCCAACGAGCGGGAGATCAGGTGCGACTTCGAGCCTTCCCTTAGATTTCCATCGAGAAAATCCTGGGCCTGCCGACTGCTCACCACCTCACCGGAGAACCGCCAGTAAGCGTCCGCATCCGGCTTGGCCTTTTCCGGCACGACCAAGACCTGCAGGCCGTGAAAACTGGCGATCCGCACCGCCGTTTCCGCCCGGCGCTCCACCCACCGATGCGCGCGCTGCACCGAAGCGCGCGTCGGCAGCACGATGACCTCCTCATACTCGCTGGCGATTTCCGCCTTGGCGGCGGCGAACAAGCGATCCACCGCCGGATGCTTGAAAAACCTGGGATAACCCGTCCGCATCCGCTTCACGATCTTCTCGCGACCTTCCTCGTAGCCGACGATGGAATCCCAAGTCGGCAGACACACCGAGCAGGCGTGAGGAGAATCCGGCAGCGGTAACCCCAGGTCATCCTCCTGCCAGGCCGGGTTGGCTGCTAGGTCACGTTTCACCCCTCCTCCATGGCGCGGCGGTGGGCTTTGGGCAAGCCGGATCAGCTCGGATTTACGAACTAATTCGGCGGCTCCGAAGTATAGCACCTCCACCAAATCAGGTGGCACTTGGGGGCCAGGGGCTGGGGGCTAGAGGTCAGAAAAGAAGCTTCTTCGCCAGCCCCCAGCCCCTCAATGACGTCACTCCCGGATGTCAATCATCGCCCGCTTGCGCTTGGACTCGATCCAGCGGTCATATTGGACGGAAGTCTTTTTCCGACGCACGCGCTCCTCCACCATTTCGCGGACCTTGGCGTCGAGCGGAGGTGAGGGCCCGAGTTGGATCTTGATCGGTTTGATGATCGTAAAGCCCTGCCGGTCAAGCAGCGGGCCGGCGATTTTTCCGACGGGCATTTCAAAAATGATGGACGCAAACTCTGGCGACAGATCGGTGCGCGGAACATTTTCCTGCAAGCCACCGGTTTCGGCAAAGGCATCCTTGGAGTGTGCTTTGGCCAGCCCGGCGAAATCCTTGCCCTCGCCAAGTTGCTTGGCGATGTCCTCCGCGAGCGCCAGTTGGGTTTCCGGTGTGACCAACGGATTCGTCTCGTCGGTTGCCGAAATGAAGATCTTCTGGAAGGTGATTACGTCCTTCGTCACATCGCGCAGGTTGGGCTTGATCTCATTGTATTCGTTCTGGATCTCCGTGGGCAGCGGTGGCGGTGACTTGTCGCTGGAAAATTGTTGCTGGCGCATGGAATCCACCACCATTTTCTCCTTCGTCATCTCGCGGTAGCCCTCCATGGTCAGGCGGCTGCGCTTCAGCTCCTCGCGGAATTTCACCTCGTCGCCGTTGAAAAGCACCCGCATCTGGCGCTTGATCTCTTCATCGACCAGATTGGGTTTGATGAAAGCGCCGAGTTGCTTGAACTCGTCGAGAATGATCTGGCGGTCGATCAGCTCCTGCATGATCTTGGCCTTGGTTTCCTTGAACTTGGCCTCGAACTGCGGCCCGCGGCGGGGAAATTGGGCCACCAGCCTGCCATACTCCGGCGCGAGCAGGAACGAGACCTGGTTTTTCGTGATCACCCGTCCATTGACCTTGGCGGCGATGCCGTTCACCTCGATCGGACCAGCCGACAGCGGCGGCGCTTGCGGTGGAGCTTGCTGGGCCGAAAGCACCGACCCTGTTAGGGTTGCGCCGGTGAGCACCAGGGTCAGAGCGAGACGCGAATTCATAGAGGTCATGTCAAAAATCAGAAGTTTTGCAGCAGCGTGATCGCTTCGGTGAGCTTTCCTTGAGGGCTTGTGGATTGCAAGCGGGGAAACCGGCGACCTTAGTCCTCGCTCATCAAAAACGTACGCAGCAGCCCGATCCGCCAGGTTGGGCTACGGCCAATCGGACTTCCCCCTTGTGGCGGCGGGCGTGTCCTGTGATGAATGCCATTATGAAAAGGCACTTGGGCTCGATATTGTGGTTGCTCATGGCACTAGCATGCGAGGCCGCGGAAATCGTATCCTGGAAAGTGCCCCTGTCCCGCTATGCCTGGGGCGCGGAAGTGGAGAAAAAGGTCCGTCTCAAATCCTCGCCTGAACCTTCACCGTTTTTCAAGGATGGCGACGAGTTGTGGGATCTCAAGAACGTCCCTGTCACGGGTCATGCGGCAGACGAGACAGACGGTATTGTGCCGTCGAGGGATACTCGACTCAAAACGGATCCGCCGCTCGACTGGGTGGTGTGGAACGCCCGCTCCGCACGGCTCGTGGTCAAAGGCGATTGGAACGCGATCTGGCAACTCCACTACCAACTTGGAATCGAACAACTGCCCAAGCAATGCCGACTCACCGCAGCAGTCTTCGAGGTTCCGGCGGACACTTCGCCCGTGAGTGAGAAATCCGTGCCGGCGGTGTTTCTATCATGCGTATCGCGGTCCGGGCAGGAAGTCGAAGCGGTCCGCCAGCAGGAGGAAAAAATGTTCCGTGTGAAAGGCACTGCCGATATTCGAGACGATAATCGCTTCGTGTATTTGCAATTGGAACTGTCATGCGCATTACCCGGCCATCCCGGAATGGATTTGAAAACCGCGCTCGCCTTCCAGCCTGGCAAGCCGCTGTGGGTGGCCAGGGATTTTGATGGGAACAAGGGCCTGGATCTGCGCGTTTCAACCACCATCGAACTAACCGACGGGACGCCAGTGGCCGAAGTCTTTTTGATTCAACAGGGTGACACCGCCATGCCGATAGTGGTCGATCGCCGGGAGATGAAGCGGCATCGAGTGGGAGACAAGGGTTGGCTGGCGGTGCAATGGATGGATCCACAATCTCTTTCGGCTATGGAGCCCTCAGGGGTCGCGGTGGATCCATTTGCGGAACCTCCTCCCAAAGATAGGCCGGAGAAGCCGGTTCCTGAAGTTCTCAAACCATGGTTCAACCGCCCGGTTCTGGATCTGAGGGAGCTCATGAAGAAAAGCGGTGTCGTTGAGGCGGATTTCACGGGCTTCGTCGGATACGACCCGTTGACACAGCGGGTTTTTCTTTTTCTAACGATGAGATAGAATTGGACAAATTCGAGCAGCTCGTATCCGGAGGCTGTAATCTTTCGTCGAAGTTGGTGGCGGTCACCTCGGATGGCAACGGGCAGACCCGGTTGGTCACTCGTTCAGGTATGCAAAGTCGATTGGTCCGGCAAAGCGGTGATGAAAAAATAGTCCGTTCGCTGGAAATCGAACCCATCATCGGTGAGTCGTACGATCTGATCGAGGTGCGTTTTGATGCAGTGGACAACACGGAAGCCACGCCCGGACAACGGCTCAAATCGACCATCATTCTGAGATCCGGAGAGCCGCTCGCCGTGCTCGTCGGTTCTGCGTCGGACGGCAAGGATTCATCCCTGCGGATCAAGGCGGAGATCGAAGAAGTTTTAAAATGATTCATTCAAACTCCAACTCGCGCCATCTTCGGATAGAAAACACACTGGCGAGGATCAACCTGCCTTGATTCTTCAAAACGTCCGCAGCATCTCTATCGACTCCGCCAGCTTGCTTTGCGGGGTAGCAGCCTTGAGCCGGGGAAACCGGCGACCCTCGAGCAGGATGTAGTCGCCATTGCGGTGGAGCATCAGCCGCTGGCCTTGGATCTCCACCGAGGAAATTCCCTCAAGGGCGGCGAGGGCTTTGATGCGATTGATCTCGATCAGGCGGCTGGCGGCGTCCGGAATTCTGCCGAAGCGGTCGCGCCAGGATTTCTCCAGCGCGTCGAGCGCCTTTTCTGTGCCGGCCTCGGAAATTTCCCGATAGGCGGTGATCCGGACCTTGGTTTCCTCCAGCCAGCCGGCGGGTAGAAACGCCGGCAACACCAGCTTCGGATCCTGCCGCGCGTAGGCCGTTTCGCTGAACGCGATGAAGTCCGCCTTGAAACTCGTCTCGCCGCGCGGCGCGTCCTTGCGGCCCTTCAGCCGGTCCACCGATTGGCGGAGAAGCTGGCAATACAGCTCGAAGCCGATCTGGGAAATGTGACCGGACTGCTTCGTGCCGAGTAAATTTCCCGCGCCGCGGATTTCCAAGTCCTTCATGGCGATTTTGAAGCCGGACCCGAGCGCGGTGTATTCCTTGATCGCGTTGATTCGCTTCCGCGCGTCGCCCACGGTCATCATGTCGCGCGGCAGCAGAAGGATGGCATAGGCTTTTTCCCCGGCGCGGCCGACGCGGCCGCGGAGCTGATAGAGATCGGCCAAGCCGAAGCGGTCGGCTCGGTCGATGAGGATGGTGTTGGCGTTCGGTATATCGATGCCGGTCTCGATGATGGTGGTGGCTAACAGGACGTCGGCCTCGCCCTTGACGAAGGTGTGCATGACCACTTCCAGGTCGTCCTTGTCCATTTGCCCGTGGCCGATGAGCACGCGAGCTTCCGGAACCAGCTCGCGAATTTTCGAAGCCATCACGTCGATGGTCTTCACGCGGTTGTGCAGGAAAAACACTTGGCCGCCGCGCTTCATTTCCCGCCGGATCGCATCGCGGATGACGCGCTCGTCGTAGGCGCAAACTGTCGTGGAAACCGGCACCCGGTTCGGCGGCGGCGTGTCGATGGTGGACATGTCGCGCGCGCCCATCAGCGCCATGTAGAGTGTCCGCGGAATCGGCGTGGCAGATAGAGTCAGCACGTCCACCTGGCGGAAGAGCTGCTTGAACTTTTCCTTGTGGGCGACGCCGAAGCGCTGCTCCTCATCGACCACGACCAGCCCGAGATCTTTGAATTTCACATCTCCGGAAACCAGGCGGTGGGTGCCGATCACCAGATCCACCGAGCCATCCTCCAGGCCGCGCAGGGTCTCTCTAACTTCCGACGCCGAGCGGAAGCGATTCAGCAGATCGATGCGGATCGGATAGTCGGACATCCGCTCGCGGAATGTCCGCCAATGCTGTTCCGCCAGGACGGTGGTGGGGACGAGGATCGCGACCTGCTTGCCGCTGGTGATCGCCTTGAACGCGCCGCGGATGGCGACTTCGGTCTTCCCGAATCCCACATCGCCGCAGATCAGGCGATCCATCGGTCGCGACGATTCGAGGTCGAGCTTGGTCTCATCGATCGCGCGGCGCTGGTCGGTCGTTTCAGTGTAATGGAACGATCGCTCGAACTCCCACATCCACCGGGAATCCGGCGGGTGCGCGAAGCCGACCTCGCCCTGGCGCTCCGCCTGCACGCGGAGAAGTTGCGCGGCGTAATCCATGATCGACTTCTCCGCCGCCTTGCGCGCGGTCTTCCATGCCGCACCGCCGAGCTTGTTGAGTTCCGGAGTTTTGCCGCCGAGGCCGACGTATTTTCCGACCAGATGGGCTTGCTCCAAAGGGACGCCTAGCAACGAACCGTCGCGATATTCCAGAACGAGTTCGTCGCCTTCATCACCCTGTTGGATGCCGTTGAAACGGCCGATGCCGTACTCGTAATGGACCACCAGATCGCCCTCCTCCATCTCGTCAACCGTGGCGCGCGCGCGGGCGGCGCGGGCCTTTTCCAACAGCGACCTGCGCGGCCCGCCGGGTGTGCGGTAGCGGCCGAACAGCTCCGACGAGGACAGCACCGCCAGCCTTGAGACCGGCACGGTGAATCCCGCTAACAATTCTCCGCGCACGGGGATCAATCCCAGATCGCGCTCCAGATCTTTGCCTGCGAGTTCGGAAAAACGTTCCTCCTCGCCCTTGTTGCCGAAGACCATCGCGATGTCCCAGCCCTCGCGCTTCCATTCGTTGAGCTGGCGAAAAAAGTTTTCCCGGCGCGTTTCCTCCAGCACGAAATCGCCCGCCTCGAAGGTCCCTAACGGACTGCCGAAACAAGCGAGCGTAAAATCCTCCTCGCTGTTATACTCGGCTGCTCCTTCGAGGATTCGCACGTCGGGTTTTTCAATCTCCGCACCGAAGGAAATGATGAGATCGGTCTTGCGGCGGTAGTCGGCGACCATAGCTTCGGACGACGGCTCGGCAAGCAACAGGTCGGACTCTATCAATTTTAAAGTGGATGCCTGCGAATCGAGATCGAACTCGCGGATCGATTCCAGATCGGTATCGAAAAACTCCAACCGCAACGGCTTGGCGGCCTGCCAGGCGAACAGATCGAGAATCCCGCCACGCACCGCGAACTGGCCGCGGCCCGTCACGGTGGGAACGCGTTCGTATCCGTGGTCGGTTAGGGATTGCGCGAGCTGGAGCGGATCGAGCGCCGTCCCCGGTTTGAGCGGCGTGCGGCTCGCCCGCAGCGCGGCGGGGGAGGGGGCTTTTCCCGCGAACGCATCGCTGCCGCAAATGACCACGCAGCTTTCCGAACGGGCGAGAATTTCCAGCACAGAGAACCATTCGGCCGCGGACTCGGGATCTGCGATGGTGCCATCGCCCGTTTCGACCGGCCCCTCCGGCAGCACCAGCCCGGTCACCCCCCACAGCTCCAGCTCCGAGGCCAGCCGCTCGCGGTGGCGCGGCATGTCCGAGATCAGCCACAGCCGGTTTTTTTTGTGGTCCCTCGCCGCCTGCGCGACCACCGCTGCCAGGAACGCATGCGAGGCCTCCGCGGACTGATCGAACACGATCTCGCGATCACCATTGGCAAGCGGGGCCAGGCGTGCGGCGAAATCGGGCTGGGTCACGGCCCGCCGAAGCCAGCCGTGGGTGCAATCGTCCGTGCGGGACACGCGGGGTGGCTTACTGCCGGACGCCCTGGGCCGCAAGTGAGATCGGGGCGATTCCAAAGGCGAGCTCAACGCGCATCAGATTACGAGACAATGAGAACCGATTCGAACGGGCCGGCGTCGAGCGCATGGATATCGTTCTCGCGGTTCGTGATGAGCAGAACGATTTGCTGTCGGGTACAGTTGCCGATGCGCAGCCAGATGAGCTTGGGAGGATGGCCATACAACAGGCTGCGCTGCTGAAAGTCGGAGTCCTTGGAGACGATGATAAAATCGTTGGCGCGCGCATAGTTCCAAACATCCTCGTCCGATTGGCCAAGCAGACCGCACTCGCGAACGTGCGCGCTGTCGGGAAAGAGCGACGCCAGCAAGTGGGGCAGCTTGGGCGATAGGTTCTCGTCAAAGAGCAGCTTCATGCGGGACGACGTTCAGGCGGCGGTCACGATCCGCTGCGAATGCGAAGCACGCCTGAATGTCGTCGGCAGCGAGGTCGGGGAAATCGTCCAGCACCTCGGGAATGGTCATGCCGCCACCAAGGTAATCGAAAACATCGGCCACCGTGATGCGCGTGCCGCGGATGCAGGGTTTGCCGCTGCGAATGCGCGGGTCAATGGTGATGCGCTCGCGGTAATTCATAACGCTACGGTAGGATTCTAGTGATTTGGAGTCAAGGAACGCGAGGACGCGTCCTCCGTCCGCGATTCGGAGGACTCATGACGTTAAGGAATTCAGAATCGTCGATATCGACCGGATTTGAATCCTCCGAGCCTCGAAAAAGCGCTCAATGGCCATGAGCCTGATCCCGGGTGAGAGGCCGGCCGCCGAGATGATAACCGCGATGGAGGCGGTCAAGGGCTTCTGCGGGAAGGACAGGCGGTAATGAATATTTGCGAAGGACGATCTCCAATCCCTCAATCACCAGATTCGTAATGGATGTGCGCCGGCAGTCTGCTGCGACCTTGGCTCGTTCCAGAATATCATCCCGTAAATCAATGGTCGTTTTCATTAATCCGTAAATATGTCACCCGACCAAATGCGCGCCTTGCGAGGGGCGGGAGGCGAAAATCTGCGGGGTGATGCCGGTCGACTTTTGATATTCCACGCCGAGGATCGTGGCGATTCCCGAAGCTGCCCGCGACTCGCAAAGCGTGACGGTGGAGCCGCCGAAGCCGCCGCCAGTCATGCGGGCGCCGATCACGCCGCCGTTGCGGCCGATCTTGCGGGCGATCTCGACCATGATGTCGAGTTCCTTGCAGGAAACCTCGAAGTCATCACGCAGGGAGTCGTGGCTGGCGGCCATGAGCGGGCCGAGCGTTTCGAAATCGTTTCTGGCAAGCGCGGCGGCGGCGATGGTGCGGGAAATCTCGCCAACGACGTGGCGCGCACGGCGGTTGATCGGATCGCCGAGTTTCTCCCAGTTCGCCTGCACGTCGGCGGCGGTGACGTCGCGCCAGGAGGCCTTTTCCAGGATGACGAGGCCTTCCTCGGTGTGCTTGCGGCGGGTCGCGTAGCCACCATCCGAGAGCTCGTGATGGACCATCGTATTCGAGATGAGGACGGTCAGGTTCGGATTATCAAAAGGAATGAGTTCAGGCTCCCCGGTCCGGCAGTCGATCAGGACGAGCCGGTTGGGCTTGCCGAACGCGGACGCGAACTGGTCCATGATGCCGCAGGGGACATGGGCGAAATCGTGCTCCGCCTTCTGGCAAAGCAGGGCCTTTTCCCGGGTTTGGAGACGGGTGTCCAACAGGCCTTCGAGAAACGTGGCCATCGCGCATTCCAGCGCGGCGGAGGACGACAGGCCAGCTCCGCCGGGAACGGAAGAGAGGATGTAGGCGTCGAAGCCCGGAACATGGTAGCCGCGGTCTTGGAATCCGCGGACGACGCCGCGGAGGTAGTTGACCCATTTTGGTTCTGCGGGTTCCTGGATTTTCGTGAGGTCGAGCGTGACGATTTCCTCGCCGAGGGCGGAGCTGATGCGGGCGTCGGTGGTGCCATTGGTGCTGCCGGCGATGACGACGTAGCGATCGATCGCAAAGGGCATCACAAACCCGTCGCAATAGTCGATATGCTCGCCGATGAGATTCACCCGGCCCGGCGCGGCGGCGGTGATCGTGGCCCTGGCTTGAAACCGATCGGCCAGCCCCGCTGCGGCGTCAGACACAAGGTCGCTGAGGTCTGGATTGAGCTGGAGCATGGGGTAGGCGGTTTAGTTGGGTTCGACGTTGGACAGTGGGTCGAGGCGGCGGCGGTAGCTTTCTACCGCCTGGGTCCACACGCTGTGCATGCCTTCCGCCGGGCGCAGCCAGACGGCGCGGTGCATCATGAGCATCGCAGGGGCCAGGTAAAGAAGTTCGGAAATTTCGTTCTTGGTCAACCCGTTCGGACCTTCGCTCAGGCAGCGCTCGGCGAGGATTTCGTCGGCGGGTTTGATGTCGGCGATTTCCAGCAGGGAAACGTGGACGCCGTTCACGTAAGGATCGACCACGGCGGCGACCATGCCGCGGCGACCTTCCACGGATGCGTCGAGCGCGAGATCGACGGCGGCCGTGGCGTTGTCCGCGAGACGGATGACGGCGGGAGAATTAAGTTCTTCGGGCGTGCCCAGGATTTTGAAGCGGAGCAGGGCGCGTCCATAACGGGAGCGGCTGGTCCAAACAGAAACCGGCGCCGACAGAAGGAGCCCGATCAGGATGGGGGCCATCCAAGCGGTGAACGTTAGGCTGATGTTGAGGGCCACCGCGGTCCAGACGATGCCAAGAATCGTTTGCACGGCATGAAAGCGGAACGCGTCCCCCCAGGCGGTGCCGTCGGTCTCGCGGTTCTGATTTCCCCAGCCGACGGCGCGGCCGAGGATGATGCTCAGGACCATCATCGAGTGGGCGACCATGATGCACGGGGCGAGCAGCATCGAGACGATCGTTTCCATGGTCGAGCCGAGGAAAATCCGGAAACCGCCACCGAACGAGCGGCGGATGGACGGGGTGAGAATGGCCCCGGTGACAGCAAGAATTTTCGGCAGGAACAACAGCGCGAAGATGACCGAGGTGAGAATGATGCTTTGCTGGATGCCATCGATGCCGAACCAACGCGCGGCATAATTTTCGAAAGGAAGCTGGCTCAGCTCGCTGGAATATCGGTCCCACGCGACCCACGTGCCCAGAAGGAGAAACAGACCCCAGAGCGGGCTGCCCAGGTAGGCCATGATGCCCATGAACAGGTGCATTCTCACGGAAAACGGCAGCCTGCGGGCGAAAATCAGCCACATGTGCTGGAGGTTGCCCTGGCACCAGCGGCGGTCGCGGATGAGGTGGTCGACCAGCGTCGGGGGCGCTTCCTCGTAGGTGCCCTCGATGTCCCACGCGAGCCAGACGTCCCAGCCTTGGCTGACCATGAGGGCGGCTTCGACGAAGTCATGACTCAGGATCCGTCCGCCGAACGGCTCGCGGCCGGGCAGGGCGGGAAGCTCGCAGAATTCGGAGAACGGCTTCACCCGGATCAGCGCGTTGTGCCCCCAGTAGCTGCCGCCGTTGAGCTGCCAGAAGTTGAGGCCGCGGATGAAAAGCGGTCCGTAGAGCCGCATCGCGAACTGTTGGAGCCGGGTGAAAATGGAAGAGCCGCGGATTAGTTTCGGGGCCGTCTGGAGAATTCCCAGCCGCGGGTAGGCCTCCATGATCCGGGTCATTTTCACGATGTCTGCACCGTCCATCAGGCTGTCCGCGTCGAGGACGAGCATCGCTTCGTAGCCACCGCCCCAGGTGCGGACGAAATCGCCGATGTTGCCTGCCTTGCGGTTGTCGTTGGTCTTGCGGCGGCGGTAATAGATTCGGCCGAAGCCGTCCAGCCGGCGGCAGAGGTTGGTCCACGACGTTTCCTCCATCACCCACAGATCGAGATCGCGGGTGTCGCTGAGGATGAAAAAATCGAAGGAATCGATGGCACCGGTCGCTTCGATGGACCGGTAGATGGCTTCGAGCCGAGCGCAGACTTTGACGCTGTCCTCGTTGTAAACCGGAATTACAACCGCGTGGCGTTTGAGCAACGAGCCGGTAAGGCGGTCGGCCAGCGCGGTGATCCTGACCGCGCGTTTGCGGCCGAGCAGCATGTCAATCGCGCCGAAAATCGCATGGAACGAACCGAGCACGAGCAGGCCGTTCAGGACGACGAATATCGCCAGCAGCGGGTAGTGGGCTTTCTGATAGCCCATCCGCCAGAAAAGGTCCGCGAGCCACAAGCTGGCCGCGAGGTTCACGACCACGACGGTCCCGAAAAACAAAGTGCGCCGCAGGAGCGTCCGGAAGCGGCCGAAAAATCGCGGGGAATCACGGGGAGGTAGTTCGCTGTTTTCCATTAGAAAAGGATGAACCACACGGTGACCACGAGCAGCACCACGATCACGGCGGTGAAGAGGATGCGGATGATCGGGCTGCGGTCCATGGTTTCCCTCAGTTGCGCGGCACCGCTGCCAATCGCGTTCAATTCCAGTGGTTTTGGAATCATGGTCAGCTCGGCGAAGCGGGGCCCGGCGGCAAGGTAGGATTTCTTCATGGCGTCCACAAACTCGGGCGGCCACGGTGCGGGTGTTAGGAAAACGCTCTGCCATTTTCCCGGCATGTCGGCGAGCAGCAGCGAGAGCCTGCCGCGCGCGGCGAGACGGCGGTTTTCCAATGGCACGTCCAGCACATCCTGGGTCCACTCGGCCACTTCGGACAGGGCTTCCTCCATTGCGAGCAGGCGCACCGGCTTGTCCAATTCATCGACGCGGCGGGCGGAGGCCCGCCACAAAATCCCGCGGACAAGCTCGGCCACAAGCAGGCGGTTTCTCAGCCGCAGGGCTTGCAGATAGGCCTCCACGGCGGCATAGGCTTCCTCCCACTCGTTGAGCTCGCCGTCACTGAGCGGTCGTAAGGTGTCTAAGGAATGACGCGGTGGACCCATGTTTCGGTGAGGAAATTTTCTCCGCGTTTTAGGCAGCACCGGAGTTCGACGGGGCCCACGTCCGCCAGCTTGCCGCCTTCGGCCGAGGGGGCAATTTGGAACGCCACCCGCCAACGGGCTTCAGGCATGGCTTGCAACGTGACGCCCTGAATTTTGATCTTTTCGGCACCGGGGCCCACGGCTTGCACGAGCGGGGTCAACGGCGATTCGCTCTGCTGGGTCAGCGCGTTGCCGACAAATTCCACGGCGATCGTGCGTTGTTCCTTCTGCCAATCATGGACGCCGGTGCGGGTCGCGACGACCCGGCCGTCGGCTTGGGAAGGATCCTCATCGGTCGTCCAATGCTGACGATAGGCGAACTCGATCCGGTCACCCGGTTTCGGAGTTTTCGACGGCTCCCACATGGCCACCGTGTTGTCGGCGAGCTCGTTGTTCGTCGGGATTTCCATCAGCATCACGCGGCCCGGACCCCAGTCGGAAGTGGGCTCGACCCACAGCGACGGCCGCAGGTGATAGGCTGCCTCGCCGTCTTCGTAAGCACCGAAACGGCGGTCGCGCTGCAGCAGGCCGAAGCCGACGCATTTTTCCATTTCAAAGGTGCTGAATTCCAGCTTGCCGGTGTCGTTGGAAATCGGCCGCCACAACCGTTCGCCGGTGCCGGTGCGGATCGCGAGCCCGTCGGAATCATGGACCTCCGGGCGGAAATCATCGAAGCGCCGGCGCGAGTTCTCGCCAAACCAAAACATGCTCGACATCGGCGCGATGCCTAACCGTTTGACCTCCAGCCGGGCGAACAGCACGGCCTTGACCTCAACGATCGTGGTATTTCCCGGACTGATTTTAAACTGATAGGCGCCCGAGTAGGAAGGTCCGTCGAGCAAGGCGTAGAACACCGCCTGGGTGTGGTTCGCTTCGGGTTTGCGCAGCCAGAACTCGCGGAAATTCGGAAACTCCTCGGCCCCTCCCTCCGCGCCGGTGTTGATCGCGATGCCGCGCGAGGAAATTCCGTAACGCATGTTTTTCCCCAGCGCCCGCCAGTAACTCGCGCCCTGGAAGACCGCCAGCTCGTCGAAATATTCCGGCGCGTTCAGCGGCGTGTGCAATCGGAAGCCTGCGAATCCGCCGTCCGCCGGCAGGTCGCCGTGCTTGTTGATTAGCGGTCCGTAGTTAAAAAATGCTTCTGACAGCCGAATCTTCTGCTGGTGGGTGCCGGTAAATTCGTTGAGCGTTACCGGCTCCCGAAACAAATAGCCGGGGTGAAAAAACATCGCGCGGAACGGCAGCTTTTCGGCCGCCCACAGCGCTTGGTTCGGATTAAAACGGATATCGCGGTACTGGTCGTATGTTAGATCGTTCATCCACGCTGGCAGGCTGTCGCGGTTCGGGGCGACGTAGGCCTTGTTTGCAAGATCCCGTGCGCGGCTCTGGATGCTTTCGAATCCGACATCCTCCCGGCCCCAATCCTGACACAAGGCGGAGGTCGTCAATGTTCCCAACGTCGCGAGCAGTATGAAATTCCTTGGCACAGCAAGGGTCATAGGGTGGATGCGCCCCGTCCGTCAAGAATGGCAATCCGGATTTCTTTCATCAAATCAGTCATCTGTGACCACCCGGGTCGCCTCGTAGGTTAGAATCCCGTCGAAATCGATGCGGTCCGGGTCGGCGACCACCCGGGCGGGATCGAAATCCAAGAAAAACCGGTCCACCCTGAACCCGCATGCCGCTAGCAGCGCAATGATTTCCGCGTGTTCGAACCAGCGCAGCGTCTGCCGCGAACGGTGCGTCAGCGGGGGATTTCCAGAAAGCGAGTAGCGATGCTCGCGCTCGAGGATCTGACGTTTTCGGTCCAACCGGTGGCGGGTTTCCAAAAGTCCGTCGCGGCCGTCCGGGAGCGAGACCTTGTGGTCCTCATACCACTGGTTCTCCGGCAGGTCGCCGAGGAGTTCCGCATATGGCATGAAGATCGTTAGATACAGTCAAGGCAGGCAGCGCCTTCACACCACGGTCAATGCCCAGGGCGAAGCCCTCGCCTCGCTCAAAGCCACCTCCGACGTGGCCAACCAGATCGGCAAGCTGGCCGACGCGCTGCACCCCCAGCAAACCAAAGTCCAACCCACCCACCCTAACAACGGATGAAGCCTACCGTTTCCACCGCCCGCATCCGCAAGAAGATCCGCGAGGCACTCAACATTTCGCCAGGCACCGGCAAGACCGAAGCCATGCTGCTGGAAATGGTCAACGAACTCGTGGGCGGCGGCGTCTCGCTGCAGGAGCTGCGCGACGGCATGGAGTATAACCACGGGTCCAACTTTATCCGCAGCCACTACGACGCCGAGGCCGAGGTCACGGAATGGTTCCTCACCCGTGCCGGGATCCAACAGGAAAACATCAGGTGAATGGACGAACCCAGGGAAATCCGCGAGGACGCGAAACTGAAGAATCTCCCCGCGGAGAAGCTGCTGGAACTGTGGGAATTCCGCAACCCGGAGCCGGGCGGCAAGAAGCTCAAGTTCGCCGCCATCCGCGCGGAAATCCCGTTGCGCTATGGAGTCACCGTTTCCGGATCCACGCTCTCGGAGTTCTATGCCTGGCTGCGGGTGTGGAAGCGCTGGCGGGATGCCAAGGACTTCGCGCTCCAGGCCCGCACGGAGCTTGCCAAGGATCCGCTGGTCTCGGACGAGGAGCTGGACCGGTTCGCGGACCGGGTGATGAAGACGGAAGTGGCCGTGAACAAGGATGTGAAGGGCTATGTGGCGATCCGGAAGCTGGGACTGGCGGAGAAGGTCGTGGCCTTCAACCAGGACAAGCTAACAGCGGCGAGCAAGAGCAAGGTGGAAGCCGGGCTCGATGCGCTGCTGGCGGAAATCCAGGGCAACCCGAAAGCGCTGGCCGCGTTCCAGGTCATCCAACAGGAGGTGGCCAAGGGATGAAGCCGAAGTCCTCCATCGTCGCCCGGTTAGGCGAGCGCCTCGGCGAGACGACCTCGACCAGCGTGCCGCAGATCTCCAGCTTCATGGAGTTTCTAACCACGCAGGCCAAGGTGAAGATCCCCGGCGGCGAGTATGTGCAGTATTCCCTGGTCGGCCGCGAGGCGCTGATTCCGATCATCGAGACTTTTGACCTGGTGCTTGGCTCTCACACCGGGGTGGTTTTGCCTGACTCCACGATCGACGTGTGCGGTGGCGCGCAGATCGGCAAGAGCGTGCTGGCGCTCAACTTCGGCGCGTATGCGACAGCGGTGCTCCATTATAACTGGGGCTACTACCTTCCCGACGATGACCTCGTGGAAGGCATCGTGGACACCAAGCTGCGTCCCGACGTGATCGAGCAGATCGAGTGGCTCGGCCCGCTGATGCAGGTGGGCAAGATGGCGGACAAGCGCGGCCGCGCGGTGAACCGCAAGGGAGCCTTCCAGGTGAGCGACGGCAACTTCCGCGCCCAGGGCATGATCCGCGGCATGGGCAAGATCCCGACGACCTTTTCCATGGACGTGGTGATGGAGGATGAGAAAGACGACATCCCGGCCAAGCGCTCGAAGTTCCTAACGGGACGGATGACGGCTTCCAACCTGCGGCTGCGTTCGAGCATCGGCACGCAGCGGTTGCACGCGGCCGGACAACAGAAGCAGTGGGAGGACGGCTCCCAGGGGATCTTCCTTTTCGACGTGGGCGACGGCCGCCGGATCAACCTGGAAGAAAACTGGCCGCAAGTCTGCCGCCTGGCGGTGGATGGAACGCCGTCGCCGACCGACCCGAAACTAACGCTCGCCGGGGACTTCCGCGACGACGCCGGCAATGCGTGGGCCTATCAGCCAGGCGCTCCCTACTATTTCGCCGATCCCGAGACGGGCGCGGTGGTGGATCGCTACCAGCCGATCTGCAAGCACCTGCGGCCGGACCGGATCAAGCTCAACAAGTGGTCGTGGCGGCTCTCCCAGCTTTGCCTGGGCGCGATGCCGGTCAACCAGTTCGTGTCGCGCTGGCAAGATGCTGTCAAAGACCCGGAGATGATGGTGGTGTTCCGCTGCGACGTGCTGGCCATGCCGTCCAACACGGAGCAGGCGATCAGCCCCGAAATCATCCTGCGGGCGCGCACGGTGGAAGCTCCCTACGATCTCTCACTCGCGACGGCGACGGTGCCGCGCTTCGGCGGGATGGACACCGGCAACCGCTGCTGGTTCGTGTCCCGCGACGTCTTCAGCGAGTCCAGGAAGCGGATCAACTGGGCGGAACAAATTCCCCTCTCGCAGATGGTCGCACGGACCGAGGTGCTGTTTCACAAGCTCGGCATGAGCTGCCTGTCGATCGACGCCAACCCGGCGGTCGATCAAGCCAGGGCGCTTTGCTACAAGCTCAACGGTCTTGAGGGCATCGACTGGCGGCCGTTCAACGGGCGGCCGGAGGATGCGATCCTGAAGTTTCCCGGCGGACTGACCTGGAACGGTGCGCGGAAGCGCTGGGAGGGCCTGCGCTGCTTCGTGGTCGAGTTCGCGGTAAAGCCTGGCGGCGGCATCGTCCACAAGCTGGGCGTGGATCCGCAGGGCGGCTTCAACCAGTTCTATCCGAAGATCCAGTGCAACCGTTTCGAGAGCATCGACCGGGTCATCAATGAATTTCTAACGCCTGCGGAAAACGTGATCCGCGTGGTGGACGGCAAGCTGTTGGAAGATCCGGTGATGCGCCTGCCACGGCGCGAGGCTGGCTGCCTGCCGATCGTCGAGACGCTCGACTCGCACCTCATCACCGGTTCGAAGCGCGATGCCGGTCCGGACGGCGAGGCCAAGGACTACGTGGACGGCTGCGAGAACCACCTCGCCCTGGCGGACGCCTATTCCGCGCTCTCGGAAATGGTGGGCGGGCATGCCGTCGCCCCAAAGCCGGCCGCTTTCCAATCCATCCCGATGAAACGCCGGGGCACCCGCTATGCCGGCTGATCCGATGCACCCAGTTCTTTCCAAAATGCCATTCATCAAGAAAAGCGTCAGAAGCGCCCCTGCTGGGCATTCTGTTAGCCGGTGCCGCCCTTCATGGGTTGGTGGCCCTCCGGGCGTCCTGCATGGCTGTGCATGGCTGTGCAGGGGTATTTCGTTTCACGAAGACCAAAAGGAGGTGTGCCCGTGAGCCCGGCTGCCCGAAAACGCCAGAAAGCGGCCCGTGCGACCCAGGCGAAGTCCGTCCGCGAGGCCGCGTCCAACGTGGCCCCGATCACGGCGGGCAGCGGCCCGCTGCACACGACGGCGGCGAGCCTGAAATTCATCCGCCAGAACAAGCATAACCCGCTGCCCTATCTGAAGCCGGACATGCTGGCCCGCGTGCTCGATGCGTTCGAGCACGGCCGGATCCGCGAGGCGGTGCTGCTGTGGGAGAAAATGGCGGAGCGGGATGACATGATTTCCAACGTCAAGCCGAAGCGCGAGAAGGACGTGAGCCAACTCGACATGCAGGTGGTAATCATCGATCCGGAGAGCGGCGCGGATGGCGCGGCCCACCAGGAGAAGTTGGAGAGTTTCTGGAAATCGGTCCGCGCGGTGAATGCCTACGACCGCAACGAGCGCGGAGGATTCCGACGCCTGGTGAAGCAAATGATGACGGCGACCTCGTTCAAATACGCGGCACACCACATCATTTGGGAACCACAGCCTGACGGTGATCTTCGGGCGACATTCGAATTTGTGCCCTTGTGGCTTTTCGAAAATACCACCGGCAAGCTCCGCTATCTAAAAAGCGTGTCCGACGTTTCCGGCGAGGACCTCGACGACGGCGAGTGGATGGTCACCACGGGCGACGGACTGATGATCGCCTGCTCGATCGGTTATCTGGCGAAACGGAGCGCATTCAATGACTGGCTGATTTTCTCCGAGAAATTCTCCGTGCCGGGTGTGTTAGGGCGCACGTCGGCCGCGGCCGGCACTCCCGAGGCCATCGCGATGACCGAAGCCACCCAGGCGTTCGGCCACGACTGGTGCGCGGTGATCACCGGCGACGACGGGACGCACGCCAAGCCCATCGAGATCATCCAAGCCGAAGGCAATCCCAGCGGGATGCCGATGCCTGCTGTCATCGAGCGGGTCGATCAGCGGATCGCCGGTCTCTACCGCGGCGCGGACCGTTCCTCAATGTCGTCGGGATCGGGCGGCCAAAGCTTCGGGGCGAGCATGCAGGAAAAGGAAACTGACATCCTCCGCCGCGACGACGCCGAGACGATCGCGGAGACTCTAGCAGAGGTTTCCCGCATGGTCATCGAATGGCACTTCGGCAACGGCGTGGAACCGCAGGCCCGCGTCGAGCTCGTCGTGCCGGTGCAGGAAGATTCCGGCAAGATCATCGAAGGTGCCGCCAAGCTTGCGGATCGAGGCGCTAAGGTTTCCAGCTCCGCGCTGATGGACCGGCTCAATCTGCCGAAGGCGACCGATGAGGCGGATGCACTCAAGCCGACCGGTCCGGCGAAACCGCCCGTCAGTGCTCCACCATCTAGCAGGCTTGAGCTGGCGAACTCGCTGACAGATGCGGCCGATGACTCCCTGCAGGCATTCCGCACCGCCCTTGCAGCGGACATGCAGCCGCTCGGCGACGCGTTGATGGCTGCCTATCAGAGCGGCGACATCGCGGCGATGACGGCCGCGCTTAAAAAGATTTCCACGAGCCTCCCGGAACTCTCCGGCGACGCCTCTAACCTCTCCCGCGAATTGGCGGCGCAGATGGCCGCTGCCTGGCTGGGTCAAACTAACGAATCATGAAACCGAACCGCTTTAACTCGCTGCTAGAATTCGTCCGGAAGGTCTTTGCCATGCATTTCGCAAAAGACGAGCAGGGCGTGAAGTCCCTTGGGGCCCAACGAAAGGTCATGCGCCACCGCCTTCATCAGACTGGCACCCTGGATGCCGCGAGCGGTCCAGGAGAAAAGGAAATGGCCGCTCTCGTGGCGTATGACTGCGGTAATCCATCCCCCCTCAACAAGCTTGTCCAACAAGGCTATGTATTCGGCACTCTTCAGGAAGTCGCTAGCATCTGGCATCGCGTTCAGATGAGAGATAATTTGCCTTCTTGCGGCAAGCGGGAATCTCTGGCCAACAGCACCGTGGCCGATGCGCGGGAAGCGGCTGTGGCCAATGCTCTGGATCCGGCGGATGCCATCGATTTCTCCGAAGGTGCGGACGGCTGGTTCAAGATTGCTCCCTACGGCACGTTCCGCGGCAAGGTGCCCGGTCGGCCGCAGGTGATTTCCCAGGACAGCGCGGTGGCCATGGAAAGCCACTTCAATTCCCTGGGCGGCAAGCTCGGACGGCTCTTTCGCGGCGTGCCGATCTATCACGGCCATCCGGACGTGGATCCGTCGATCTGGACCGATGATCGCCGGCTGGGGAAAATCACCAAGCTCGATGCCCGTGCCGATGGCCTGTGGGGCTTCGCCGAATGGAACTCCATCGGCGAGGAAAACAAGCGCGAAGGCTGGTGGATCTATCCCTCGCCGCGCTGGGACGCGCCGAAGGGGCAGGCGCAATTTTCGCCCGACCGGCTGATCTCAATCGGCCTCACCAACACGCCGCGGATCGAGGAGAGCGATCCGATTTTCAATTCTCACTTAGACACCGAAACCAATACCACCATGGACCCGAAATTGATCCGCCAGAAACTCGGCCTCGCGCCGGAAGCCACCGACGAGGAAGTCCTCGCTAAAATCGACACCGTCACCGCAGCCGCGACCGCCTCGGCGACAGCAACCACCGAACTCGCCACCGTGAAAACGGAAAAGGACGAGATGGAGAATTCCATCACGGGTAAAGACCGGGAGATTACCCAGCTTCGCGAAGCCCATAATAACTCGCTGCTCGATGGAGCCGTGGCCGATACCCGCATCACTGCCGCGGACCGTCCGGCTTGGGCCGCCCGCCTTGCGGGTGCCAACCGCGAGACAGAGGTCAATGCGCTCGCCGCGCTGCCGAAAAAGCTTAACGGCAAAGCCCTCGATCTGAACGACCGCCGCCAGGAGCGCAAGCAAGGCGACGACCTTCGCGAGCAAGTGGCGAATGCAGTGGCCAAACTCCAAAAGGATGAAGGCCTGTCGTTCACCGACGCATGGAAGAAGGTGAAGAGGAATGACGCCTTCAAGCCTTACTTCGACCGCACCGAAGCCTGAACCATTCCACGTTAGAAGCCAGAAACACAAAGCCAAATCATGAACCTCATCATCCTGTTAGCCATAAGCCTCGTCATTGCGCTGCTCGTCGTCGCGATCGCACGAATCCACCTCGCCCGCCATCGGGAGGAAGTCCACAACGCCACGCTTAGCCGGGACGAAGTGAAGGCCGCCCTCACGGAGAAAGGCATCGCCTTCGCCAACAACGCACCTACCGAAAAGCTCCAAGCGCTCCTGGACGGAACTCCTGGCGACCAGGCGCCGCCAGACGGGGCGGCCGGATCCGTCACGGAGAGAAACCCATCCCTCGAGGCGGACAAGGCTGTCGTGCCTGCCTTCGCTGCAAACTTGGCTCGGCGCGATCCTGCCGTGAGTGCGGACGCGGAAATCACCGCCGAGGAAATCGCCGAGAAAACCCGCGCTGGCCTCACCCGTGAGCAAGCGCTCGAAGTCATCGCCACGCAACGCGCCCACGACGCGGCCCTGGCGGCTAAGGACCAGTAAATTTCCTGCGGCGGCTTCCAACCGCGGCGGAACACCAAAAACGACAAACAGATAGATCCTATGAAAATCAAATACTGCCTGAGCATGCTACTGCTCGCCATCGGCTCGGTGTTCCGTCTCGGAGCACGCGAGGAATGCCACAACATCGCCTCCACCGTAGGCACTCACGCGACCGGGGCCGTGCCCATGGAGTGCCAGACGGCGGCCATCACCACCCGCTACCTGCTCGTTCAAAAGGGCACATCGGACACTCAGTTCATCGTGAACATCGCAACCACCCGTCCCTGGGGCGTGGTGGCGGACGAGCCAGCGGTGGGCGATATGGCGACGGTCCTGCTGCTAGGCTGCACGCCCGGCACGCTGAAGATGGTGGCGAATGCCGCGATCCCAGCGGGTAGCCCGGTTTACTCCGCTGCCGGTGGCAAGGTGTCCCCCGCCTTCGGAGCCACGCTCTACCTGGTGGGCCGCGCAATCACTGCCGCCGCTGCGGATGGCGACCTCATCGAGGTAGCTCACAGCTTCCCGCTCCTCAACAGCGCAGCGCTGTAAGGAACATCGAACGCCGAACATTCAACATCGAACCTCGAAGTTAAGAAAATCATGAAACAAAAACCGTCTAACATTGCGGCGCGCATCGTCGCCCGCGAGCAACTCCACAATAGCCTGCGAGCTATTGAAAACGCCCGTCTTGAGCCGATCTATTCCCAACAGGATGGACACGAGCGCATCTCGGAATTCAACCCCGCGCTCTTCACCGAGTCCTTCTTCTCGCAACCGCTCACTGACTATGCGGTGGGCTACCGTGATCCGAGCGATCTGGATGCGGAGTTGGAATTCTTCGCTCCGGAAGTGCCGGTTTCCGAGCGTTTCAGCTACGCGCAATGGGATAACCCGGAAGAATGGCTCTCTGAAACCGATGACCAGCGCCCGATCAAGGGGGACTTCAAGGATGTGGAATACACCTCCTTCAAGGTGGATGCCGCCTGCGTGAACCGGGGCCTCCAAATCACTCTGGACATGGACCAACTGCGTGCCCGCAGCGACTTCGAGGAGTTCTACACCCAGAAGCTGCTCCGCCGTCTCAAGCGCAATGAGATCCGCCGCGCCATCGCCCTGCTGCAAGCCGCCGCGACCAACACGGCCGTGACCTGGAACACCGCTGCCGGGAAAGACCCCGACCAGGACGTGATCACCGAGCTCATCGCAGCGGCGGACCAGTCTGGCATCAAGCCAAACCGGGTAGGCTACTCCGACACCGCATGGTCACGCCGGATGCTCGCGCACCGGGCCCAGACGACTGCCGGTGGTTTCGGCTCCGCCTCGCTCACACCCGATCAGCTTGCCGGGCTGTATGGTGTGGAGCAGGTGTTTAACTCCAAGTCCCGTTTCACGACGGGCCTGACGACCAAGGCACAATCGCTGTCCAACCAGGTCTTCATGTTCAATGCGACCGCCGGCCAGGACACCGAGGACGCGAGCAACATCAAACGCTTCGTGGCGGATGGTGCCACCGAGGAAGGTGGCGGCCGCTATCAGGTGTATTCCGCCCGCATGAGTGCGAAGCGCTGGGTCATCGCCGTGGGCTTCTACAGCCTGCTGCGCATCACAAGCACCCTGGGCATCCGTCGCCTGACAGTTAGCTAACGAGACAAATCCCGGACGGGACTCCGGTTCGAGCGATGGGCAGCCTCCTGGCTGGTTGTGCCGTCCATCGCTTCACCGGCCGCCTGGACGGCGGGATTTCAAAATCCAGAGACAAGAATCAAGACATGTGGAGAGAACTGACAGAAGCGGACGTGATGGGCGTGATGAGCGAGCCGGAGGCGTTGGCCTATCAATCCGCCGCCACCGGCATCGGTCAGGACGTGCTGGCCGACGTGCTCGGCCAGGTGGTGAACCATTGCCGCGGCTACATCGCGGACAACACGCAAAACCAACTGGCGGAGGGACTGACCCGAATGGCGCTAACTTAAGGGTCGTTTGGGATAATTTTAGGTGCGGTTTTCTTGTAGCGGGAGCGATGGCTGATCTCGATCATTTGATGCCGGGGAACATTTAGTAGTTGGTGAGGCTTTGGTCTTCGTTTCA
>JANMSI010000037.1:0-5912 GCA_031389115.1 Akkermansiaceae bacterium
CATACAGTTTTCGGTGCCAGCCTGGAAACATCGGCGTGATGGAAGTCATTGATGGTCAATGAGCAATTATCAAGCCAACCCGCAGCAAATCTAACATTATGTTATCCCAAACGACTCTTAAGTTAGCGCCATTCGGGTCAGATCCCAGAACTTGCGGAATTTCATGGTCCCAGTTGAAAACCAGGAGCCGTCAATTTCGAGCGGCGCAATGACGAGCGTGCTCGAGAGACGATTTTGTCCCGCGACTTTCATTTTAAATTTTCAGCTCCGAGCGATGAAGCCACGCCGACGCTGTCTTTTAAAACAAGTTTCCCATCCGACAATATGTTAGTTGGTCCGCCCGGAGCTCGGAAGCCGGGCGGATATCAATTCAGCGCGCCCCATGCCGGTGACTTGGACTTGCTCGTAACCTCCCCACAGTTTCTTTCCTTGCCACGGGTGTGGGAACTTTTCAGGGTTCCGCTGTTCACATGATTACCCGACTGTATTCAGCCGCATTGCGCGGAGTCGATGCCCAGGAAGTGGAAGTGGAGGTCAACGCGCGCGGCGCGGACAAGCCGCTCATCATCATTGTCGGACTTCCCGATGCGGCAGTTAGGGAGTCCTCGCAGCGGGTCATTTCCGCCATCGGCGCTTCCGCGCTTCACCTCGACGACGGAGTAAAAACGGTGAACCTCGCACCGGCGGATTTGAAAAAGGAAGGACCGTCCTTCGACCTGCCGATCGCCCTGGCAATGATCGCCGCCAGCGGGACCAAACCTTTTAGCGCGGAAGACTGCTGCGTGGTCGGCGAGCTGGGCCTCGATGGCACCGTTAGACCGGTGAAGGGCGTGCTCGCCATCGCCTTGGAAGCTAAAAGCCGGGGTAGAAGCCGTTTGTTTGTGCCGGAAGCCAACGCGGCGGAGGCGGCGGTGATCGAAGGCATCAACGTGTTTCCAATCCGAAACCTAAAGCAGGCGTGGGACTTCCTGAACGGGGAAATCATCATTCCGCCGTTCCATCTGGACCGCCGGGCGTTCTTCAATTCCCACCGCTCCTACGAGGTCGATTTCGACGAAGTCAAAGGCCAGCATCACGTCAAGCGGGCGCTCGAAGTCGCCGCCGCGGGCGGCCATAATTTGCTGATGGTCGGCCCGCCGGGCACCGGCAAGTCGATGCTGGCCAAGCGCATCCCCGGCATCATGCCGGACATGACCGAGGAGGATGCGATTGAAACGACCAAGATTCATTCGGTCACGGGAGTTCTGGATTCGAAGCGCTCATTTCTTACTACCCGGCCCTTTCGCGCGCCGCATCACACGATTTCCGACGCCGGTCTGCTCGGCGGCGGGACGAATCCCGGGCCGGGCGAGGTCTCGCTGGCCCATCATGGCGTGCTGTTCCTGGACGAGCTTCCCGAGTTCCGGCGGCAGACGCTGGAAGTGCTCCGACAGCCGCTGGAAGACGGCCACGTCACCATTTCGCGAGCCGCTGGATCGCTGACGTTTCCCGCCAATTTCATGCTCGTGGCCGCGATGAACCCCTGTCCCTGCGGCTACTACGGCGATCCCAAACGCGAGTGCCGCTGCTCGCCAAGGCAGATCGAGACCTACCGGCAACGAATCTCCGGGCCGTTGTTAGACCGGATCGATCTGCACGTGGAAGTGCCGTTAGTGCATTTCCGCGAGCTGTCTTCCACTACCAACGGCGGCGAGAAATCCGAGACGATCCGGCAGCGGGTGATCGCCGCCCGGGCCATCCAGTGGGAGCGTTTCCGCAAATTTTCCAACTCGACGAATTCCACCATGGGGTCGCGCCAAGTTAGGCAACACTGCCAGCTCACCGCAGAAAGCACCGGCTATCTGGAACGCGCGATGGAAGAAATGAATTTCTCCGCCCGGGCGCATGACCGGATTCTCAAGGTCGCCCGCACCCTCGCCGATCTGGCAGGCGTCGCGGATATCCGGCCGAACGACATCCTTGAAGCAATCCAGTACCGGTCGCTCGACCGGAAGCTGTTTAGTTGACCCGCCATGAAAATCATCCCCTCCATTTTCGAGGATCGCGAGATCCGCCGCCTTTACGATGAGAAGACTGGAACCTGGTTTTTCTCGGTCGTGGACATCGTCCAGATCCTCACCCAGCAGCCGGATTTTCAGACCGCCCGGAAATATTGGAACAAGCTCAAAGAGAGGCTTGCCAAGGAAGGAAGTCAGTTGGTGACAAATTGTCACCGACTGAAATTGCCTGCCGCAGATAGCAAGAACTACCTCACCGATGTCGCCGACGCCGAGACCATGCTGCGCCTCGTCCAAAGTGTTCCCAGCCCGAAAGCCGAACCGATCAAGCTCTGGCTCGCCAAAGTCGGCTCCGAGAGAATGCAGGAAATCCATTTCATGTCGGAGTCTGCCATGGCAGGGTGGCAAGTGCATACCCGGTCGAGCATTCCGCTCTGTTAAGATGCATCCAGCACGATACCCACCCCGAGCGTTCGCTTCTAAAACATGATATCTGCGCTTTTAATGCTGTTGGAGCATGATCTGCGGAGGGTCCGTCCATGACTCGAAATAAAACAGCGAAATCCGCGCCGCTCGACTCCCGTTCATCTTTTTCCGCACCCTATCTTGATGAATACCCGGACATCGACTTGTTCCAGCAATTCCCCTTAGACGAAAACGTCGAGATTCATGCCGGGAAACCCGCCACCAAGGAATTCACCAAACCTCACCGGCAGCCCTCGTTTGCGGATCGCGCCGTTTGAGACATCGAGTTCCAACCTGGCCTCCGGACTGCTCGCCAGCCTTCAGTAAAACAGCCGCGCTCGGATTCCCTCCTAAAAGTTGGCAGTCGCTGAGGACGCGGTGGCCTCGGCATCGACGATGCCAGTGGGTTTCAGCGAGTCTTCTGAAGTAGTCGTTTTCCTTCGCCGGTGAAGTGCCACCAGGGAAGCGGTTCTGCGGTTTTCAGGAAATGCTCGACCGCCAGCAGGCTATACAGCACGCAAGGATCGTGGCGTTGGCCCATGACCGTGCCGAGCCTGCGAAAGATCTCCAGCGGCGCACTTCCGGCAAGATCGCGAGGAACATTCATTCCGATGGAGCGGAGGTCGTTGGCGATGCTTTTGCCGATGTTTGGCAATCCTTCGAGTCGATTTTCGTTCGCTGCCGTTTTGTTCTTCATGAGGGTGATGTTAGTGAACGAATGAAAACATATTTTGCAACTTCCGAAGTCATCACAAGTTTCATGATCAGAACGCCGATGGAATCGCCGGAACTCCGTTCAACGCGACAAATTCGATCTCCAGAATCATGAATCGCCACTCTGTTATTGTTACCATCGTATTAATGGCAATCGCCGGATTGGCCGTATGGACCCGCAACTCTTCAGATCACCGTCCGGTGGCTCCAATTGGCAGTACACACTCCGAAGTTCTAGGTGCAGCAAGCGCAGGTTCCGGGAATAACTCATCAAAAAGACGGCTACATTTAGTTAGACCAGCGCCGAGAACTGAAGATTCGATTACCCGCCTAACCGTCACCACCACCGAGCCGGCACAGTTGGAAGACTACCGCACAGTCGAAGCGATTGCCCACCGTCAGCTCGCAACTCTCACCACGACCCTCGGCCTGAGCGCCGGCCAAAGGCAACGCGTGTTTCCGGTCCTGGTCTGCGGCGCGGATGGCTTCCACCCGTCGATGCTCGTGGCCGGCGCGCCTGCCGGGGGTCCGGTGGAATCGATCAACGACGCCATCTGCGTGGAACTCACTCCGGCGCAGGAGGCAACTTTCCAAGAGGCCCTGATGGACGATACCGCGTGGTGGGACGGTGCCATCGCCCAGCTCGAAGCAGGTCTCGACGAGAAAACCGCACCCGTCAGCGATTCACCCCTAACGGATATCGAGAGTGACTAAGCCTTTCCCATTTCCCTGCACCTAACTGACCGACACATTGCAAGATAGATAACAATACACGAACCACCATGAAAACCACATTGCTCGCCATCCTCCTGCTCACTGCGGGATTCATCAACGTCCAAGCCAAGCCCGCGCTCGGCCATGGCAAACTCACCAAGTTCCTCAAAACCTTCGACCTTGATGACAACGGCAAACTCGACGAGGAAGAACGCCAGGCCGCAAAAGCCGTCCTCAAACTGAAGCGCGAGGACTTCATTGCCAAGTGGGATACCGATGGCGATGGCAAACTTTCCCGCGCGGAAATCGCCTTGATCCGGGCGGACATTCTGGCCCGGATCGAAGCAAAACGCGTCGCAAAATTCAACGAGATCGCCGGTCAGGACGAACTGATCTCCGCAGAGGAATTGGCCGCAATCCCGGTCTTGGCCGGCAAGGATCCCGCCCGCGTCACGATGCTCTTAGGTTATCTGGACCAGGACGACAACGGCTCGATTTCTTTGGCCGAGTTCAAACTCAATCTCCGCCGTCACGACCGATAAGGGGAAGCGGATCCCTAACGCCACGGAAAAATCATCAAGGCAACTCGCTCTCGCGGGTTACCTTTTTCAGTCGCTATCAGGTGTTAGTCCAGTTCATTCCCTTGTCCTGCCGCCACTGGCGGTAAGCGCTGAACTGTTCGCTCTTGGTTAGATTGCGACGATTGGAATCTTCGTTGAGAAACGCTTCGAACGCTCCGCCGGGCGATGTTTCCGCGACGGATGGCGCGGGGTCGGAAGTTTCGGAACGGGAGGAACTTCTGTTGGACAGCGCTTCCACCCGGGCGAGGCGCATGGAAATTCGCACGACGAGCAGCAGCACCAACACAAGCAGTCCCACGCAGACGGAGAGCAGAATGATGAGGATGGGCGCTACGGGCTCGGGCATGGCGGATGCTGGGAATTGAGGAGAATTAAGAAAGAGAAACCACGAAAGGCACGAAAAATCACGAAGGATTCAAGCGAGAGTCCCTATTTCCACTTTCGTGTCTTCTCGTGCTTTTCGTGGTTTTCTTCCCTCTCCCCGGGGCAAACAAAAAACGCCGCTCGGCGCGAACCGGGCGGCGTGTGATGGTTTCCCGGATCAGGCGGCTTTCGAAGCGTGCTTCGCTTCGAGGGCTTTCTTGGCTTGCGCAACAATGGCGGAGAACGCTGCGGCATCGGTGATCGCGAGATCCGAGAGGATCTTGCGGTCAGCTTCGATACCGGCGGCTTTCAGACCTTCGATGAAGCGCGAGTAGGTCAAGTCCTCGTTGCGGCAGGCAGCGTTGATTCGCTGGGTCCACAGACGGCGGAACTGGCCTTTGCGCTTTTTCCGGTCGCGATATTCATACGTCATCGCCGTGCGGACAGCGTCCTTGGCATAACGGAAGAGTTTCGAGCGGAAACCGCGGAAACCCTTGGCCCGAAGCAGCGTCCGCTTGCGGCGGGCGCGGCTGGCCGGTGAGTTGGTGGCACGTGGCATTTGGTATTATTTCAGTTTGAACAGACCGTTGATTTCATTTCCTTCCCCAGTCTCGACTGTTCGTGTCTCCCTCGCGGGATCAGGCTGGGTAAAGGCCGTCCGGGAACGCGGACGGGCGTATTTTCGTAGCTGCGATTTCCAGGTTACCGGGAAAAAGGAAGGTTCTCACGGACGTTTCTAAGGTCAGCATCGGAGACCAATGCTGCTTGCCCAAGCCTGCGCTTGCGCTTGCTGTTCTTGCCTTGCAGCAAGTGACGAGCTCCTTGTTTACGACGTAGGATCTTCCCTGTCCCAGTGACTTTGAAACGCTTGGCAACGGCTTTCCGTGTTTTGGCTTTTCCTCCGACTCTTGGCATGGGACGGGCAAACTAGGGATCGACTTAGCCTTGGCAAGGCAAAAATGGCCGAATGAATTTGTCATTCAAATCCCGACAGAGGTGAATAGCCTCCGCCCATGACGAGCCGGACGGCCCCCACGATTCCAACCCGCCGCGACCGCTGGGCGCTGGGCCTGCTGAT
>JANMSI010000043.1:0-47946 GCA_031389115.1 Akkermansiaceae bacterium
CTCCGCTCCAGCCGCCTCATGGCAGCATCTACCGGAAGAAACTCAAACCAACTAACAAACAACCCGAACTCTCATAACGATTGGATCGAATATCGGGGGCATTCCAGAGGCTATTCATCAGTTGATGAGATCGAACGTGATATTTTACCCGCTAAGCAGTTTTCTTCAATGGAAACATCTGTAGGAAGAATGGTGGAGGAAGTCGTTTTCCCAACTTACGGGTGGCAATGCGTTGCGAGCAAGATGCATACCGCAAACTCTGCACTCGACGGCCGCAAAGTCGGACCGCATTCATACGAGGTGGCGACTCTTAAAAGTGGTCCCCGTTGCCTAAATGATGAGATGAGTGAAAACTTTGCTGATGCAATTGTTGAGAATGCCAGGGCTTGGGCAGATGCAGCTACCATTAAACGCGTTTCCTTTACCTACGGTGTTCTCTATGGAACGGAAAAGAAATCAAATAAAAAAGACTGGCACATCCTTCGAAAGCTGGCCGAGAAATGCGCTGCCAGAAACAATTGCAGAGTGATTTCTCCGCCTGTTGACAGTTGGATTTGCAAAGTTCATATTAACGGAATATCAGTTGATGCTCAGGTTAGAATAGGAATGGATTGGTGGACGCATCTAGGGGGCGAGAATTGCCTTATCGAAGTTCTTGTCGCCATGATCCGCGCCTGTGTTTGCCCAACAAAACGGAGCGAAGAACTCAGCAGTTTGACGATCCGTGATCTTCCAGCCGTGATTTCGCTAGAAGGAATTTCAGAAGACTACAATGTTGGGTTGCTCCAAAGAAGCCAGATTCCTTGGTTATTTCTGATGGCGAGGCACTTTTGTGATGACCTGATATGAAAAAATATCCGCTCAAATCTCATCCACTTTTACCTGGTTTTTTCGCGACGCCATCACCTCTAATGGCCTCTTGCATCTCCAGCGCGCCTATCCGGCGAAAGGCGAAGGGGAGAGCCTGAGCAAGAAAGACCTGTTCTACTATATTTACGGGCTGCTGCATTCCCCGGAGTACTGCAGCCGCCAAGGACGCCAGCGGCAAGAGCGTGAAAGACAAGAGCACCGTCATTTACAACGAATACGTCGCTCTCCGGAACATCCCGCTCCAAGCCTACGACTACATCGTCAACGGCAAGCCGGCCCTGGAATGGGTGATGGAGCGCCAGTCCGTCACCGACAAGGACAGCGGCATCACCAACGACGCCAACCTCTGGGCCACCGAAACCATGGGCAACCCCAAGTATCCGCTAGAACTCTTCCTGCGGGTGGTGACGGTAGGGCTGGAGACGATGAAGATCGTAGAAGGGCTGCCGGATCTGGAAGTTACCTGAAACGAGATTTGCCCTGAAATCTGAGCCGTCTGCAGAACCGTTCCCCACCCTCGCGCACTTCAAAACAACCGGCGACAACCCACCGCCTAAGCGTGAAATTTAGATTTCCGAACTAAAACGTGCGTGGTAATTATTCAGCCGTGCGATTCTTTTGCTGGTTCATTTCTTCCGTGATCGTGGTTTTCGGCTGCGTCCGGTGCACCCCGATCGGTCCGCCTCCAGGAAGACAGGATTCTTATCGGCCCTACGTTCCGCCGCCCAGAACTGTCACGTATTCGGAGGCCCGGCCGGAACTTTTGCCGCCGAGACCCAATGGTGGTGGCACCTCCGCCTCGGCGATGATGCGGCAGGTGAATGTGAAGGTCGATATGGTGCGCAGCGGGAAATACGGGCGGCGGGGGGCGCGGGCGATGCGGCCGCGTTACATCACGATCCACAGCACCCAGAATTACACCGCGGGGGCTCATCGGCATTCGCAGGCGTTGAAGAACGGCGCGCTGCGGACCGGTCAGCGACCGGGCTACTTGATCTGGCACTACACGGTGGAGGATCGGTTCGTTGTCCAGCACATGCCCACGTCGGAGCAGGGCATCCACGCGGATTTCGGCGGGCCGGGAAATCGTTACTCGATCGGCATCGAAATGTGCGAGCACCGTGGCAACAACCGCGCCGCCACCATCGACCGCACCGCCAAACTCACTGCCGTGTTGATGAAAAAAAACGGCATCCCGCTGCAAAACGTGAAGCCCCACTACCACTGGCCCCGGCGCGGAAAAAGCCCGACACACAAGAATTGCCCGCATTTCCTGATGGACAACGGCCGCCCCGGCGCAAAGTGGCGCGGATTCCTCAACCGGGTGAACGATCACTACCGCAAGATTCAGTGATCAGCGTCGCTCCGTCCAAGGATCACGGCAGCCCGGGCAACCGCGACGTCGTGCTGGAACCGGAGGTTTCCTACGTCTGCCAGCGCTGCACCGCCTGCTGCAAGTGGCCCGGCGACGTGCGGATCGAGGAGGATGAAATTTCTCCGATCGCGAAGTTCCTCGGACTAACGGATCACGATTTCCTCGACCGTTTCACCCGCCTGCGGACGAACCGCCAAGGACTCTCGCTGGTGGAAAAGGCCAACCACGAGTGCGTCATGCTCGACGGCAATGCTTGCCGCATCCACCCGGTCAAGCCGGAGCAGTGCGGCGGATTTCCCAACAAGTGGAATTTCCCCGGCTGGCGGCAGGTCTGCGAAGCGATCCCCGTGCCGATACCAAATGGCCCGACGAGCTTCATCCCGGAATCCCGCACCAGTTGATTGCAATTCCGACGCAGCCGAGGCCAGCCGGATCCGTTTCCGGGCTTAGGACACTCCGTGGGCCGCGAGCACGCGGGATACCGAGTTACGTTCCTCGTCGGTCAAAGGAGTTCCCCGTTTGAGCTTCGAGGCGATCGTTGTCATCGGGATTCCTGCTTCGCGAGAAATGCGGGACATGTTGAGGATCGGCGCCAACGAGGCAAGACGTTCACGCGTGGCGTCAGGACGCGGCACTTTTTTTCCGTGCTCCTCGGCCGCCGCCAGCCACAGTTCCGCCGCAATGCCGACTTCGGACACGGCTTCCGCCGGACTGGAGCCATAAGCGATGCAGCCGTGCAAAGCGGGAACGCCCGCTTCGTAAGCCTCGTCAACGGGACTCCAACGCACGGTGATTTGATAGTCGATGGGATTCATGGTTGGATCAGATTGCGAATGGAGCGGATGTAGCCGCTTTTGATTTGGTTGCCATGCGGAGCGAGAACAATGGGGAAGTCGAAATCCTGGGAAACGAAGACTTGGTGAGAGCCCTTGCCGCCGACTTTCTCGAAACCGTGAAAGGCTAAAAGCGCAAGGATTTCTATGCGTAAATTTGAAACGATCGTGCCCCGGTTTCGTTAACCCGTGCAAATTAAGGTCTTGAGCGGCAGCATGGTTGCCCTCAAAGCCTGCACGCGGAACCCCGCTGATGAATGGATCGTCCGGTCAAATATGAGAAAACGAAACGGCTGTTAGCCGTCGTCGCGCCATTCGCCTGGCTGGCGGTGCTGGCCTTCGCGATTTGGTCGCTGGGTAAGGAATGGGGCGGATTCCACCTGGAGGATCTCAACCGGGCGTTGCGGAGGATCGGCTTCTGGCACGTCGGCATCGCGTTGGTGCTCACGGCGGCCAGCCTGCTTTGCAATGCGTCGCTGGACCTGGTGGCGCTGCGCTGGCTGAAGCGGGATCTGCCGCCTGTCAGAGTGCTGGGCACGGCGCTGATCGCCGCCACCTTTAGCATGAACGGCGGCGGGACGATTCTCGGCGGCGGCGCGATCCGGTTGCGGTTCTACGCGCAGTATGGGATCGGCGGGACGGAGGTGGCGAAAATCACCGGTTTTCTGATGGTCGCAGGTTTGTTAGGCCACGCGCTGCTGGCCGGGGTGATGATGTGCTGGGCGCCGCCTACGGTGAGCTGGTTGTCCCCCACATGGGGACGGAGCGTCGGGGTAGCTTGCCTCGTCGCCTGCGCGGCGGTTTGCGCCTTGTCCGCCACGCGGTTCCGGGGCCGGGTGATTTTGCCCCCCTGGCGCATCCTTCTGGCAGCGATGTTCGTTTCCGGGTTTGACTGGTTACTTGCGGGCCTCGCCCTGCGGGTGTTCCTGCCAGCGGAAATTTCTACGCCGGTATTCCTAACGGCGACGGCGGTGGGCCAGGCGCTGGGCGCGGCCAGCCATGTCCCGGGCGGCGTGGGCGTGATGGAACTTTTCATCACCAAGTTTACCGTCGGCATGGTGGAGCCCGTCGTGATGGTGGGCGCGCTGATGACCTATCGGCTGACCTACTATCTGATCCCCTTCATGATCGCGATCGCCGCAGTGGGCTGCCGGGAAGTCTGGGCCAAGCGACACTGGGCGCAGATGACGGTGGACGGCACCAGTCGCGCGTGGTCCTCCATCGCGCCGCGGCTGGCGGGGATGACCGCCCTGGCTGGCGGTTTCGTGATGTTGTTCTCCGCAGCCACACCGATGGACCCGCACCGCCGGATGCTGTTGGAAAAATGGATCCCGCTGGCGTTGGTCGAGGCCGCGCATTTTCTAACCGCCATCGCCGGCGTCGTCATGATCCTTGTCGCCAGCGGGCTGCTGCGGCGGGTCCAGAAGGCGTGGTGGATCGCGGTGCTGCTGGCGGGAGGAGGTATCGTATTCTCGTTAGTAAAGGGTTTGGATTGGGAGGAAGCGTTCATGCTGCTGGTGTTTTTCGGCGCATTGCTGCCGTTCCGCGCGAGGTTCCACCGCCATGCCGGGATCTGGACGCGCCGGTTCTCGCTGCAATGGTGGGGGCTGATTCTATCCATCGTCGGGCTCGCTATTTGGTTCGGATTTTACGCCAGCGAAGTTGCCTACACGCACGAACTCTGGTGGCAGTTCTCATTCGCCAACGACGCGTCCCGGCTTCTGCGCGGGATGGCAGGAAGCGCGCTCATCCTGGTTTTTTTGGCCTTGCTCCAATATTTTCATCACGCCTTGGCGCTGACCCGGGAGCCGCCACCGGCCATGGACAGGATTCAGGAAATGGTGGCTAACACCTCACGCAGCGGCGGTGCGCTGGCGCTGGCGGGGGACAAGGAATTCCTCTTCAACTTCGAACGCAGCGCGTTCCTGATGTATCGCGACCACGGCAGAACGCGGGTGGCAATGGCCGATCCGATAGGCGATGAGGAGAAATTCGAGGGACTCTACTGGCGGTTCATGGAGCAGGCGCAGGACGAGGGGATGAAGCTTGCTTTCTATCAGGTCGGAGCCCCGATGATGCCCGTCTGCGTGGAAATGGGCCTGCAGGTCCACCAGATCGGCGAGGCGGCGAGGGTGCCGCTCGACGGCCTCGATCCCGAGTCGGGAAAATTTCGCGAGGCGATGGACCGTATGGACCGCGGAGGCTGGCTGTTTGAAATCTGGCAGCCCGCGGAGGTGGCTGCCCGCATCGGCGAGTTGCGGCCGGTATCGGACGCCTGGCTGGGGCAGCGCGGGGCGCGGGAGAAAGGATTTTCTAGCGGAAAATTCGACGCCGACTATCTCGGCCGGCTCCCCGTCGCGGTCATCCTCGTGGGAGGACGCGTGGGAGGACGCGTGACCGCTTTCGGAGTCGTGTGGCCGGGAAATGGCCGGGACGAGCTTTCCACTGACCTGATGCGCCACATGCCGGATGCGCCCGACGGGGTGATGGAATGTTTGTTAGTGAACCTGATGTTGTGGGGCCGGCAGCAGGGTTATCGTTGGTTCGATCTCGGTGAGAGCGATCTGTTTGCCGCGTCCGATTTCCAGCCGGTATGGGAGCCACGCTACCTTGCCGTTTCCAACAACTTGGACTTGGCGGAAGCGGTCCGGGCCATCGCGGCCATCGGCGGAGGCTAAAACCTTTCACCCGGGGAAATGCAGCTCGCGGCGAAAACTGCGGGTGGTGCCGACGCGCTGGAAGGCCGGGATTTCCAAAAGCGCCGGCAGGCCGGAAGGCGAGTCCTGCGAATGAAGGTCGAAGCCAAGCGTGAGGGGCGGCGCGAAAATGTTCGCCCGGTTGATCACTTGGCGGAGCATTTCCGGGAGCAATTGCACGGGCGCGGCCGGAAGATGAAGCGCGGCCACGTGCAGGTGGCCGTCGACAACCTTGGCGAGGCAGGCGGCGACGATCGCTTCCTCGTCCGTCAGCACGACGGAGAAGCGGGGATCGAACAGACCCGGCTGGCCATCGCCGCCACTTTCCAGGCCGTGCGCCAGCCGCGACTTGAGGAGCGGGCGGGAGTTGCCGCAGAGAACCTCATGGAGCGGCTCGAAGTGGACGGGCTGCGGGGAGGCCGCAGGCAGCGGCGACGGGTTTTCAGGAAATTTCTCCAACCACGCGGCGATTTCCGGGACGGCTGCGGAATGATGGCTCCAGGCCGCCTCCTGCTGGAACGCCGCTTGCACTAGTCGCTCGGCCAGCGGATGTCCCTCCGGCAAGTTTGAGGACGGGGACAGCCAGCGAGCTTCGGGCACGGCCAGTTGGACCTCGGTGACCAGCGCGATCAAAAAGTCGATTTCCGCCGGGCTGTCCGCGAGGTCCGGAGTCAGCGCCCACTCGAAGGTGACACCGCAGGGAGTTTCCTCCTCTGCGGGAATTTCCCTCCAGAAAATAGCGCCTACGACGCTCTCGACCGGGTGGCCGTCCACCGCGACGAAGCAGTTGACCGGGCCCTCGCCGGGAAATGCGGGTGCCGCCGGGCAGAGAGCCGCAGCCCGCGCGAGTTCCTCCGGGCGGGCGGTGCGAAAAGTGGGTGAGAGGGAATCGAGCATGGGAGCGAAGGGGCTTCCGGCAGGGTTTGCCGCCAGCAGATAGAGCGGGGCCATCCCCACGGCAAATGAAAATCTCGCCCGCAGGTTTTAGCTCCAGGGTGACCCGGATTCATGATGCATTTGAGCGATCGAAAAACCGCTGATAGAGAAACGACGCGATGAACGCGATCACCGCCACGCCCACCAGTGCGCCGATGCGGAAGATGTTCTGGATCGCCGCCAGATCGTGGAGGAAGACCTTGAGCAGGGTGATCACCAGCAGCACCACGGCAGCGTAGCGCGCGTGTTTCGAGCCCTTCCAGAAACCCATGCATAGCAGCGCCAGCGAGAACAATCCCCAGGCGATGCTGTAAGCCATGTCGCGGGCGAAACACCGCACGCGGCTTCACGGGATGCCACCCGCCCGTCGGATCGGTGAACCAATGGTCGCCGAAAAAATGCGCCGCCGCCGCCAGTTCGTAGGCGTACCGGTGCCAGTTAAGAATCGGCGTCCCGCTGCGCGGGTAGTCGGCGAACACCGCCGGGTTGAGCGTGAGGCGGATGAAGGAAATCGCTAACAACGCCAGGCCGGTGAGTTGCAGACCGGGATGCGCCACCCGCCGGATAGAAATCCGCCGGGGATCCCCAGCACCGCCACCACGAGCGCGTTCGAACGCACCGCGAGAATGCTCAAAGCCTAACCAGCCCCTCCGCGATCTGGCGAATCGAATCTCCGTCGTCCGACCCTGCGGACTCGTAATATGCTGTTGCACTCGGTTGGGCGGCTTTCTAAATTCCGCGCTTCGCTTCCAAATCCTTTTCCGCATGAAACCTGCAATCCTGATTCCCGTCGTCGCTTTTCTTTTCTCCCTCATCGGCTGCAAATCCGGCGGCGGCGACACCATCAAGATCGGTGAATTCGCCTCGCTTACCGGCAAGGAAGGGACCTTCGGCACTTCATCCCACGAGGGCACGGAGCTGGCGATCGAGGAAATCAACAAGGCCGGTGGAGTCCTCGGAAAACAGTTGGAACTCCTCACCGAGGACAACCAGTCGAAAGCCGGCGAACCCGCCAACATCGTCAATAAGCTCATCTCGCGCGACGGCGTGGTCGCCGTGCTCGGCGAGGTCGCTTCCAGCCGTACGCTCGAAGCCGCGCCGATCGCCCAAGCGGCGAAAATCCCGCTCATTTCCCCGGCTTCCACCAATCCGAAAGTCACCGAAGTCGGCGACTACATCTTCCGCGTCTGCTTCATCGATCCGTTCCAAGGCACGGTGATGGCGAACTTCGCCACCAAGACCTTGAAGGCAAAAAAGGTCGCCGTCCTAACCGATGGGAAGAGCGACTACTCGAAGGGCCTCGCGAAATATTTTAACGAGCAGTTCGTGAAGAACGGCGGCACGCTCGCCGCCGAGCTTACCTACAACGGCGGCGACAAGGATTTCAAAGCCCAACTAACAACGATCAAAGGCGCGGCGCCCGATGCGGTGTTCGTTCCCGGTTACTATAACGACGTCGCGCTGATCGCCATCCAGGCGAAGGAGCTTGGCCTGAGCATCCCGCTCTTCGGTGGCGACGGCTGGGAGTCGGAAAACCTCCTGCAAGTCGGCAAGGAAGCGGTCGAAGGTAACTATTTCTCCACCCACTGCTCGCCCGAAGACGCCTCGCCGAAGATGACCGGGTTCGTCAGCGCCTACAAAAAGAAGTATAACAAAACTCCCGACGCGATGGCCGCCCTCGGTTACGATTCCGCCTATGTCCTAGCAGAAGCCATCAAGCGCGCCGGCACCACGGAAGGTCCGAAGCTGCGTGACGCCATCGCCGCGACGAAAGACTTCGACGGCGTGACCGGAAAATTCTCCCTCGACGCCAAGCGCGACGCGATCAAGTCCGCCGCGATTCTCCAAATCAAGGACGGCAAGTTCAAGTTCCTCGAAACCATCGCGCCTTGAATGGCAGCACCGTGGCGCGGGCAATCTGCCCGCAGCCTTTCGATCACACTCAGCCATCCGCCCGTGAACGCGACTTTAAATCGGTTTAGGTCAGAGCTGGCAAGGCTCCGGGCAGAATGCCCGGGCCACCGTGGCGCGGGCATTCTGCCCGCAGCCGTTCCAGCGCAAGCCGCCACCCGCCTGTGAACGAGATTTCCCAACAACTCGTCAACGGCCTGGCGCTGGGCGCGGTCTATGCCCTGATCGCCATCGGTTATACGATGGTTTACGGCGTCCTGCGTTTCATCAATTTCGCCCATGGCGATGTCTTCATGCTCGGTTCGTTTACAGGCTTCTACCTCGCGCCGCAGATCGCGAAATGGCTGCCACTGCCGGGCTGGGGCGCGTGGACGGCGGTGATGATTTTAACGATGGTCATGTGCGCGGCCATCGGCATCGCGATCGAGCTGTTAGCCTATCGGCCCTTGCGCAACCGGCCGCGGCTGACCGTGCTGATCACGGCCATCGGCGTGTCGCTGTTCATCGAGTATGTCTGCCAGCACAAGGCAGTGTTCGGCGCATCGCAGAAGGCGTTTCCGAAGTTGCTGCCGGCGGGAAACTTCACCCTCGGCGGACTGTCGTTTAACTCGACCCAGTTCGTCGTGCTCGGAGTAACATTGGTGCTGTTAGTGGCGCTGACTTTTATCGTGAAAAAGACCCGAATCGGCATGGCGATGCGCGCCGTTTCCCATAACTCCGCCGCCGCTTCGCTGATGGGGATCAGCAACACCTTCATCATCTCCTTCACCTTCGGCCTCGGTTCCGCGTTGGCCGGCGCGGGCGGCATCCTCTACGGCATGACCTACACCGGCATTGAGCCACTGATGGGCGTGAACGTCGGACTGAAGGCCTTCGTCGCCGCCGTGTTAGGGGGCATCGGCAATCTCCCCGGCGCCGCGCTCGGCGGGCTGGTGCTGGGCGTGGTGGAGACCTATGCAGGCGGCATGTCGGGAATTTCCACCTATCGGGACGGGATTGCCTTCGCCATCCTCATCGTCATCCTTATTTTCAAACCAACCGGCCTGCTCGGCACCAAACAGATCGAGAAAGTCTAACCATGCCGACGATTTTCAAAGACCCGCGCGTCCTCCTGCTCATCGCCATCGCCGTTGCTGTGGCGGCGGGCCTCTGCGCGGACCAGATGAACGCCTACTACAGCGGCGTCGTCATCGACATCGGCATCGCGATCATTCTGGCCGTTAGTTTGAATCTCATCAATGGCCACACCGGCCAGTTCAGCCTCGGTCACGCGGGTTTCATGTCTGTCGGTGCCTACGTTTCCGCGATGCTCACGCTGGCCTTGCAGAAAAGCATGGGTGACGCGCTACCATGGATTTTCCTGCCCGCGCTCGTCGCCGGCGGCCTGGTCGCCGCGCTGGCGGGACTGCTGGTTGGCGTGCCGTCGCTGCGCTTGAAGGGGGACTATCTGGCGATCGTCACGCTCGGCTTCGGCGAAATCATCCGCGTGATTTTCCAGAACGTGGACGCCGCCGGGGCCGCCAGCGGACTGAGCGGCATTCCCAAACTCACCGGCCTCGCCTGGACCTTCACGCTCGCCGCCATCACGGTCTATGTCGTTGGCTGCCTGGTGAATTCCACCTTCGGCCGCGGCTTCATCGCAGTGCATGACGACGAGGTCGCCGCCAGCTCAATGGGCCTGAATCCGACCCGCTACAAGGTTACCGCGTTCGTCATCGGCGCGTTTTTCGCGGGCATCGCGGGCGGATTGTTCGCCCATCACAAGACGTCCATCACGCCGCAGGTTTTCGATTTCATGAAGAGCTTCGAAGTCGTCGTGATGGTCATCCTAGGCGGCATGGGCCGCACCGCGGGCGTCGTGCTGGCTGCAATTTTACTAACGCTTGCTCCCGAATTCCTCCGCTCCGTGGCCGAGTATCGAATGATCATCTATGCCTTGGTGATCATTCTACTGATGATTGCCCGGCCACAGGGACTGTTCAATTTCCGGCGGAAAAAGAGGCCTCTGAAATCATGAGCGCACCCTTGCTGGAACTCGAAAACGTGACCATCCGCTTCGGCGGACTGACCGCTGTTAGCGAGGTGAGCCTGCGGGTCAACGAGGGCGAGCTGATCGGCCTGATCGGTCCTAACGGAGCGGGAAAAACCACCGTCTTCAACATGATCACCGGCGTCTATCAGCCGACGGATGGTAAGATCACCTTCGCCGCAAAACCTACCGCGGGTCAGAAGCCCCACGTTCTCACCAAAAGCGGCATGGCCCGCACGTTTCAAAATATCCGTCTCTTCGGCTCGATGAGCGTATTCGACAACGTCCGCGCCGCCACCCAGCTCCACCGCAGCCACGGCATCCGCCAGGCTCTTTGGCGCGGCCGCGCCCATCAGGCGGGCGAGCGGGAAGTCGAGGAGCGGGTGCTCGATTTACTCGAAGTTTTCGCGCTCCAGGACCTCCGCGATGAGCTGGCCACCAGCCTGCCATACGGTGCCCAACGGCGCTTGGAAATCGTCCGTGCGATGGCCACCCAACCGAAGTTACTGCTCCTCGACGAGCCGGCTGCGGGAATGAATCCGTCGGAAAAGGAAGATCTCATGCAACTGATCGAGTTCATCCGCAAGCGCTTCGGCATGGCCATCCTGCTCGTCGAACATGACATGAAGGTCGTCATGGGAATTTGCGAACGCATCGCCGTGCTCGAATACGGCCGCAAGATCGCGGAAGGAACACCGAAGGAAATTCAATGCCACCCGAAGGTGATTGAGGCATACTTGGGGGCATCTGCTATTTAAGAGTTTAGGCACCGCGAATCTGGCGAATCTAGCGAATGATTAAGAATCAAGAGATGGAAATTCAACACCGATATTTTCTTTGTCTCAATGATTCGCTTGATTCGCCAGATTCGCGGTGCCTTCCTCTTCATCTTCAAAATCCACCCACCCGGCTATGAACCTAATCTATCGAGAAGAAGTTTATGTCATCATCGGTGCATGTTTCGAGGTTTATAATGAAATGGGTTCGGGCTTTCTAGAAGACGTATACCAGGAAGCCTTGCAGCGGGAACTCGATTCCAGAGGTATCCCTTTCGAGGCCAAGCCCAAGCTGCCAATCTATTACAAGGGCAGGCTTCTCACCAAGAAATACGAACCTGATTTCGTAATCTACTCCAAGATCGTCATGGAGATCAAAGCCTTCAAAGCGCTCACCGACGAGCACCGGATGCAGGTTCATAACTATCTCAAAGCCTCCAACTTCAAAGTCGGCCTTCTTGTCAACTTTGGCAAACCCAGCGCCCTCGAATACGAACGAATCGTCCGCACCGATCCCTCTTCAAAAGATTCGCTAGATTCGTAAGATTCGCGGTGCCTAAACTCTTCCAAACCATGCTCACCGTCGAAAATCTCCACGTTAGTTACGGAGCCATCAGAGCTCTCCACGGCGTGAGTCTGAAAGTTCCGCAAGGCAGCATCGTCACCTTGATCGGTGCCAACGGCGCGGGGAAATCCACGACTCTCCGCGGTTTGTCGGGATTGGTGAAATCGACGTCAGGTTCGATCCGGTACGACGGGCAGGAGATCTCCAAGCTCCCTGCACACAAGATCGTCGGCCGGGGACTATGCCATGTGCCCGAGGGCCGGATGATCTTTTCGAATCTAACCGTGATCGAAAATTTGAGGATGGGAGCTTACCTGCAGCGCGACAAAAAGTGGGTCGCCGCGCAGACTGAATTCGTTTACGGCCTGTTCCCGCGGCTCAAGGAGCGCGAGAGCCAGGCCGCCGGGACGCTGTCCGGAGGCGAGCAACAGATGCTCGCCATCGGTCGCGCGCTGCTGAGCAGACCGAAGTTCCTGATGCTTGACGAGCCGTCGCTCGGCATCGCGCCGCTGCTGGTGAAATCGATATTCGAGCGCATCGTCGAGATCAACCGCGAGCAAGGGCTCACCATCCTGTTAGTGGAACAGAACGCCAACCTTGCGCTCGACATTTCCAGTTACGCCTACGTTTTGGAGACCGGAAAAATCCTGCTGGAAGGACCGTCCACCAAGCTCAAGGCGGATCCGCAGGTCCAGGCGTGCTACCTAGGAGCGTGAGTTTTCTAACGGAACTCGCGGACTGAAGTTAGCGCTCCAGCCGGGGAGGAGAAAAATTGAAATCCCCATACTCAGCAGGATGCCGATCACCGCGACGGTGCCGAGGCTGACGAGCGCATCGCTGGAGGAAAATGCCAGCGAGCCGAAGCCGATCACGTTGGACGCGCCGCAGAACAACAAGGCCTTCCCGGTGCCCTGCCAGAGCTCCTTGAAGTTCCCACCCGTGCGGCGGAGGCTGAGGGTCACGTGGATGGCGTAGTCGATCCCAGTGCCTAGCAGCAGCGGGGTGGCCATCAGGTTGACAAAGTTCCATTTCAGTCCGGTTAGGCTCATGATGGCCAGCAGCAGCAAGGTGCTGATGGTCATCGCGAACAGCGCCAGCGCGACATCGGCGACCCGGCGGAAGATGACGATCATCATGCCGACGAGCAGGACGAACATCGGGACGAGCATCCGCGTCACGTCTTCCCTGACAAGTTTCGCGATGGCGGGTTTAAAAAGATCCCAACCGCTCAGCCAAATGCCGTCGCCGGTCATTGCGCGGAATTTTTCATAATCGGCTCCCGCCGGTTCGACTCCGGCGGCGGGCTCAACCGAGCCTAACACGTAGCCTCCGCCGTCCGGCTTGCGGGACTGGAACAGCCGCATGACCTCCTGCGCGGCGGCTGCTTGCGGATAGATGAGATTGGATGCATCCGTCTGGCGGGCAATGGTTCCTAACACGCTTCGGCTAAGCGCCAGTCCTTCCTCGGCGAAACCCGCGGCATCGGCCTCTCGAAGCAGGCGCTCACGGTTCGCTGCCAGAGTGGCGAGCACCGGGCGGTTCGTGGACTGTCGCGCGGTATCCGGCCACCAGCCTTCGGGCAGCGCGGCCTGCCGGATCGAGCGGGAAGTTTGCGCGGCGGTGATCCGGCGGCGGGCTTCGGCCAGGCGCTGGTGCATCTCCGCATCGGTTTTCGCCTCGACGACGAGGCCTAGCGATTTGCCGCCGTACGCAGGAAATTTTCGCTGAACGTGCTCGAACGTTTCCATCGCCTCGCTGTTTCGCGGGCGCATGATCTTGGAGCTGAATTCGGCTCCCGGCATCCCGTGAATGAACAGAATGACGATGGCGGCCAGCGACAGCCCGCCGGTGATCGTCCACGACATTTTGCTCTGCGGGAGGATCTTCCCGGAGCCTCGCGCGGGTTGCCGATCCACGCCGAACCGTGCCACGAACGGCAGATAGGCCACCAGCATCAGCACGGCCGCGGCGCTCAGGCCGATGGCGACGATGCTGCCTAACTGCGCCATGCCCGGCAGGCCGCCGAGGTTCAGCGCGAGAAACACCACGGTGGTGGTTAGAGCGCCGAACGCGACGGGTTTGCCGCACGCTTTTAGCAGTTGCTTGCGGTCGTGGCCCGCGACCTTGGCTTCCTGGCAGATCACCAGCCCGTAGTCCACAGCAAGTCCGATCAGGATTTCAATCGAGCTGAGCGCCATGATGCTGAGCTCGCCGTAAAGCCAGCCAGCGATCCCTAACGCCACCGCGAAGACGAGGATCAGAATGCCTGTTAGCCCGAGCAGCAGGCTGAAGCGCCGCTGCATCCACCAGAACAAAATGCCGATCAAGCCGAGCGTGATGCCGATGGAACCGCTGAGATCGTTTTCCATGGCCACGCCGATTTCCGAGGAAAACGCGGGCTCGCCCGTTAGGCGGACTTTGAGACCTTTGCCATCGGCGGCTTGCCACACCGCCACCGATTTTCGCAAGCTTTTCAACCAGGCATCCGCCTCGCGATAACCCGGTAGCGGCTGCGGCGAATCGACGAACAACAGGTGCGTGCGACCATCCTCGCTTTCAAACGCCTCGCCGCCCTGGCCGGAGGAACTCATCAGCGTGCCCACCGCCGGGTGCTTGAGGAAACCGAACGGATCGTGGGCGAGCATCACCATGTCGAGGCCTTCCATCGAGGTGGCGACCTTGGCCAGCGAATCGTTCACGGTTGCCGCCGAATTTTCCGGCGCGAGCCTGTTAGCCTGGGCCAGCGTAATGGCGGGATCGCCGTTCAGCCAGAGGTAGGCGAGCAGCTCGGCGATGCCTTCAGGGTCCTCGTTCCAGCGCGGTTTCCAGCGAGCCTGTTTCACCACGCCGTCTGCCTGGAGCGCTTCGCCTAGTGACTCCGCCGCCTCAGTTAGAGCTCCGGCGTCCTGCTCGCCGCCCTCGATGACGAGAATCAGTTTGTCGTCGCGGGAAAACGCCTCGTGGAACGCTTTGAGCCCTTTGACCTCCGGCAACCCGGCGGGCAGCATTGAAAGGATGTCGGTGTCGAAACGCAGCCGGGTCAGCCCAAAGGACGCGAACAAGATCGCGGCGACGAGAATGAAAGGCACTGCCAGACGGCGCAACATGCGCGGACTCAAGCGGGATTGCGGAGGTCCCGCAATGCCGCGACGCTGGCTTTTTCAATGGCGGGCGTCATTTCTTGAACTCATCCTCGGACAGTCCAAAAAGCCGGATCACAGCCTTCTGGTAAGGCCCTCCGACCTTCGCCGCTGCTTTGCACGCGGGCGGAGCGAATTCATGGATGAAAAATTGCGGGAGGGAGCCGATGGAGACAAGCCGGGAAACCTGCGGCGACGGGAGTGCCCCCTGCCGCGCGCTTGGACATTGAGGCGAGACGCCTCAATCACGGCCTGCCGCGAGACGCGGCAGCCACGATAAAACTTGGTGGTCCCGAGTGGAATCGAACCACTACCTACGGCTTCGGAGGCCATCGTCCTATCCATTGGACCACGGGACCAACGCGCTTGCGCTGAGGCGGGAATGCGTAACGGTCCTCAACCGGCTTGGCAAGGAGAAGGATTTGCGGATTTTTTTCCGATCTCACGGTGCCATGCGATCCCAAGAAGCCCATAAGGCGGTGGTCTGGGCGGGGTCGGGGATGATTTCCAGCAGGAGGGTTTTTTCGCCGGGTTCGAAGCGGTCGAAATCATCGACTGTGCGGATGCGCAGGTGGTTCATGTCCCACAAGGTGGCAAGCCCGGAGAGATCCGCGGTGTGCGGATTGGTCATCCACTCGATGGCGCGCGGACTCATGGACTGGAGGCGAGGGAGACGCTCGAAAATTTTTCCGCCGCCGTTGTTGATGATGGCGAGGATGCGCCCCTGGCAGTCGATCTGCCCGAGGACAAACGGCGCGGCGAGGTCGTAGAGGGCGGTTAGATCGCCGACGACCGCCCAGCTTTCGCTCATCTCGGCGGACCAACCGAGCCACGTGCTGACCTGGCCGTCGATCCCGTTCACGCCGCGGTTCGCACGGATCGACGGGACCGGGCGGGCCCATTGTGCGAACAGATTCCACTCGCGGATCGGCAGGCTGTTGCCGAGAAATACCCCGCTGCCGATCGAGGCGTAGAGTGAAAGCGTGCGGATCAAGGCGGGCTCGCTGTCCGGATAGATTTCCAGCAACTCGTCGATTTTCACCGCGCGGCTGGCGGCCCCGGCGAGGTAATCGAGGGCGTCGTCCGCGAATTCGATCGGGCCGAGCGCGGCGATGACGCGGTCGAGCGGGCCGCGCAGAACCTTGGACTCGCGGGCCAGACCGGGTAGGCCGTTGCGGCACACCGACCACACAGCCGCCTGCGGCAAATTCTCAAGATCGCGCCAGAAGCGACCGCTCGGGACATCCCCAAGCCGCAGGATTTTTCCGGGCGGACGGGAGCTTAGGACGCGGTCGGCATCGTGGATGGCGAGCGACTGCAGGGCCTCGCGCAAGCCGCTGTTAGCCTCCGCGACCAGTGGCACGCCGAGGTCTTGGCAGAAATGAAACACCTCCTCGCGCTCGTCCGGTTCCAGGCCGCCGACGAGGACGACGAGGCCTTTGGAATGCTCCTCGCGCAACCAGCGGGCCAGCGCGGCGACGTCGAGCTTCTCCTTGCCGGGCAGGAATTCGCCGAGGAATTCACCGGAGAAATTCTCATCGTCGGCTTCGAACGTTTCCTCGAACTCGACATTGAGATGCAGCGGTTGCTTGCCGTCCCAATCGGCCAAAGCTCCCTGACAGGCATAATTTCCGAAAATCCCCGGCTGCACGATCACCTGCGGCGCACCCGATCCGCGGAACTCGGCGGGTCGGTCAGCCGTGATGGCGATCAAGGGTCGGGCCTGATAGTGCGCCTCGACGACCGCGGGAAAAAGTTCCGCCACGGCGGTGCCGCTGGTGGTGACGACGGCACATGGCCGTCCGGTTTCCATGGTCCGGCCCAGCGCAAAAAAACCGGCACCCCGCTCTTCAAAATGCCGCCAAACCCGCACCAGCCCCGCCGCCTCGGCGCGAGCCAGCGCCTCCAGCAGCGCCGCGTTCCGCGCTCCGGCGCAAACGACAAATTCGCTGACGCCGGACTCGAGACAGCACTTCACCACATCGACCGCCGGATACCATGCATTCACGCCGGTTGTGCTAGCCCAGCGGAAACGGAATGTCCAAGCGTGTAATTTCCCGGAAGGCAGTACGGTTTGTCTGCGGAACCCATCTCGTTTTCGCGGCAAGTTTCGGAGGCTGTAAAGATTCGGAAATGCGCCTGCCCATGGCAAACCGCCTTTTCCCGGCTCCGAGATCTGGAAGCAACCCGCCGCGACCGGAGCGGCCTGCTCTGGCGGACCCAGGCCGGTTCCAAGCTCGCCCGCGTTCCTGATAGGGTTTGCTTTTTTCACACGCCCGGTGGAAACACACGGACTCATGCACCTTCCCATCCTCGTTAGTTCGATCCTGATCGCCACCCTCGTCCCGGCATTCGCCATCACCGACGCCGAGATCACTCCCGCCGCACTCGCGGGGAAAACCCTGACTTTCACCATCGAGACCGCCGGCGGTGCATTTGCCGACACGGGGACATGGGCAGGCACCTTCGGGAATCCGGCCTTCACCGTCGCCAAGCTCACGGGCAGCACGGTGGACATCGCCACCACTCACTCGACCGTGCTCAACGGCTTCACCACCGTCACACTGCCAAAATATGTGGAAGGCTCCGGTGTCACCACCATCACGCTTTTCACCTCGGCGGGCATTGGGAGATACGAGATGAATTTCTCCCCGGTGGACTCGGCCTATCAGATCGGCACCTTCACCCTCGGTGCTCCGGTCGTCGATTCCGCGGAAATCGACGTTCGCCAAGGTGGTGCCTCGCTCGTTGACGGCAGCGGCAAGATTTTCTTCCCCTCGCAAAAAGTCGGACAAGCCAGCGCGACAAAGAAGTTTGTCATCAAAAACACCGGCACTGCCAAACTCACTGGACTCCGGATCGCCAAAACTGGCGCGCACAAAGCCAACTTCACGGTCAGCCCGCTGACGAAAACCGGCCTGGCAGCGGGTGACAGCATGGCCTTCAAGGTCACCTTCAAGCCAAGCCGGAACCGGGCGGTCGGCGCCCGGATTCACATTTCCAGCAACGATTCGAACGAGAATCCCTTCGACATCAAACTCGAGGGCGCGGTCGTCCGCCTCATCGATCCCCTTCCCTAAGCAGCCGTCTCAAAGGAGTTGCGGGGAAGGCTCTCGAACCAAGAATCTCCGGCAGGATGTCCGAGACAGCCGACCACAAGCCGGCGCCCCCCTCAACGAATCACTCCCCGCTCCGACGCCTCAATGAACTCAATCAAATGCGCGACCTGCGGCATGTCCGCAGTGAGCGTCGCTTTGAGCGAGCTGATCGACGTCGCCAGGTTCCCATCCTTTTTCAGGAAAAGCTTTTTATAAGCGGACTTGAGCATCTTGACCTCATCCTCCGCGAAGCCACGCCGCTGCAGGCCCACCAGATTTAGCCCGCGGGTGGACGCCGGATTGCCATCCACGATCATGAACGGCGGCACGTCCTGCACGATCTTCGACAGACCGCCGACGATCGAGTGCTTGCCGATGCGGCAGAACTGATGCACCGCGGCGAAACCGGACACGATGGCGTAGTCATCGATCTTGATATGCCCCGCGATCCCGACGGAGTTGGATAAAATCACATGGTCGCCGATCTGGCAGTCGTGGGCGACATGCGCGTAGCAGAGCAGCAGGTTGTGCGAACCGATCCGCGTCGGCAGATTCTCGAACGTGCCGCGATGCACCGTAATATTTTCCCGAAACACATTGTAGTCGCCCACTTCCAAATAGGTGGGCTCAGCAATGTATTTCAAGTCCTGAGATTTTCCGCCGAGCATTGAGAACGGGAAAAACTCATTTCCCCGGCCGAACTTCGAATACCCCTCCAGCACCACGTGCGAGTGGAGCACGCAATCGTCGCCCAGCTCCACATTCGCGCCGATGACGCAGAACGGACCGATGCGGACATTGTGCCCCAGCGTGGCAAGCGGCGAGACGACGGCGGTAGGGTGGATCACGGTGGAAATCTCTCCGAATCAGAGCGGAAATGACGAGGCTTTTTTCACCGGCGCGATTTCGAAATCGGATTCCCTAGATCGCGCTGCGGATTACTGGCGAGACTCCCCCATGGCCACCCTCACCGAATCCCACGTCGATCTCCCACCACCCGCGGACCGATGCGGATGCATCTGTTCATCCCCGACGGCGGCGGCCGCCATCCCGGCATCATTTTCTACTCGGAAATCTTCCAAGCCACCGGGCCGATCCGCCGCATGGCCGCCGCCTTGGCCGGCGAGGGCTACCTGGTCGCCGTGCCCGAGGCTTACCATAAGTTCGAACCTCCCGGCACCGTGCTCGCCTACGATGCGGCAGGCTCCGCGCGCGGGAACAGCCTGAAGACCGAAAAGGAAATAGCCTCCTACGACGAGGACACCGCCGCCGCCGCAAGTTTCCTGCTAGCCCATCCATCATACACCGGGAAAATCACCAGCTTCGGCGTCTGCCTCGGCGGCCACCTCGCGGTCAGGGCGGGACTGCATCCCGACGTGACCGCGATCGCGGCCTTCTATCCGACCGATCTCCACACCGCCCCCCTCGGCCTCGGCAAACGCGATAACACGCTTCAACGGCTTCCTAACATCCAAGCGCCGCTGCTGCTCGTCTTCGGCCGGCAGGTTCCGCACGTCCCGGTGGAAGGCCGGCGGCTGATCCACCGCGCGCTGGAAGACGCGGGCGCGGATTTCGAGTGGCACGAGTTAAACGCCGTCCACGCTTTTCTCCGCGACGAGAGAATCCGCTACAATCCCGCCCTGGCGCGGGTGGCGATGATTTTGCTGCTCCGGTTTCTGGGAGAGAAAATCGGCTGATGAAGGCAGCGAACGTTTGAGTGCTCCTACGGGAGCAATTGAATGGAGAATGGATTGAAATTGAAGCGCTTATGGCCCGTTAGGAGTGACCGCTTGTTCGCCCTTCTTGGTAATCGGAAAACTGCAGGTCGCCGAGTAGCACTTCGAGTAGCTGTCCTCATAATGGGCGAGTCTCAGTTGAATGTCTTCTGTCGACTTTGGATGGCTACTGCCGTCCAGTGCCGCACGAATTGCATCGTAAAGGTCGTATACGGCCAGCTGCGAAAGAACCTCAGAGTGACAAACCGCAGGGAAGCGATGTCTTCGCATACCGGTCTCAATAAATACACACGAATCCTCAGCAATGAACAACCAAGCGAGGCACCGCAAATTGGACCGTTGATCCTCACCAATCCAGTGACTTGGAGAACGCTGAGCAATCCTTCCCGCGGCGTGCAGCTTTTGGATCTCTAACTGTAGGTCAAGAGATAGCCAGTATGGCCATGTCCTTCCATCTGGTAACCTCTCCGTAACAATGAAAGTGGGGTCGAAGGGCTCATCCCATGGAATGCTGCCGGCTGATTGGGCATCATCGAAAGCAATAGCCAGAAACCAAACATCAACGAAATAGGTCAGGAGGTCCAATCCGCGATACTTGTCTTCCAAATATCGCGCATTGACTCTGACATAGGGCATGTCGAACTTGTCCAAAAGTGTATTCTTAATCTCATCGCGTCGGACCTGAACAGGATCCCGGTGCGATGGCCCATCAAATTCCACACAGAATTGTGGGATTTGGTCTTCGTTCGTTACAAGAAAGTCCACATGGGCCTTCAACGCGTATGAAAACTCTTCGCTTGAGATTCCACTATTGTTTACCGGGATGACATCGGCCAGACGAACCTTGGAAAACACATGAGCTCCTACCGGGTCTGCGACTGCGCGCAGCTTCTCATAAGTGACGGTTTCGTATCTGTTCAAAAATCTGACCATTTGTTTCGGAGAACGTCAAAGAGCACGCAACCCTATCAGCGGGAGCGAGCGTCGATCACGGGTTTGGGGTTGGAGCGACGGAAGATCATGTAAACAGGGCGGCTGATAGGGATTGCTGTGTCTCTGATTGTTAGGTCTTTATTCTGAAGTACTCGCTCATCGCTTTAGACCACATCTTGTTGAATGCGTCCCAATCGAGTGCTCCGTTTGGGCTAGACAAGCATAGTGATCCGGAGCCCAGAGGTTGATAGTCGAATAGATTCTCTCGGACGAGATTCTGGTAGGCTTCGAGGTGTTCTTTTTTTTCGGCGTGGGGTATCGGCCTGCCCATGTGATGTCGTGCGACAGAATCTTGAGGAGCTCCCGTTCGTTGTCCGAGTAACTGAGTCCCGTCCCGGCTAGATGGGAAAGCAGATCGTGACTTGAATCGTTGACCTTGCAGCCATGCTCGACAGTGAGCGCCTTGAAGATCAACTCCATCGCCATTCCACAGAGCATGTGAAAAACCGGCGATACTGCTACACCCATGTTGAAGCCTCCTCCAAGCCTACAATCCTTGACGATCAGCTCGCCAAGATCATTGTCCATAGAAGTCCACACCGCAGCAGCGGCGGCGCGCAAGTCGGAGGACTTGTTGAACCAACACATCGAAGTCTCCTGACGGCTTTCGTAGAGTGTCTTCATTTTCTCTGCCTAACGTCCAAAGTGATCGCAACCCCGCTAGCGATAGCCAGCGTGGAAACGGGGGTGAAGGATGAAACCACGGAAAAGCATCGACGACAGAAGGGCTAGTGGGGGTTGCGATCCACGACTTGTTAGGCTTCTATTATTGGAGTTGTTTGCGAGGCCGAGACCGCGTGGGTGTTCTTCAGAACCCTTAGCAGTTCTGTCTGGATCTCCGAATTCAGGAATACTTGATCCTCATGAGCCTGCGGGGTGTAGAACTTATCTATGTCCGTCTGCTCGATCTTACGATAACCGAGATTACGAGCCATCGCAGATAACATCAGCAAATATGTGTGCTCGCGTTGTTGGTGGTTATCGGCTGGAGATGAGTGGCAAAGCCCTGCGTAATACCCGTGCCACAACTGAACGACTTGAGGAACATCGGCAAATATCACGTCGATTACATTCAGCGAGTTCACCCACTCAGTCGCAGGCGGAAGCGCGCGCCTATGCGCCATCAGGCTCAGAAACAACTTCTCTTTGGCGTCGCGCTTCTGCTTGCGTGACTGCCACCAGAGAGTCACGACCACCGCTAGCAGCGGCCCGAGAAAAATGGCGGCGAGGTTTATGGCTTCGATTGTCTTCATTTATTCTGCCTAACAGTGTGATTCGTTCACGCACAAGTTCACGGGAATCTCACGCTGAGGCGAGCAGATTTTTCAAGGGATTGTCGCAAGGAGTGCAATGGCAATGGCTCGTGGAGATGGTAACCGATGCTTGATTGCCACGATGGCAAAACGGGATGGAATGAATTACGGGGGAATTCTGCTAGCGGTTCGTTTTCTGAACCATCGGTGATGGTAACCGATGCTCGATCACTTGGATGGGGGCAGGATGTGGTGTGGCGGCGGTGCAGGCCGGGATGCGCGGCGGCGGGGGGGCGGGGCCGCTGGCGGGCAACTCTTGACCAGCGGGGCTGCGACCGCGCGATGGCTCCTTAGCGGGACCGGGGAATCGGAGAATAGGCTTCCAGCCTGTCTTGGACGGCGGGCATCTTGCCTGCCGAGATTGTCGTTTCACAGCAGGCTGGAAGCTCGGATTCCAGAACAGCCGAGATGGCTGTTCTCATTTTTGAGGAGATTTACCAATCGACGGTGATGCCGGCGTAGGCACCGGCACCGGCTCCCTGGATGGTGGAACCGAAGAAGCTGGCGAGCTGGTAGTCGGTGTCGAAGGCGTTTTCCAGGCGGGCGTGGAGCTTGACCTTTTCCGTCACCTGATAGGAGGCGAAGAGGCGGGCGACGATGTAGGAGTCGATGGGATCGCCGCCCCATGAGTGGTCCGACAGATGGGTGGCTCCGATGCCAACCAGGGACTTGCCGGTGGGTTTCCAATCGAACGAGGCGGTGGCGGCGTTGCGCGGCTGGTCGCTGAGGCTTTCGTGGAGGTAGGTCCATGCGAGGCGGTAGCCGAACATTCCCTCGCACCAATTTCCGCGCAGGCCGAATTCGAGGCCGTCGGTGGTGGAGTCGCCGCCGATGTTTACGGGCGGCGCGGGGTTCGCCTGGATCTGATCGGTGATGCGGTTGTGGAACCAGGTGGCTTCGATGACGTGGTTTGCGCCGATTTTCTGCTCAATACCGAGATCCCAGCCGACGGAGGATTCCGCATCGAGATCGGGATTTCCCGCGCCGAAGGAGGAGCCGAAGAGGTCGAGATACGACGGGGAGCGGAACGAGCTGCCCACGCCGCCGCGGATGCTGGTGCCGGTGGCTTGGAAGGTGTAGATGGAGCCGAAGCGCCAGGTGAGCTCGTCGCCATAGGCGTCGTAGTCCTCCCAGCGCAGCGCGGCGGTGGCGGTGAGGCGCTCGATGATGTCCCACTCAAGGGCGGCGTGGATGCCGTAGCGCTCGCGGGATTCATCGGTGCCGATGGTGTTTTCATACGAACTCTCGTGGACGAACGCGCCGGTGAGGAGGCGCAGGTTGTCGGCGAGCGTGATTTCGTGATCGGTTGAAAAACTGCCGGCACGGAGATCGGTGCCGAAGTTCCCGAAGGTCGAGTCGCTGTCGTAGAATTCCTGTTGGAAACCGGCGTGGAAGCGCGCGGTCCAGCAGTCGGAAATCCGGCCGGTGGCGTAAACGGTGGCGAGCGCGGAGTCGAGGTGGTCGAGGGAATTTCCCGAGTTGTTATAGGAGGAATCGATGGCGCGGAAGGTGGTGCCAAGCGTCCAGACGGAATCGATTTTCCCTTCGACCCGGAGGGCGGTGCTGCCCTGGTGGAAGTGCTGGTCCGGGCCGTCGTTGTCGGTTTCCTCGTAGCCGCCGGAGAGGTAGTAGGAGAGGTCGCCCGCCTGGCCCTGGAACATGGCGTGCGCGGCAAGCGAGTTGAACGAACCGGCCTCGAAGGTGGTGGAGCCGTGCGGAGCGCCGGAGCCGTAGGGCGTCTCGATCCAGAGGACGCCGCCGATGGATTCACCGCCATAGATCGCACCTTGGGGGCCCCGCAGGATTTCGAGCCGACCGATGTCGTAGGTACGGCCCGCGCCCAGCACGTTGCCGAGCGGTGTGGTCGAATCGCTGAGGCGCATGCCGTCGATGACGACCTGCGAAAAGGCGGTGGTCGTGCCGCGGATGAAGAGGGAGCCGACGGCCCCGGTTTGGCCGCCGGTGGAGGTGGAAATAACGCCGGGCGAGGCGTTGAGCGCGTCGCGGAGCTGGAGGATTCCTTGGTCTTGCAACTCCACGGGATCCAGCACGGTCACGGCGGAAGTGACGGTGGAGGCATCACGCGGGACCCGCAGTGCGGAGACGATCAGCGGTTCGAGTTCGGGCTTTTTCTCCTCCGCCTGGGCGGGGATTTGAGCAAGCAGGGCGAGTAGTGCGATGGCACTCCGGCGGGAGCCTCTGTGAGGCGATTTTTGATGTGTCATGTATGGAATTCCAATGTCCGTAAGTCGCGGACGTTCGAAAAATCCTCCCCAGGCTGGCGATCTGGCTGGCCGGCCCGTTTTCACGGTCCGGCATCACAGTGGCGATTACCGCGCCGGAATTTCACCGGCTTCCCCATCAATTGACTGCCCCAGCGAAGGGCTTCCCGAAAAGAGCCGGCCTTGCGCCGACGAGGGGTGGGTAGGAGGAATCTGGGGAGGATGCAAGAGCTATAAGATCTATGAGAGATGATGGATGAGCGATGATCGATGAGTGGAAGAGTTATTCATCGATCATCGATCGTAGCTCATCTCTCATAGATCCTCTTCCTCTCCCCGAACATGGCGTGTCGGGGCCGGAACAAAACCGGATTCTTACTTTCTGAGGGTGCAAATAGCTGGTGGCCAGCGCTTTGAAAGCGAACACCCGGCGTTGCCCGCAGGATACGGCTCTGCTGGAGAGCAACCGGAGCAGCGGGCTTCGCCAAACGGGCTTTTGCCTCCGGATCGCGTGTTGGCACCATGCCGGCACGCGGTCTGAATCCGGCAGCCATCAAGCCCCTTGGCTCCATGCGGAAAACTCCGGGGGTTTGGGGGCTGGCCCCCCAAAATGCCCAGGGAGGAGCTGGCCCCGCGCAGGTGGATCAAGGCATGTTAGCGGCGTGAAAAGAAACAACTTATCCATCGTCTGCCAGCCGGGTTTGTCCGTGGTGTGCTCGGCGATTTCAACGCCGGGAATCTCGATCCGCCCACTGCCGCCGGCCACCTCGGAGTGAGCCGCACCAGGCTCTACGAGCTGCGCCGACAGACGAGGAAGAGTTCCTTGCTTTGGCCAGAGGGAAATCAAAATGATTCTGGATTTTACCCAGACTGCGGCCGCCGATCTAATGGCGATCAGCGAATTTACCCGCAGCACATGGGGCGATGAACAAGAGGAGCGCTATCTCAAGCAGCTTTATGGAAAATTTCACCAGATGATTGCGGATCCCGCTCGATGAAGATTCAGTGAAGATCTCTTTCCAAAATGCCAAATCGCGAAGGGGGCCGGCATCTGATTTTGTTTCAATTGGATCAAGACGTCCTGCTGATTGTCAGGATCCTTCACGAAGCGATGGGTCTGAGACGGCACATTCCAGATGACTTCTGACAACGCAGTCAAATCACTGGTCAGAGAACTTGCGAGCCACCAGCCATTCTTCAAACCGATCAAGCCAATGGCTCACAGGACCTTGGCTTTTCGGGCGATGGCCGAAGCCGTGACCGCCGTCGGCATAGAGATGGAGCTCCACGGGAATCTTTTCCTTTTTGAAATCCAGATAGACCTTTGTCAGGCCTTCCGAAATATCCGGGCGATCGTTAGAAGACGCTGCTAGAAACGCGGGCGGCGATTCCTGGTTCGGGACGATGCGGCCTGAACGGCCCGGATAGATGAGCGCTTGGAAATCCGGGCGACTGCTGAAGCGGTCCAGCGGATCGGCGGCATCGGTTTTCCCCGCATGGGACTTCATGCTCGCGATGGCGCAGACCTCGCCGCCGGCGGAAAACCCCATCACGCCGAGCGCGGAGGGATTGATGCTCCACTCGCCGGCCCGGCTGCGGACGAGGCGGAGGGCGCGGTGCATGTCGGCGACGGCGTGGTCGTCCACCGTGTAGGTGGAGCCGGGTTCCGAGGCCAGGCGATACCTGATGACGAAGGCGGCGATGCCGTGATCCGCGAGCCATTCGGCGACGTTGCTGCCTTCATGGGTGGTGCAGAGCAGCTTGTGCCCGCCGCCGGGGGCGACAATGACCGCCGCGCCGGTGGCTTTCTCCTTCGACGGAAGATGCGCGGTGATGCTTGGCTGGTGGATGTTAGTGACTTGCTGTTCGCCGCTGGCGGAGGTCACCACGACCTCGGGGGAGGTTTTGCCTTCGGAGCCGGGCGCGCCGTTGGGCCAAAGGGGGATGGCGGATTCTGTGGCGTGGAGGGCCGCTGATAGAAAAAGGAGAATGAAGAGCGATTTCATGACGGGAAAGAGTCGGAGCGAGACGCTCCTCGCACGGCCTGCGGCGAGACGCCTCAGCCACCACTATCAGATGCTGGCGAGGCGGCCGGTGCTGTCGCCGAAGCGGTCGAGGGATGGCACGCCCATTTGGTCCAGCATGTTCAGATAGAGATTGCACATCGGAGTGGCGGTGGTTTCCAAATAGCGGCCCGGGTTGAGGACGCCGCCGCCATTGCCGGCGAGGACGACGGGGAGATTGGCGTGCGTGTGGCGGTTTCCATCCGAGTTTCCACAGCCGTAAACGATCATGGAATTGTGTAGAATGGTCTGGCCGTCCGCGTCCTTTTTGGACTCCAACAGCGTCAGGAACTCGGCGAACCGGTCGGCGTAAAAGCGGTCGATCTTCGCGACCTTTTCAATCAGGTCTGACTGATCGCGATGGTGGGAAAGCCCGTGATGGCCTTCCGCGATCTCGATTTCCGGGAACGGGCGGTTGCTGCCGTCGTGCGCTAACAGCAGGGAGGCCACGCGCGTGGAATCGGTTTCGAAGGCGAGCGCCATCATCTGGAACATCAGCTTGATGTACTCATTGTAGGACGTCGGAATTCCCTCCGGTGTGGACATGTTGGGATCGGGAATATTGGTAAACGTTTCCGCGGTGACGATGCGCTCCTCGATCTCGCGGACGCCGGTTAGATATTCATCCATTTTCGCCTTGTCGCGATGGGTGAGTTTCGCCTGCACGGACTTGGCGTCGTCCATGACGAAGTCGAGGATCGAGCGTTGCTGGGCGCGGCGCTGGACGTGATTCGCGCCGCGCGCGCCGTGGGCGCCGGCACCGAAGAGCCGCTCGAAAACCAGCCGTGGATTGGACTCCGGCGAGAGCGGCGAGGTGGCGGTGCGCCAGGCGAGATTGGATTCGTAGGCGCAGGAGTAGCCGGAATCGCAGCCGCCGGATTTCCGGTGCGGATCGGTGGAAAGTTCGAGCGAGGCGAAGCGCGTGGCCTTGCCGATGTGCTGGGCGGCGATTTGGTCCACGGAGACACCGGCGAGGATATCGCTGCCGGCCGTCTTTTTGACGCGAACGCCTGTTAGGAACGTGCCGTTGGCGCGGGCGTGGTCGCCGGCTCCGTCGTTGCCGGCGTTGGCATTGAGGTGTTCGAGGCCGGAAACTACCTGCACCCGATGGCGCAGTGGTTCGAGCGGAGCTAGGGTATTTCCGAACGCGAAATCCTTACCGATGCCGGTCGGCGTCCAATCCTTCTGGATTGCGCCGTTAGGGAAATAAACAAACGCCATCCGCAGCGGCGCGCCGCTGGCAGTGGTCGCCACGGCATTTCCGGCGGTCCCTGCGGCATATGCGCGGCCGGGCAAAAAGGCCTCGAAGGCGGGCAGGGCGAGGCAGGCTCCCATGCCGCGAAGAAATCCGCGGCGGCTCGGGTGGGTAGGATTCATGGTAGGGTTCGTTGACGTTTTTGAAAGGCGGGGGACTCGATGATCCCGGTGATGAGCACGGAAAATTTGCCATTGGATTGGTCGAGTTTGTCCACGATGGCGTCCACGGTGGTGATGTCGCACGGTTCCGGTCCGCGGCCAAGCGCGTAGGTCATGAGCTTTTCCGTGATGCAATGGTAGTAGTCGCGGCGGCGGCTGGTGACCAGCAGATGCTTGAGTTCGCGGACATCGGCGAAGGTCTCGCCAGTGATTAGTTTGCCCGCCGGTGGCTCGAGGGGGAGGCCCTGGTCCTTGTCCCGCCAGGATCCCATGGCGTTGAAATTTTCGAGAGCCAGGCCGAGCGGGTCCATCCGATTGTGGCAGGACGCGCAAAGCGGCTGCTCGCGGTGGAGCGCCAGCGCGGCGCGGAGCGTGAGATTCCCGCCGTCGTGGGTTTTTTCCGAAGCTTCGAGCGACGGGATGTCAGGCGGTGGCGGCGGCGGCGGCGTTCCCAGAAGGTTGTCGAGGATGAACAGGCCGCGCTTGACCGGCGAGGTGCGCGTGGGATTGGAAGTGACCGCAAGGACGGTGCCCATGGTGATGACGCCGCCGCGCGGGCTGTCGGGTGGAAGTTTCACGAGGCGCATCTCGTTGCCTCTAACATCCGGCACGCCGTAGTGGTTGGCGAGTTCCTCATTGAGGAAGGTCGAGTCGTTTTCGATCAGCTCAAGCACGCTGCGGTCTTCCCGGAGGAGATGCTTGAAGATCATTTCCGCCTCGCGGCGCATGGCCGAGCGCAGGGGACCCGAGAACTCGACCCGCTTGCCGTTGTTACTGAATTTGGCGCGGAACTCCGCCATCTGCTTGGTTAGAATTTCCAACTTCGCGGTATCGTGGGCTTTCTCCGCTGCGTCGATTTCCTGATTCAGCCGCTGGCGCATCTGGAACCGTTCGCGCATGTCTTTCTCCTGCCCGACGTCGCGGGCCAGCACGATCCGCGCGTCGATGCTCACGCCCTCCACGTCGCGCGTTTGGAGCCATTGGCCGGCGAAATTTTCCACTAGCTCGTCCGAGCGGTCGTCCTTGATCATCCGCTCGATCTGGGTGGTTAGGTTCTGCCGCAGCTCGCCGCGCTCGGCCAACTGATAGAGGGTGTCGTCCGGCATGGTGGACCACAGGAAATAAGAAAGCCGCGAGGCCAGGGCGAACTCGTCTAGCAGGGGATGGCCGTTCGGATCGGTGCCCGGCTGGGTTTCTTCCATCCGAAACAGGAAACGCGGCGAAGCGAGGACAGCGGTGATCGCCTTGCCGATGCCAATTTCAAACGACCCGCCGGGGGCGTTCTCGGACTCTGCGGCGAAGGCGGCCAGGCGCTCCACGATCGCCTCGTCCACCGGCCTGCGGAAGGCACGAGCCGTGAAGCGCCGCAAAATTTCCGCAGCGTAGTTTAGGCGCTCGGCAGGCTCCGTCGGCACGTCCTCGCGGGTGAAAAACCGATCGTAATTGGGTGGATGCAGCGCGAATTCAGCCTCCAAAGGCCCGTAAATGGTCGCCCCGCTGAACCGGAGATCCACCCACGCAGGCCCGTCGCCGTAATCGCCGGGCTTTTGATCGATCCCCACCAAAGGCTTGAGCGTGAGCTGTAAGGGGTAATTGCCTTTTTCTAACTTCAACTCGACCGCCGACTCCAATTTCAACGAATCGTGCCATTTCAGTTGCTGCTGGAAAACCGGTTTGTTGTCGATAAACCAAGCGGCTTCCGCACGACCGGGATCGAAAATAAAAGAACCCTTCACCGTGGCCTCCAAGACGACCCGGTATGTGCCGGGAGTCTTGATATAGACTTCAGTCTTCAGGTCGTGCGCATCGTAAAGTGATAGGGGAAGCTCGTTATCATCGTCGTTCCCTTTGAATTCGCCCGGCACGATCCTGCGTTTGGGAGTGATGCGACTCTGCAGCGGCACCGCCTTGGCGACGATGGTTTCCGCGGCCTGCATGTATTTTTCCAACAACAGCGGCGAGGTCGTCAGCGCGTCGGCGATGGTGTCGAATCCATACCCCGTGTCGTCAGCGGGGAATTCCTCGTCGGTGCGGAAATCGATGCCCGTCAGGTCTCGGATGGTGTTGCGATATTCCACGCGGTTCAGGCGGCGGAGCGTGACGCGCCCCGGATTCGGATTCACGGGGTCGAGCTTGAGGGCGTCGCGCTTGATCCAGTTTTTGAGCGTAGATAGTTCCTCGGGGGGCGGGCGCTTTTTCTTGGCGGGAGGCATCAGCCCGTTGCGGATATTTTTCAGCGCATGGACCCAGAGGTCGGTCTGGCTCAGGAGCGCTTCGGTCGAGCCGAACGTATCGAAAGTCACCTTACCCTTATCCTCACCCTCGCCGTGGCAGTCGTAGCAGTGATTCTCGAGAATCGGCAGAATGTCCTTTTCGAATTTTGCAATAGAGTCGGCGTGCGAATCAGCTCCCTTTGAAATAGCCGTGTAGCCCAGTACGCCGAGGATCAGCGTTTTGGAAATCAGGAGAGAATGAAGGGATGATCGCATCGGGACGGATGATAGCTTGAAATCGATAAAATACGAGAAGCCGGACGCCTTGGCATTTTAGAGGCCATGCTTACGGGATCGAAAAACGGGATCATCCACAATTTTATCGGCGGATCGGGTCGTCATCGTGGGGAGGAACTTCAATCAGCTCCAGCCTGCGCTCCACTTCTCGAATTCAGAAGGCCGTAACCGATACCGGGCGATGTTTCCGCCATGCAGGCATCCTAACTCGGTTTCCACGACCTCAATGAATTTGGAGCGCTCGGTTTCAGAGAGCTGCTTCGCAGCCTCCCCGGCGATCCACTTGGCTGCGGCGCGCTTGTCCATCCCGCCGAGCACCACCTCCCTGACAAAGGCACCGATCGTCGAGCGGTGGTGGAGGCGGAACGGATCGGGATCACCCAGCGACTGCCGCACCGCCGAATACCGGGCGCATGAGCGGCGGTAAGCCCATGCGAAAACATCCCGCAAATATTCCACGCGGTTTAACTCATACACACCCAGCAGTCCGCCCACATAGTCGTGCGCATCAACATCGACGAACGAAAGCGGACAAAGATTATACCGGATGAGCGGGATGTTGGCCGCCAGTCTGGAGACCCGTTTATTCACATCTTCGAAAGGTTGCAGGTAGGGCAGATGGACCATGACAAAAAACGCCTGCTCGAATGGATTTTTCACCGCGGAAGCCTTGGTAAGTATTTGCTCGAAGCGTTCCTCGATTTGTTGTGGCACTTCCAGGGGATGGAAAACCGTCCCGCTGATCCCCACCGGTCGCGAGCGCACGCGCCCGCTGGCACCAGGATCTGGCAGAAGGTTGTCTGAGAGGAGGGCATGAAGATTGCAGATCGTGTAGCGATTGAAATCAATCTCTCCCGCATCGTCCGCCAGCATCTCGATGGCGGCCTTGTGATTCAGGATCATTTGCGTTTCCTGTGTGCCTTTACCATCCGCGTCCTCGCCGTGTTCGAGCAACCGCTGCGTTTCCAACAGCGAATACGTGTTTCCTTCCAGCCTGCTGGAGTTCCAGGAAAGATCGATGAGCAAGCGGTCCATCACCTGCCGCAGGTAGGTGCCCGCAGGAAGTTCACTTAGGCCGACTTGGCCGATCGCTTCGAGTTCGCGGCGCAAATTCTCGGGAAGATAGAATGTCTTGTTCGGGCGGTACGCGTCGAGAAATGATCCCTGATACCCAACCGGCGTCCGCTCCGAGAGCGGCTGCTGGATATTTCCCCGAATCTCCTGCGCTTCTACCGACAGCCATTCCGACCTCACCTTGTAAACCACCGGGTCTTCCCTTACCACCGAGGAGAAGGTGGGCAGCTCGTCTTTTTTCACCAAATATCGCCGTGCGCGGCCCCGACCTTGAGGGACCAGGCGCTTTTCCACAACGAGCTGATCGAGCCTGCGCTGCAAGGTTCGTTTGGAAAAACCAAGCTCCGCATCGGCCAGCAAATCTTTGACAGATGCGCCGTACATTTTCGCTCCTACTACTCGAAGTAGATTCTGAAAATCATTGGATGAAATTTTAAGTGGCACGATTTCGGGATTTGGTGGCGCGATCAACGCTTATTTGGCACGATTTGCTAAATCGCGCCACATAAATCTCGAAATTTCTCTAAATCGTGCCACTTAGCGTTCATCAACTGCCCCCGACCATACTGGCGGCGGATGGAGAATTGAAGTTCGGGTCGCACCAAGATTCCCGAGACCCGCTCTCGACCGCTGTCTGGCGATGTAGTGTAGTCCGCCCAAGTGAAATCGAGCCTCTCATCCCCCGCGGTCGCCAATCCTGACCTTGAAATCAAGGACGCCCAACTGATTTTCAACCGGGTCTGGAGAGGACTCGAAAAGGAACTGGGCCGCGAAAATCTCCATTTCCCCAAGGAACTCATTCTCCTGGGCGGAGCGCCCGGCTCCGGCAAGGGGACGAACACCTCGTTCATCCGCAAGGTCCGCGGGATTTCCGCACCGCCGATCGTCATCAGCGAGCTTCTGAATTCGGAGGAAGCCCGCAAAATCAAGGCGACCGGCGGCATGGTCGGCGATGAGGAAGTCCTCCGGCTGCTGCTTCGCGAACTCCTCAAGCCGCAGTTTCGCGACAGCGCGGTGCTCGATGGCTTTCCCCGCACGACGGTGCAGGTCGAGTGCCTCAAGATGTTTTACGATCAAATGATCCTGCTGCGCCGGGAGTTTTCCAACGGCTCCACGGCCCATCGTTTCCGGCAGCCGACGTTCCACATCATGGTACTGTTCGTCGATGAGGCGGAAAGCATCGCCCGCCAGCTCAAGCGCGGCCGCGAAACCCTGGTCCACAACGCCGAGGTCCGTCATGCCGGCGTTGGCGAGCTGGAAGAAGAGCGGAACACCGACTTCGATCCCGAGCTGGCCCGCAACCGTTATCGCACCTTCAAGGAGAAGACTTACGGCGCGCTGGTCTCGCTGAAGCAGATCTTCCACTACCATTTTATCAACGCCCAGGCGCCGATCGAAATTGTCCAACAGAATATCATCAACGAGCTCGCCTATCAGAGCTCGCTCGAGCTGGACCCGCGCACCTACGACACGCTGCGGCACATTCCGCTGGCGGATGAAATCGTCCAGTCCGCCCGCCAGGAACTCGTCAACCGGCTCGACAGCTATCAGGTCGAGCATCCCCAACTGCTTCAGGCCGTCGTCGATTTCATCCAGGATAAAATGATGCCGATCGTGAAACGCTACGCCGTCAGCGGCCGGGCGATGATCAACACCGAGGAACCGCTGTTCAAAAACCCGACCGCCATCGCCATCCTGATCGACATCTATTCCGAGCGCGGATTCCGGGCGAACGTGGACATCCACAGGGTGGAGATCCCCGACCGCTTTGACCTCGCCACCGGCCGGATCGAGACCCGGGAAAAGCGCGTGTTCCGCATCTCCGTCCTCTTTACCGGCTCGAAAATCCGCCGCGGCTGATCCGGGTCACTTGAGATTCACCAGACCGACATCCAGCACCTGGCCGCCGGTGTTATTGTAGCCGTGGGCGGCCAGTGTGATTTTCGCGCCGGGCTTCAGCCTGGCGAGGGCTTCCGGGGAAATTTCGAACACCGAGTAATCGCGGGTTTCGATGTCCACGGAGCTCCACGCGGCAATCCCGTCGATGAAAACCTGAGCGACGTTGTCGTGGTGAATCAGCAGCCTGAGTTTCGATCCGAGTTCGGACGGCAGCGTTACCTCGCGGCGAATCCAGATGTCCTTGGTGTTCCAAACCGTGTTCAGCCGGCCATCGGTGCCGGGAGTGGTGGCGGTGCCGAACGCGGATTTGCCTTGCTGCCAACCGTCCTCCCGGTAGCCCGGGTTCGCCCAATGGCCCGTCGGCGTCTTCGTCGTCCAGCGCCACATCGTCGGTTCCGTCGCAGCAGTGGGAATGATTTCAGTGTAGCCGGCGGTGAGCTGTTCTTTGGGAATCGGCAGGCCGCGCAGCTCGGCGGAGAAATCCGGTTCGATCTTTGGGCCAATCCATATCGGCTGGGTGAAGGCGCCGTTCGACGCGATGTCCCAAGCTTCAAAGCGGACCCACGTGCGGCCCTTCAAATCGACCGGCACGCGCAGCTTTTTCGTCCCGAAACCGTCGCTGTCGCTCAGATCGACCCGCTGGCGAAAAACCTGTTTTCCGTCGCCCGAGACGATTTCGGCGAAAGCCATCGGAAACGTCCATTCCAGATCGGCTTCGAGCATTTGCTGGCTGCTCGCATCCTCGATCACCTCGCCGCTGACCTTGCCGCCGACGGTGAAGCCGGGGATCAGGATTTCTCCGGTCGTCGTGAAAAAGCTACCCTTCCGCAGCGAGTCGAGCACCGGCTGCCAGCCGTCTTGAAAGCGCGGCAGCTTGTCGAGCTTGAGGTAATTGATGTTCATGTGGGCGTAGGTCTCGAACTCCGGCTCCATGCGGAACAGGTCCGCCTCGCCGATGGCTTGTTTGCGCATGCCCCAGTTCGACATGTCGTCCAACAGATCCAGCACCCGCCAGCCCTGGGTGGGCCGTGAAAGGTCGGCGGGCATCGCCTTCCATGCCGCGCCGAGAAAGTGATCGGAGGCGAAAAACGGTCGGGTCTTGTAGCGATCAGGATAGCCGATGGAGGACTTGATCCGGGCGTGCGCGGTCCACATCAAACCGTTTTCCAACTCCATCAGCTTGAGCACATCGTCCACGCTGCCGACGTGATAGACCTTGCCATAAGCTTCGGTCATTTCGACGAACGGCTTCTCCGCCGGACGGTTCAGCACCCAGTAAATCGGCTTTGGAAACAAGCTCATCCAGTGGCCGCGAAGGTGCACATTCGGCTCCTCGCCGGGAAGGATCAGAAGGTCGTCGTCGGACAGGCGCGCGCACTCGCCGTGGAGGGTTTTCAAAAGCGCCAGCCGCTCGTCGCCGCCCATGCTGGGAGTTTCCCCGACGTGGAATTCCGCGAGATGGACGATGTTCACGCCGCGGGCCTTGAAGGTCTTGACCATGCCCGGGACTTCCAAGCCCGCGGGCACTCCGGCGACCTTCTGCTCCTTCTGTTTCCGCAGGTATTCGAGCGTGTGCTCGACGTGATAATGGCTGGTGAACGTTTCATAACCGGGCAGCGGCTTGTAGCGATCGCCGCGGGTGTATTTCGCCACCGCGTCGAGCGCCTGACGGCCGTCGCCGCGGGTGATCAAATAGAACACGCCGAGTTCCTGGCGGGTCTTCGGCGGCGCGTTGAACCACGGCGAATAGCGCTTGTCGCCCTCCAGCGATTGGCGGATGCCAGCTCCGTATTCCCCGCCGGTGCCGCCGTAGTTTTTGCCGTGCCAAACGAACTTCAGGTTGAACGCCTCGTCCTGCGGATAGAAAAACCGGTGTGGTGAGGGGAAAACTGCCAGCGAACCCGCCGGGCCTTCCGCCGCGATCGTGCGACCGGAGACAGCGACCGGCGTAGCGTCGAAATCCGGATCGATCGACGTGCTTTGAAATTTCCCCGCAGGGTCGTTCCAGACCACCGATCTCAACTGGGAATCGGCGCTGGTCAGGCCGGTGTCGTAAACGATCGCCCGGGCGTCCTCTTCCGTGGCCATCACGGTTTCCGATTTGATCAGCCCGCTGTTCCGATAGAACGTGAAGCGGATTTCGCCCTTGAACGAACCTGCTGACGCCTCCGCCAAAGTCACCGTGGTGTGGGGCCCTTGCTCCGCGACCTGCAATGCACGTTTGCCCAATTTCACCGGAAAAGTCTCATGCGGGCGCTTCGGCGGATTGTCGAAAAACGCCACCCACCCCGCAGGACTCGCCAGATCGCGGCTGCCGACGGTGAGCAGGGTCACGGGATTGAGGCCGCTGGCGATTGGCTTCATTTCCTGACCATTCGAGGCGATGCCAAGCGATTCGATAAGCGGCTTCGCCTCATCCATGCTGAAAACCGCGGAACCCGTCTCACCTTCGGCGATCGGCCAGGTCACCCTCACGCGGCCGGCTTCCTCGGCCACCTTGACGCCGGATTCCCCGGCTTGAGCGGCAGCTAGGAACATGGCGAAAAACGGCAGGGCTTGAGACGACGAGAACTTGGATTTTTTCATAAGCTAATACCTCACCTCAAATGGCGGTCGGCGAAATCGATATCGCCGCCAGTCGAAAATTGTCACGTCGTGGTTGCCGGTCCGCACCGAGATCACTTGGGGGTTTTTCAGGGTGAGCAAAAGTGGCGGAAGGACCATTGCTTCGTCAAGCGAGCTTGCTGATCTCGATGGTGATGATCCCGCGACTTTTTACTTTTGACCGAAACGACTTTTTATCAGCATTTGCGGGTGTTCTGCGCAGAAATCATCACGATCTCCAAACAAGCCGCCCCAAAAAATCAATGAAACCGAAATACAGCCGAAAGTGTTTTTCTTTCAAAAGCTTGGCAATCACTGCCGCCGTCTTCTCCAGCTTCGGCTTGAGCGAGGCGAAGGCATCCTCGGCCGACATCGATGCTGACGGTATCACCAATTCGGTGGATCCTGACGTGGACGGCGACGGCACTTTGAATGGCGATGACCGCAACGTGGACGGCGGCCTTTGCCGGAGAGGTCCCCTCAAGGGGAAATATGTCGGCGATCGCCTGGACAATGATGATATCAACGAAAGGGACATCGATGGAGACGACCGGAAGGATAGTTCCGACAACGAACTGGACATCGACGGGGACGGAAAAAAAGACGATGCCGTCCGTGAGAGGGATATCGATGGGGATGGCGTGAAAGACGATTCGGAAGCCGAAACCGATATGGATGGGGATGGCCGGCGCGATTCTGCGGATCGTGAATTGGACATCGACGGGGATAGCCGCGACGATGACGCGAGTGACGAATTGGACATCGACGGCGACGGACGTCTCGACGACGGCGACGATGAGCACGACATCGACGGCGACGGTCTCGACGACGATTCCGACGACGACTGTGACGGCGATGGCAAAGGTCGCGACGGAGACGAGGACGATGATGGTGACGATCTCGACGACGACTCGGATGAAGATGACGACGGAGACGGCCTCGACGACGACCAAGAAGAAGACGACGACGAGGACGAAGCGGTTGAGCTGGTGGAGACCGGCGGCAGTTTTTCTGTCATGACAGTCATGGCTGGCGAGAATATTGAGAGTGCCCTGGCGTGGCTTGGCGGAACAATAATGTTGGATGCAGACCGGACGTGGGTTGATCGGTCAGCAGAGACGGTAGAGAAAATCGCGGGCGAAGAAGAACACTTGGTCCTCCGCCTGCGTGTAGAACGCGACGACAGTGAAACGATCACCCTTGTGAAATCACCGTCGGAGGACCCCGCGGCGATCGACCCCGTCCCTTGAATTTCCCGGTTCCATGATCCGCCGGGGCCGTTGAGTTGCAGGAGTTCCGGCATTTTCCCGTACAGATCCGTGATGAAAACCAAGCTCCGACATGCTGGATTCACATTTGCGTTTGGGCTGCTGCTTGGCGGCGGCATCGTGAATACCGGCTGGATGTTGCGTTCCAGCGGGAAGTCTGACCCCGGCAATTCCCTTTCCCCGCGCCAAATCGGTAACCTCCGGCGGACGTCCTCAACTCCTGCCGCCCGCGGCACGAGTGCCGCGGGCGGGAGCGGGGAGAAAGCCCGCCCGCTCGCCACCATCGATCTCCAAAAAGCTTGGCGGCAATCGCTTGAAATTTCGAATTTCGCCGAGTGCTCGGAGGCGATCATGGTCCTGATGCGGGAATGGGGGAGGCAGGATCCCGCCGCCGCCCTTGAGATGGCGGGCACGCTGCCGACCGGATTGCTCAAACAGGAAGCTTTTTCCGCCGCCTGTGCGGGATGGGCATCGCTGCATCCCGATGCGGCGGCGCATTGGGCGACCGCTCATCTCACCGGCCCGCTTGCGGGGGAAACGTTCGGCTCCATCGCGCACGAATGGGCCACGCACGATCCGTCTGCCGCCGCCGCCTGGGTCGCCACCTTGCCGGACGGGGTTCGTTCTGAAAGCGCGACGACCTTGGTCATCAGCGTGTGGGCGGAAACGGATCCGCAGGCGGCGGTCGCTTGGATCGATTCGTTTGCAAACGCGGAAAAACGTCACTCCGCCCTCGGCACGCTCGTTTCCGAATGGTGCTCCCAATCCCCCGTGGAAGCGGCCCGCTGGGTGGATTCTCGCTTGGGCAACCCCGAAGCCGGCGAATTGGCGGAAGCGTTGATTGGCGCGTGGGGTGCGCAAGACCCGCAAGCCGCGTCGCAGTGGGTGATGACTCTCCAACACGACGCCCAAAGCACCACCGCCGCCACGCTGCTCTCGCTGTGGGCGGGCAGCGACCCGCAAGCCGCCGCAGACTGGGCGGCGCAATTTCCGGAAGGAGACACCCGCAGCGAAGCCATTGCAGCCATCGCTTCCGCTTGGGCCGGATCGGAACCGGAAAAGGCCATCGCCTGGACTCTCGGCCTGCCCGACTCCCCGGAACAGCGCGACGCGTTGGACGACTCCATCCGGACTTGGGCGGATATCGCCCCCGCCGACGTGGGGAAATGGGTGGAGCAACAACCGCCTAACGAAACCACCGATCACCTGCGGGACGTTGCGGCAAGGTCCTTGGTGGAATCCCACCCGGAAGACGCCCTCGCGATGGTGGGAAAAATTTCCGACGCCACCCAGCGGGACGATTCGCTCGCCCATCTGCTCAAACGATGGGCCCGGGCCGATCCCGCCGCCGCCAAGGCATGGATCGCCCAGGCCGACCTCTCGCCCAATGTCACCGGCAGGGTCCGCTTTCCTGAGCAATGACTCACCATTTCCTTGCATTTCCGGGCCAGCCGGTAAGATCACCGCCACCATGAGCCTGCCCGCCAACCTCGTCACGATTCATCCCTATTTCAAAGCGCATCCGGGTAAGGAGGACCAGATCCAGGCGGTGCTGGAAAAGTTCGTGGCGAAAACCGGCAGCGAGCCGGATTGCCTGTTCTACGAATTCACCACTCTCGACGACGCGGTCTTTTGCCGGGAAGGCTACGCGGGAGCCGCGGGCGTGTTGCACCATTTGGAAAACGTCGGCGAGATTCTCGGGGAAATGCTCACCCTCTCGGATCTCACCCGGCTGGAATTCCACGGACCGGCCGAGGAAATCGACCAGCTTCGCGAACCGCTGGCCCACTTGAATCCAGCTTTCTTCGTGCTGCGCTGCGGGGTCGCACGCTAGTTGCCTGCTTCGCCGCCCCGGGATTCTTCGAGCAGTTTCACGCGCTCGGCGAGTTTCGGCAGGCGGCGCAGGTGAGCCAGCATCTTCATTTCCTGGCGGATCGGTTGCGCCGGCTTGCCCGAGTAAATCGTGTCACCGGCGAGGTTGGCGGTCACGCCGCTGCGAGCTCCCAGTTGCGCGCCGGAGCCGATGTGCACGTGGCCCGCGACCCCGACCTGTCCGGCCAGAGTTACTCGATCACCGAGGGTGGAACTCCCGGAAATTCCGGTCTGCGCAACGATGAGACAATGCTTGCCCACCACCACGTTGTGGCCGATCTGGACGAGATTATCGACCTTGCTGCCCTCCCCGATCACCGTCTTGCCGAAGCGGGCGCGGTCGATGGTGGTGTTCGCGCCGATTTCGACATCGTCTTCGATTTCCACGATCCCCACCTGATCGATCTTGATGTGGCGGCCTTCGGAAAATTCATAACCGTAGCCATCCGAGCCGATCACGGCACCGGGCTGGAGGATGACCCGGTCGCCGATCACGCAGCGCTCCCGGACGGTGACATTGGCCATGATCCGGCAGTCCTTACCGATGACCACCTCCTCGGAAATCACGCAATTCGGGCCAATGTCCGAGCCGTCGCCGACGGTGGCTCCGGCCAGCACCACCGCACCGGCGCTGACCCGCACCGTCGCGGGATCGAGCACGGCGGTCGGATCCACAAACGCCCGCGGATGGATGCCGGGGGAAAATTTCCTCGCGGCGGAGGCGAAGTGCCGGACGACCACGGCGAAGGCCAGGGAGGGATTTTCCACGGCGACCAGGGCCACTCCCGGCGGGCCGTCGGTCACCCCGCGCGGGACGATGACGGCGGCGGCGCGGGTTTGCAGAAACTGGCCGTGATATTTCACGTTGCCCAGAAAACTGACATCATGCGGACCGGCGGCGGCCAGCGCGGCCATTCCGGTTAGAGACAAATCGAGCCCGCCCCGGACGATGTCACCATCGACCCAACGGGCGAGCTCGGAAAGCGTGAGGGCGAATGCCAACTCGGGAAGGATTAGTTCTCCTGGCCGTCGGCGGGAGGCGTGGAGAGATCGGGAATCTCCGGCTTCGGATCGTTCTCGGATGGCAGGGAATCGGCGGGAGCGTCCTTGTTCAGGTTCTTAAGCAGGCCGGCGGTAATGTCCGTGGCGTCCTTGGTGTAGAGCAGGAAAGGAACCTGCGAGGTGCTCAGGCCGGACTTGTCGAAGACGTAGTCGTAATTGTCGACCTTGGCCTTTTCCTCCACCAGCTTGCGGATTTCCTCAAGAATGCCCTTCATGCGCTGGACCATTTTCTCGTTGAGCGCCTGGTTCCGGCGTTGGAGGAATTCGCGGCGCTCGCGGTCGAGGGCGATGCCTTCCTGTTGCTGCGCCTGCCAGTCTTTGAACAGGGTTTGCTTCTTGGAATCGTTGAGCGCGGGATCTTCGAGCTGCTTTTTGAGTTTCTCGAGGCTTTCCGACAGCACCCGGATTTTCGCCTGGCGCTCGTTGTTGTCCTTTTGAATCCGGGCGCGCTCGACGTTGATCTGCTTCTGCGCCTCGTTGGTGCGGTAGTATTGCTTGAACAGCTCCTGCATATCGACGGTGGCGATGTTGAGCTTGCCTTCCTGAGCGAAGGCCATGCCGGCGAACGACGCCGTGAGAGCTAGGGTAAAGAAACGACGAATGAGGGTCATCTGATAGATAAGTTGGGGTTCCAAAAACGGATTGAGGCGGGAGCATGAACCAAATTTTCAACCCGTCAACGCTCATCCCGGCGGATTCACCGGGGCATTTCCCGGTTTGACTGAGTCGATTTCCGGGCCTTTCATGCGACGCATGAAAATTCAAAATTCCCTTCCCGCCGCTCTGTTTCTCGTCACCGGCGCCCATGCGGCGCTGGTGGAAAAAGCCGTCACCTATCAGCATGACGGCGCGACTCTGGAAGGCTTCCACGTTTACGATGACGCGGTGACGGGCAAGCGTCCCGCAGTCCTCGTCATCCACCAATGGACCGGCCTGAGCGATTATGAAAAGCGCCGCAGCCGGATGCTCGCGGAGCTGGGTTACAACGTTTTAGCGGCTGATGTTTACGGGAAGGGCATCCGTCCGCAACCGCCCGAAGCGGGCAAGGAGGCGGGAAAATACAAGGGCGACCGCACGCTCTATCGGGCGCGTCTAACGAGCGCACTCGATCTGCTCAAGGCGGATGAACGCACGGAACCGACCAAGATCGCGTCCATCGGCTACTGCTTCGGCGGCTGCGGTGCGCTGGAATTGGCGCGCGCCGGGAGTGATCTCGTGGGAGTCGTTTCCTTCCACGGCAGCCTCGACGCGGGCGAGGGTCTGTCAGCCGCCGCCGGCAAAATTCCGGCAAAGGTTCTGGTGCTTCACGGCGCGGACGACCCCTACGTCCCGGCGGAGCAGGTGGCGGGCTTTGGAAAGGAAATGACTGCGGCGAAGGCGGACTGGCAGATGATTTTTTACAGCGGGACGGTCCACTCGTTCACCCAGAAGGAGGCGGGAAACGATCCGTCCAAGGGTGCGGCTTACAATGAGCTATCCGACCGCCGCTCGTGGGTGGCGATGCAGGTGTTCTTCGCGGAGCTTTTCAAATAACCGCCTCTCATTTCCCGCTCACTGCGGAATTCTTGTCATCTCGCAGGGTTGCGGATAACAGGTGGCGGTGTTTTCGCTCCCCCACGTCCGGTGCCGGCCATGAGTTGGGTCTCCATTCTCTGGCCGATGGTCGCCGCCACGTCGCTGACGCTGGGCGCGGTGAATCTCATGGTCTGGTGGCAAAACCGCGAGAAACCAGAGCGGCTGTGGTTCTTCTTCATGACGGTGGCCACGGCCGGGATGGCGTTCACCGAGCTGGGCATGATGGAGGCCGCGACTGGCGCGGAATTCGGCTCCGCGCTGCGCTGGAACCATGTGCCGGTGTGGATCAATTTCCTCGCGATCATCGGCTTCGTGCTGATCTACATGCGGGCGGGGCGGCTGTGGCTGGCTGGGCTGGCCATCGGGATCCGCACGATCACGCTAATCATCAATTTCCTGGTCCATCCGAATATCAATTTCCGCAAGATCACCGGGGTGCGGCAGGTGGGATACCTGGGTGACGAGGTTACCCTGGCGGTCGGCAGTCCCCGGCCGCTGATGGCTTTGGCGCAGTCCGCGTTGTTGGTGCTGTTGGTTTTCACCATCGACGTGACGGTCACGGTATGGCGGCGCGGCGAACGGAGGCGGGCGCTGCTGGTGGGCGGCAGCATCGTGTTTTTCATCCTCTCCGGGACGATCCAGGCGGTGCTTTCGCATTGGGGAATCGTCGATATCCCGGCCGTTGGCAGCGTCTATTTCCTGGGGATGATCGTGGTGACGGCCCTCGACCTGAGCATGGACATGCAGCGCGCCGGGCGGCTGTCCGACGAGCTTGATGAAAGCGAGCGGCGGATGACGCTGGCGGCGGAGGCGGCGAATCTCGGGATCTGGATCCGCGATATTTCCCGCGAGGAAATCTGGGCGAACAGTCAATGGCGCGACTTGTTCGGTTTCGCGCCGGAAGAGCGGCTGGAGCTGGGCGTGGTTTTGCAAAAGCTGCACCCGGACGACCGCGAGGAAATCCGGCGGACGATGGCGGCGGCGGTCGCTTGCGGCGGCAGATACGATGTGGAATACCGGGTGGTGCTGCCGGACGGCGGCATCCGCTGGATCGCGTCGCACGGGCGGATCGATGCCGACGGCAAAGGCCGGCCCCTGCGGATGCGCGGGGTCTCGCGGGATTGCACGGAGCGCAAGGATGCGGAGCTGGAAGCGCAACTTTTGCGGCAGGAAATCGCGCATGTCGGGCGGGTCTCGATGATGGGTCAGCTCGCCTCGGCGCTGGCCCATGAAATCAATCAACCGCTCGGGGCCATCCTGCGGAATGCCGAGGCGGCGGAGCTTTTCCTTCAGCATGAGCCGCCGGATCTGGATGAAATTCGCGCGATCCTGGCGGACATCCGCCGCGACGACCAACGCGCGGGCACGGTGATCGAGCGGATGCGCTCGCTGCTCAAGCGGCATGATCTAACGACGCGTCCGGTCGATGTAAGCGAACTTTTCGGCGAGGTCGGCAGCCTGCTGCGGGGCGACGCGGCGGCCCGGCGGGTGAAACTGGAACTGGCTGCGCCATCCGATCTGCCAGCCGTCTCTGGCGACCGGGTGCATCTCCAACAAGTGCTGCTTAACCTCATTCTCAACGGCATGGACGCGCTTAACGACGCGCCGGTGCAGGACCGCCGGGTGAACGTGACGGCGCGGCTGGCCGGGAAGCGGATGATCGAGATCGCCGTCACCGACAGCGGCCACGGCATCCCGGCGGAGAAACTGGCGCGCGTTTTCGATCCGTTTTTTACTACGAAACCCAGCGGCATGGGCATGGGCCTGCCGATCTCACAGAACATTATCGAAATCCACGGCGGCCGGCTCTGGGCGGAAAACAACGACGCGGGCGGCGGGGCGATTTTCCGTTTCACGCTGCCGCTGATAGACGGGGAGGCCGCGCCGTGAACCCGCCCGTCGTGCACATCGTCGATGACGACGCGTCCTTCCTCGCGGCCACTGCGCGGCTGTTGCGGGCGAGCGGCTTCACGGTGCGGACGTTTCTATCGGCGGACGATTTCCTCGGGCGGCGCGAGACGGAGGCGACCGGCTGCGTGATCGCGGATTTGCAAATGCCGGGGATGAACGGCCTCGACCTGCAAGCCGCGCTCGTCCGCTCCGAGAATCCGCTGCCCGTGCTTTTCCTAACCGGAAACGGGGACATCCCCAGCAGCGTCCGGGCGATGCGCGGCGGCGCGGAGGATTTCCTGGAAAAGCTCGCGCCCAAGGAAAAGCTGCTGGAGGCGGTGACCCGGGCGCTGGCCCGCGCTGCCGTGGAGCGCGAGACCCGCGGCCGGAAGCATGAGCTGTTAGCGCTTTTCGCCACCCTCAGCTCGCGCGAAACCGAGGTGCTCGGCCACGTCGTGCGGGGTCGGCTCAACAAACAGATCGCCGGGGATCTCGGCATCCACGAGCGCACCGTGAAACTCCACCGCACCGCCATCACCACCAAGCTCGGCGTGCCTTCGGTGGCGGAACTCACTCATTTCACCCGCGAGGCAGGCATCACCTTCCCCAAAGGGCAGTAGCGGAAATTTCATCGTGTGCATCAGGATGAAACCATCGCGCTTCCGATGGACCTCCCCGGCAACATCTACATCGCCGTCGTCGATGACGACGAAAGTCTGTGCCGCTCGTTAGGCAGGCTCCTTCGTGCGGCGGGCATCCACCCCGTCATGTATTCCTCGGCGGAGGCCTTCCTCGCGGACGACAAGCACCCGCGCTTCGATTGCCTCGTGCTCGACATCCAGCTCGGTGGCATTTCCGGCATTGAGCTTCAGCGTCGGCTGCTGGCGGTCGGCGAGAAAACGCCCGTTATCTACATCACCGCTCATGAAGACCCCGCGATGCACGCGGAAGCCCTCGCGCTCGGCTGTGCCGCCTATTTCCGCAAGACCGACTCCGGCAGCGACGTGCTCGACGCCATTCGCCGCGTTACTGTCTGAAATTTTTCCGCATCGAACCCACATCCGTCTATGAAAACAACAACCATCACGAAACTTCTAACGTTCGCCCTCGGGCTGGCGTTCATCGGTTCCGCCGCCCATGGGCAGCAGAAGAAACCAAACATCCTCGTCATCTGGGGCGACGACATCGGCGTCCATAACATCAGCGCCTACAACCACGGCCTGATGGGCTATCAGACGCCTAACATCGACCGCATTGCCAAGGAGGGCACCCTGTTCACCGATGCCTACGCCCAGCAAAGCTGCACCGCCGGCCGCGCCTCGTTCATTCTCGGCCAGCAGCCGTTTCGCACCGGCCTGCTGACCATCGGTATGCCCGGCAGTGAAAGCGGCATCCCGGACTGGACGCCGACCATCGCCGATCTTCTCAAAGAGCAAGGCTACGCCACTGGTCAGTTTGGCAAAAACCACTTGGGCGACCGCGACAAACATCTGCCGACGATGCACGGTTTTGATGAGTTTTTCGGAAATCTCTATCACCTCAACGCTGAGGAAGAACCGGAGACTTATTACTATCCGAAAGATCCCGAGTTTAAGAAAAAGTTCGGCCCGCGCGGCGTGCTTCATTGCAAGTCGGATGGCAAAGGCGGCCAGAGCATCGAGGACACCGGCCCGCTTACGCGCAAGCGCATGGAGACCATCGACGAGGAAGTCCACGCCAAGGCGATGGACTTCATGGACCGCACCGTGAAGAGCGAAAAGCCCTTTTTCATGTGGTATAACAGCACCCGGATGCACGTCTGGACCCACCTGAAAAAGGAGTCCCAAGGCAAAACCGGCATCGGCCTTTATGCCGACGGCATGGTCGAGCACGACGGCTTCGTAGGTGAAATCCTCGATAAACTCGACGACCTCGGCATCGCAGACAACACCATCGTCGTTTACAGCACCGACAACGGAGCGGAAACGGCAACATGGCCCGATGGCGGCACCACTCCTTTCTATGGAGAAAAAGGCACCACTTGGGAAGGCGGCTTCCGCGTCCCGCTGCTCGTCCGCTGGCCCGGAGTGACCAAGCCCGGCAGCTATAACAACTCGATCATTTCCCAGGAAGACTGGATGCCAACGCTCCTTGCCGCAGCCGGTGAGCCGAACGTGACCGCCAAGCTCAAGGAAGGCTACAAGGCCAACGGCAAGACCTTCAAAGTCCACGCGGATGGCTATAACTTCCTCCCTCATCTCAAGGGCGAAACCAAAACCGGCCCGCGCGAGGAAATCTTCTACTTCAGCGCCAACGGCGAGCTGAACGCCGTGCGTTACAACGACTGGAAGGTCCACTTCGCCGTTCAGGAAGGTAACATCGCCACCGCCGTCCGCGACGTTCCCGGCTGGCCGGTCATCATCAATCTGCGGGCCGATCCCTATGAAAAAGCCCCGCACGAATCGACCATGTACATTCGCTGGTATGCCGACAACATGTGGCTCTTCGTTCCCATCGGCGGGAAGATTCAGCAATTCATGAGCACCATCCCCGGCTTCCCGTTCCAGGAAGGCGCGGTCATGAATCCGTCTAACGTCAATTACATGACCCTCAAGGCCGCCGGTGCTTTGAAGGCATTGGAAAACATCAAAACCCAGGGCCTCCCCGGCCGCTAGATCTAAAGAAAGATTGCTAACAGGAGGAAGCGGAGGCAGCGGAGAAAACCATTTTTTCCAATCCTCTGCTTCCTCCCTTGGCTCCTGTTCAAAATCCAAATCCAAACCGTGAAAGCCAAAGGCTGGTTCACCTATTTCCGCCTCTATGGCCCGACGCAGCCCTACTTCGACAAGACATGGTCGCTGCCGGACATCGAAGAAATGAAATGATCAATTTAACAGGAGGAAGCAGAGGCAGCGAAGACACTCATTTTTCCAACCCTCTGCTTCCTCCGTTACCTCCTGTTCAAAAACCGACAACGAGCATGAAAACCATCTATATCATCGCGACATCTCTGGCGCTTTTATTTCAAGCCCAAGCCGCTGCCGCCGACCCGCTTCCTTCGTGGAACGACACCGCGCCGAAGCAGGCAATTGTTAGTTTTGTCGAAAAAGTAATCAAGGAAGGTTCGTCCGATTTCGTCCCGCCCGCCGAGCGCATCGCCACCTTCGACAACGACGGCACGCTCTGGGCCGAGCAGCCGATGTATTTTCAGGCATTCTTCGTCTTCGACCGCATCAAGGCCCTCGCGCCGCACCATCCTGAGTGGCAGGAAAAGGAGCCGTTCGCCTCAGTGCTCAAGGGCGACATGAAAACGGCGCTGGCAGGCGGCGAACATGCACTGCTAGAAATGGTAATGGCCACGCACGCGGGCATGACGACCGAGGAGTTTGAAAAAATCGTCACCGACTGGATCGCAACCGCCAAGCATCCCAAAACGGGCAAGCTGCTCACCGAAATAATCTATTAGCCGATGCTCGAACTGCTCGCCTATCTGCGGACTAACGGCTTCAAGACCTTCATCGTCTCCGGCGGCGGCATCGAGTTCATGCGCCCGTGGGCCGAACAGGTCTACGGCATCCCGCCGGAACAGGTCATCGGCAGCAGCGTCAAGGCGAAGTTTGAATTGCGCGACGGCCAGCCCGTCCTCGTGCGATTACCGGAGTTGAACTTCATTGACGACAAAGGCGGCAAGCCCGTCGGTATCAACCAGCACATCGGTCGGCGACCCATCGCCGCGTTCGGAAACTCCGCTGGCGACCGGGAGATGTTGGAATACACGCAGGGCGGCAGCGGCGCGCGAATACGCCTACGGTCCAGCGCGAGGATTGCCGGATGTCAAGCTAGGCGCCTTCACGCCGGCGCTCGACGAGCGTGCGAAGCAGGATGGCTGGACCGTGGTCAGCATGAAGGACGATTGGAAACAAGTCTTCGCGTTTGAGCAGTCCCCGGTCACAGCCATCGACATCCTGCTGGAGCCGGACGCCACCATGCTCCGGCATTGCGAAGCCGTCAACGCTCGCCTGCTCAACGTCTACACGAAGGGGTTCGCCCTGGATGCGACGCACCGTCCGCACATCACACTGATTCAGCGTTTCGTCCGCACCGCGGATCTCGACAAGGTTTATGCCGCCGCCGGCAAGGTGTTCGCCAGCGCCAATGTGCACGGCATGAAGTTGGAGGCCTTCAAGCACTACTACATCCCGGACAACGACAATGGCGTCGCGGGCATTGTCGCGAAGCCG
>JANMSI010000051.1:0-26067 GCA_031389115.1 Akkermansiaceae bacterium
TGAACAACCGCAAGCACGCGACCTACTGGGAATCCACCCGCGATACGGCGTTCGCCGTCGAGGCGATCGCCGGTTATTTCAAGGCCAGTGGCGAGGACGCGCCGGAAATGGACGTGGAGGTCCTGCTGGATGGCAAATCGCTGCGCAAGGTTTCCATCAGCCGCGAGAATTTGTTCACCTTCGACGGCACGGTCACCCTGTCCGGCGACGCGGTGACCGCAGGCAAGCATGAGATCGAGTTGAGAAAATCCGGCAAAGCCACGCTTTACGCCAACGCCTATCTGGAAGTCTTCACCCTCGAGGACAATCTCCGCGCCGCCGGACTTGAGGTTAAAGTCACCCGCAACATTTCAAAACTTATCGCTCTGGAAAAGGAAACCGAAGTCCCCGATGCCACAGGGCTCGTCGTGAAACAACAGGTCGAGCGCTTCCACCGCGAACCGCTAACCGATGGCGCGAAGCTAGCCTCCGGCGATCGGATCGAGGTCGAACTCGTCCTCGAAAGCAAGAACGACTACGAGTACCTGATTTTCTCCGACGCCAAGGCCGCCGGGTTCGAGGCGCTGGATGCCCTCAGTGGCTACGTCCTCGGCGGCGGACTGCACGCTTACATGGAGCCGCGCGATCAGACGGTGGACTTTTTCATTCGCGCGCTGCCCCGCGGGACCCACACCCTCCGCTATCAGCTCCGCGCCGAGGCGCCGGGTATTTACAAGGCCCTTCCCGCCACCGCGGAGGCAATGTACGCGCCGGAGTTACGCGGGAATTCCGAGGATCTGCGGCTGGAAATTTCCAACTAAGGGCCCCCGGAAATGGGGAATAGCCCTATGTGAATCACCGTGGAAAAATTCGTTGGAATATCCCCGTATGGTGCGAGTCTCATTCCATACAAGGCTGCTGAACTGATAGAGTCTTGCTTCAACAAACAACCCAACCCGTAAAACTATCATGAAAACCACCAACGCCCTCATGGCCGCCGCTCTCGCCGGAGTATTCGCCGCCGGAACCACCGTCTCTCAAGCCATCACCGGTGCGCCTGTCACCGAAGAGAAAAAAGAGAAGGAAGATTGCCCCGCCAAGGACAAAGACAAGTGCCCTGCCAAAGACAAGAAGAAGGAAGGCACGGTCACCGCCGAGAAAAAGGAAAAGGAAGACTGCCCTGGCAAGGACAAGGACAAGGACAAGGACAAGGACAAATGCCCAAGCAAGGACAAGGAGAAGGACAAGAAGGAAGGCACCATTCTCTAACTCATCCCCAAGCCCCGCAGTGACTTCACGTCCTGCGGGGTTTTTCTTTTCATCCACAAAGTCCATGAGCGCATCGCGGTTTACCGGGGGAGTCGATCTCGCCACGGGCATCGGCCTCCGCTCGCCGCATTACCGGCACATCCTGGCGGAAAAGCCGACGGTCGATTGGTTCGAAATCATTTCCGAGAACTACATGGTCGAGGGCGGTCGCCCGCTTGAGGTGCTCGACATGATTCTGGAGCAATACCGCGTGGTCCAGCACGGCGTCGGTCTCTACCCGGGAAACGCGGACGGCATCGACCGCGATCATCTGAAGCGTCTCAAGCGCCTGATCAAACGGACTAACACCCCGTGGATCTCGGACCATCTCTGCTGGGGCAGCATCGACGGCAGCATGAGCCACGATCTGTTGCCGATTCCTTTCACCTTCGAGGCGGTTAGAAAAACCGCGGCGAACCTGCGCATGACCCAGGATTTTCTCGAAGTCCCCGTGGCGGTCGAGAACGTTAGTAGTTATGGCGAATTCAATGGTAATGAAATGACGGAGTGGGAGTTTCTAGCGGAAGTGAGCGAGCTTGCCGACGTCGGCATTCTGCTGGATGTGAACAACATTTACGTTTCCTCTATGAACAACGATTTCGACCCGCTGGAGTATGTAAATTTCGTGCCGCCCGAGCGCGTCGCGCAAATCCACATCGCGGGCCACTCGCGGTATGAGCGATTCATCGTGGACACGCACGACCACCCGGTGATCGACCCGGTGTGGAAACTATACGAGCGCGCGATCGAGCGCTGCGGCCCGGTCGCCACGCTGCTGGAATGGGACGGGAAAATTCCTTCATTCGAGGAAGTCTGGACCGAAGCCCGGAAGTCCGAGGCCTGGCGCGAATCCGCCTTGGCGAAGAAAGCAGAACATGCGGCCGCTTGAACAAACCCAGCGCGAATTTTTCGCCGCGTTGCAACTGCCGTTGCGCGGGAAGAGCCGCGCCAGTACCGAGCTCGCCCCCGTGGAGGACAGCCATTCCCCCGAGTTCCTCGCGAAGGCGGAGGAGTTGATTAAGCCCAGTGCGAATCTATCACCGGCGGAAAGCTTGGAACTCTATCACCGCCAGTATTGGTTCAGACTGCTGGATTCGATCGCCGAGGATTTCCCTACTTTGCAGAAAATTGCGGGGGAGGAAACCTTCTGGGCGCTGCTGGAAGCCTATCTGCTAGCCTGTCCGTCTTCGAGTTTCACCCTGCGTCACCTCGGCAGCCGGCTGGCGGATTTCACTGCGGGTTGGGACAAGTTAGATATGTCCCGCCGTCGGTGGTTTTCCGCGCTGGCGCGGCTCGAATACGCCCGCATGGAGATCTACGAGGCGGGCGAATGGGAAGCAGTATCGCCGGAGCAACTGGCCAGTGCGGAGCTCGGCCTGCAACCGCACGTCGTCCTGCTAGACCTGCCGGTCCCGGCGGACATTTGTGCGGAGTGGGACAGCTTTCTGCCTGAAGCGGAAACGCCGGTCCACCTAGCCGTCTGGCGGGGAGAGAACGGCGGCGCGAGCGAGTGCCGGATCGATCCCATCGAGTTTGTGCTGCTTTCCCGCCTTCGCCAACGGGGCACCCTGGCCTCGCTTTTTGCCGAGTCCACCGAGCGCGAACCCTCATCGAAGGAAGTTTCTGAATGGTTCGCGAAATGGCAGGGACGCCGCTGGATCGCGCTCGCGCCGACCGCCGCTGTCGAAGAATTTCCGGTCGTCCATCACCGCAGCATCCACGACATCGACTGGAGCCGCATCGACAAGATGGGCTCGCAGGCGCGATTGATGGAAGATTGATAGCTGGCAATTTCCGTTGGACGCTGTCTATTGCGGATACCACTCATTACCCCCCCTAGTTAGAAGGAAATCGTCATGACACCCGAAGAAGAAATTCAATCTCTCAAGGAGAAGGTAGATAATCTTTCCGCCGCATTTATTTCCATAAGCTCTTACACTCTGAAGGAACTGGAGCAAGATTCTCAGATCGATGCATTGAAATCCACTGTGCGATATGTCTGTCAGGAGCAAGGCATGAAGGACGAGGTGTTTTTCAAGATATTCAAAGCGGCGCTGGACATTTACATGGACCATCACCTGCGGAAAATCGAAGACGGAGACCCGGCACTGGCGGCGCTCGTTGACCAGCGGTTGTTGAAGGACGTGCCCACCAGCCGCGAGTTTCCTGACTGAGACGAATCCGAGGAAAACTTTCGTTTGCACTCCGGTGCGGAGGAAGTCTCGTGTGATATGCCAAGCCTGTCGGTTATGAACGGTGCCGCAGGCGATGTTGCATTGCCCAAGCGGATTGCTTTTGTGGGGGGATACGAGCCGCGGCGTTGCGGCATCGCGACGTTCACGCGCGATCTTTGCGAAGCAGTGGCCGGTGCGGTGCCATCCGCAATGTGCTTTGCCGGAGCGGTCAATGACCGGGCGGAGGGCTACAAATATCCGCCCAGGGTCCGGTTCGAATTGATGGAGAAAGATCTCAACTCCTACCGGCGGGCCGCGGATCATCTGAATTTCAACAACACCGATGTGCTCTGCGTGCAGCACGAGTTCGGCATCTACGGCGGACCGGCCGGGAGCCACTTGCTTTCAATGCTCAAGGAGCTGCGTATGCCGGTCGTGACCACGCTGCACACGATTCTCGAGGAGCCCAATCCCGCGCAGCGCAAGGTGATGGGGGAACTGATCCTGCGCAGCGACCGGCTCGTGGTGATGGCCCGCAAAGGGGCGGAAATTTTGCGGAAGACCTACGGCGTCGCCGATTCCAAAGTGGATGTTATTCCGCATGGCATTCCCGATGTCCCGTTCGCTAGTTCAGATTCGTTTAAAGAACAGTTTGGCATGAAGGGTCGGAAAGTGCTGCTAACCTTCGGGTTGTTAGGGCCCGGCAAGGGGATCGAGCACGTCATCGAGGCCCTGCCGGAAATCGTGCGGCAGCATCCGGAGGTGGTCTATCTGGTGCTAGGTGCCACTCATCCGCATTTGGTCGCACGCGAGGGCGAGAGTTATCGCCTGGGCCTGGAGCGCCTGGCCGACGACCGAGGCGTGAGAGACCACGTGATTTTCTATAACAGATTCGTCACGGGTGAGGATCTTGCGGAGTTCATCGGTGCGACAGATGTATATCTAACTCCTTATTTGAATGTAGCTCAGATCACGTCGGGAACACTTGCCCACGTCTTCGGAGCCGGCAAGGCGGTGGTTTCGACTCCCTACTGGCACGCTCAGGAATTGTTGGCCGACGGGCGCGGGATTTTAGTGCCGTTCCGTGATCCGCAAGCGATCGCGGAGGGCGTGTGCACGTATTTGGGTGACGCCGATTTATTACAACGGACCCGTTCGAATGCCTACCGACTGGGTAGGGAAACGATTTGGCCCGCCGTGGCGGAGAGTTATGTGCAATCCTTCCAACAGGCGCGGGCGGACAGGAAATCCGCCTCCCGGACCGCCTTCGCCGGTTGGACTCTCGGCAATCGTTCCTATAATCTACCATCGCTGCGGCTCGACCATGTCATGCGCATGAGCGACGGCACCGGGATCTTCCAGCACGCCATCTTCAACGTCCCTAACTTCCATGAGGGCTACTGCACGGACGATAATGCGCGGGCGTTCGTTCTGTGCAATTTACTGGACGAGCCGAGACTGTTGGATCATCTGGCTACCGGCTACCTCGCGTTTCTAGCAGCGGCGCTGAACTACGAGACCGGGCGTTTTCGCAACTTCATGAACCACGGCCGCCAATGGCTGGAAGATGCGGGCAGCGAGGACAGTCAAGGGCGTGCACTGTGGGCGCTCGGGGTCGGAGCGGGACGTTCGAAAAACGGAGGCCACCAGCTTTTGAGCAGGCAGTTGTTCGACCGGGCACTGCCGGCCGTGCCGTCATTCACTTCGCCGCGGGCGTGGACCTTTTCGTTGTTAGGCATTCACGAGTATTTGCGGGAGTTTCCCGAAAAGGAGGTGGTTCTGGTAGCTAGGGAAACTCTAACGTCGAAGTTGGTTAAACTTTGGAGCCGTTGTGCCTCGGACGATTGGCCATGGTTCGAGAACTCGGCGACGTATGACAATGCGCGCCTAAGCCAGGCACTGATCCTTAGCGGCAATGCGATGCCAAATCCGATGGCCCTCGATATCGGTCTTAAGTCGTTGCGGTGGCTGGCCTCGATTCAGAAGACCCAAGGCGGGCATTTTCGCCCGATCGGCAGCAATGGTTTCTATCTCAAAAACGGCGCCCGGGCCGACTTCGATCAACAACCCGTCGAGGCTCAGGCGATGGTATCCGCCTGTCTCGACGCCTATCGGGTCACGCGGGACGAGTTCTGGTTCCGCGAGGCAAAGCGTGCCTTCGAATGGTTTCTAGGGCGTAACGATCTGGGCGTGCCGCTATACGATTCCACCACCGGAGGCTGCAGTGACGGACTGCATGCTGACCGGGTCAGCGCCAATCAAGGCGCTGAATCGTCACTCGCATTTTTACTTTCGTTAGCCGAGATGAATCACGCCGAGCACCTGAATATTCACCCGCCACTCCTAGCCGCTTTATGAAGCCCATCCATCTTTGCCGCCATGATATCATGATCCATCCGGAGAGCGCGCGGGTGATCGTCCGTCCGTTCATTCCTTCCAGCCCGGAACGCGTGACCGCCATCCTTGGTCGCACTTTGGCACTAACGGAAGAAGAAGTGGCCGTGGAACTCGCTTCCATGAACGCGGAGTTTGAATCAAGACATTATGACCTGGAGGCACAACTGATGGATCACTATGCGAAAGTGAGACATCTGATTCATACGGACCACCCATTATCACTCGCCAGGGAATTGCTGATCGGCTCGATATTCTCCGGCGAGTATTCGCTGGAGTCCGCCGCATTGTTTAATCCTTCAGTCGTGCCTCATCCAGATCAGAGTGGCCTGCCGAAAGGAGCGCTGCGCTACATCATGAGCCTGCGCGCCACGGGTGAGGGGCATATCTCCTCGATTGAATTTCGCTCGGGAGAGATCGCGCCGGACGGGTCGATCAGTCTTGATAAAGTCTCGCGTTTCGTGCGGGTGCCGCAGATTGTAACCAATCCCAGTTATCGTAAGAAAAGCTTCGTTCTAAAGTTTCATGAGATGGGATTCGATAACGACTATGCAGACTCCGTGCTCGCTCCCCTAGAAGAAGAGTTCACCCGCAGTGACTTGGATCGCAGTGTGAGCGCCGTGCGCGATGAGGGCGATCCGGGCACTCACGAAAACAGGCGCACGCTGGAATGCATCCAATGGCTTGCCGATTCCAATTACGAACTACGCTTCTCCCCCAAGCTTGGCATCAGTGAACGCATTATTTTTCCGGTCTCCGCGAATGAGAGTAATGGGATCGAAGACGCGCGCTTCGTCCGCTTCACCGAGGATGACGGGTCGGTTCTCTATTATGCGACTTACACTGCTTACAATGGGCGCGCCATCCTGCCTCAATTGATAGAAACTGTGGATTTCCTCCACTTCCGCGTGCTAACTCTCAATGGCAGCGCGGTGCAAAACAAGGGCATGGCATTGTTTCCCAGGCGGATCGATGGCCGGTATGCCATGCTTTCGCGGCAAGATGATGAAAATCTCTTCATTATGTTCTCCGACAATCCTCACTATTGGAGTGACCCGGAAATCCTGCTGCGTCCCGAAGAGCTATGGGAATCCGTAAAAATCGGCAACTGCGGTTCTCCGATAGAAACGGCGGAGGGCTGGCTGGTGATCACCCACGGCGTCGGCCCCATGCGCAAGTATTGCATCGGCGCGGTGCTGCTGGATTTGGAAGATCCGACCCAAGTCATCGGCCGCTTGCGGGAACCCTTGATCAGTCCCGAAGGTGTGGAGCGTGAAGGTTACGTCCCCAACGTGGTCTATAGCTGCGGCTCCATAATTCATAATGATAAACTCATTATCCCCTACGCGATGAGCGACAAGTTCACCGCGATTTCTAGCGTGCCGTTGGCTGATCTGTTAGAGGCGCTCAAAGCGGGCGCGTGCGGTCTGGCAATTGATCGCGCCTTGTGACGTTTCTAGCAGCGCAAGCCAATCAAATGGCGGAGGGGGTGGGATTCGAACCCACGGAACCTTTCGGCTCTCCAGTTTTCAAGACTGGTGCAATCGACCACTCTACCACCCCTCCGGGTTTCATTTCCGGCGACCCGGCGGGGGTTCTTATGCATGGGCCGCGGTGATTGGCAAGCCCACTTTCAGTCGCCCGCGAAGGACGGCGATGGTCAGTCGAACGGTATCGAGTTTGCCCTTGGTGGGTCGCCGGTTAGCGGTAGCAACACCGGACCTTCAACCTGGATGGCTCCAACTGCAGTCCGACCTTGGGCTTCCTGAGAGTGCGGGTGAACCTTCTGGCGCAGGTCAGCTTGAAGTGAGAATCTCCCCGGTCGCGCATCAGCGCGGCCGGGTTTTTTATGGAATTCCCCGGTGTCTAGAATCCTGGATTCGATCTATCGCAAAATTCCCGCTGAATACTGTTGCCCGCGAAGGCGCGGTTTCTATCTTCCCCCCACCATGATGATTGAAAATGTTTTGGTCGTTGGCTCTGGCAGCGCGGGTCTAATCGCCGCTCTCTCCATCAAGCGCAAAATTCCCCATCTCAATGTGCGGATCGTGCGCAGCCCGGAAATCGGGGTGATCGGGGTGGGCGAAGGGACAACTCCGAATTTTCCGGTGCATCTGTTCGATTACCTCGGGATTCCCCGCAAGCGGTTTTACGAGCTTGCCCGGCCAACTTGGAAACTGGGCATCAAATTCCTGTGGGGACCGCGGGGAAGGTTTGATTATTCATTTGCCCCCCAGTTGGACTCCCAATGGTCCGATTTGCCGAAACCGCATGGTTTCTACTGCGATGAGGAGTTTTCCAGCAACCATCTTTCCACCGCGCTGATGCGTGAGGACCGCGTGTTTCCCCGCCAGCAGAACGGCTGCCCGGACGTCCAGCCGTGGCACGCTTTTCACATCGAAAACAAGGATTTCGTCGAGATGCTGGAGGTGGTTTGTCGCGAGGCCGGAGTGGAAATCATCGACGGCAAGGTGGTCGGAGCCGACCGCGGCCCGGCAGGGGTGACCGCCGTGCATCTTGAAGACGGGCGACGCATGGAGGCCGAGTTTTTTATCGATGCGAGCGGGTTCCGCAGCGAATTGTTAGGAACGACGTTGCAGGAACCCTTCGTCAGTTTTGATAAAACCCTATTCTGCGATCGCGCGGTGGTGGGGGGATGGGAGCGGACCGGCGAGCCGATTTTACCCTACACGACAGCCGAGACGATGGATGCCGGCTGGGCCTGGCAGATCGTGCATGAGAACCACGTCAACCGCGGCTACGTCTATTCTTCGGAATTTATTTCCGACGACGAGGCAGCGGCTGAGTTCAAACGCAAAAATCCGAAGGTTCCCGAGTCTCCCCGCGTGGTGAAGTTCCGCTCGGGTTGCTATCAACGATTGTGGGTGGACAACGTGCTGGCAGTTGGCAACGCGGGTGGGTTCGTGGAACCGCTCGAAGCGACCGCGCTTATGATCGTTTGCTCGCATTGCAAGACATTCGTGGATTTCCTGCTGCATTCATCCCTGGAGCCGACGGATACGATGCGGAGTCTGTATAATGATTTGGTCGCAGGGACGTGGACAGATATCAGGGATTTCCTGGGTCTGCATTATCAGGTGAATACTTTGCTGGACACGCCTTTCTGGAAACATTGCCAAACGGACACGGATCTCAGCGGGATCGGCGAACTTTTAGAATTCTATGAGGAAAACGGACCTACGGGGTTTTGCCGTTATCGGATGCCTTCCAGCCAGAGCGATTTCGGGATCGAGGGCTATTTCACCATGCTAGTCGGGAACCAAGTGCCTTATCGCAAGCGCCACCCAGCCACGGCCGATGAGCGCATGATATGGGAGCGCCATCGCAAGGAGCAGATTTCAGTGGCGAAAACGGGTCTGAGTGTGAAGGAAGCTTTGGCCTATGTGCGGCATCCTGGCTGGGAGTGGAACGCAGATAAAGCCATGTAGCAAACGCCCGCCCTCTCGCCAGGTGCCTCAGATTCCGAGGCGCTTGGCGTTTGCGGCCATCCAATCCGCTCCGAGTTCCTCGGGCGATTTGCCGGTGGCGTCTTTCCAGACTTTTTCCGAGTAGTTTCCTTCTCGTGCCGCCGCATTGAGTTTTTGGATGAAATCCTTGTCGTGGGTCAGGACCACCCAGTTCAGGAAGTGGGCGGAGATTCGATAGCTTGAATCGTATTTCGCCACCCCAAAGTTATCTTGGGTGATTTCCGCGCCGTTAGTCTGCGGCTCATACAGGAACCAGCGGATGTAATCGGCAACTCCCTCCGTCACCCAGCCGGGAGTCGGTAACGGGCGCGGATTGGTGGTAGAAGCTCTCCAATAGTTTTGGATGATGTGGACCAGTTCATGGATGACGCAGCCTTTCGCCTCGCCTTGTAGCTGGGTCCGGAACCACGGCGCGCTCATCGACAGCTTGTTGCCCAAGGCATACGCGGGGGTGCCGCCCATGTCGTCCCTGAACTCGAGTATCACCGTTTCCGGCGCGGTGAACCCCTCGCTCGGCAGCATGGCGACCATTTTTGGGTACCATTCATAAACCACGGGCATCAGTTCTTTCTCCACCCACTTGGCCATGTCGGGCGCGATGGTCGAATCGACGATGTATTTGCTTTTTCCGTCCGGTGAAGGGTAAGTCGTGACGACTTTTTCGGGGACGGCTTGAGAAGCCGGGCCCTTCATGTCGATCACATCGATTTCGCTCAGAAAGGTGTTTGCCTGTGAGTTTTCAAGATCCGGCGATTCGAAGTCGAAAAGAAGGTGACGATAGTCGCCCACCGCAAATTCTTGGGGATCGAAAATCGCTGCTGCGTGCTGTCCGCCTTCGCCTTTTTTCCGGGTATCCACCTTGGCGATCGGTTTCCAGCCGCTTGCCCGTGGGTCAGCATCCCGCTTCGGACTGGCGCTGAAATTTTTTTCGTCCCCGATGGCCCCGTATAATTGGTAAACTTGGGGGCTGCGTGCCTGAGAATGCCACGAATACGTGCTGATCGATCTGATCGAAATGGTTTTGCCGAGATCCACCGTGATTCGCCCCCCGTTCGCACCATTCTGGAAGAAAAAATTTCTGGAAGGATCATCCGCCTCACCGGGAATGCGGCCATCGTGCAGGACTGCCACGTCTCCGCCGTTACGGTCGCGCTGGCTTTCCAGTAAGGTGAAGGTGGCCGAAGTGGCGGCATCGTTCGTAGCCGGCGGAGCGACCAAATCAAGCTTGAAGCCTTTGTCGGTTCCGCTTTGGCCAATCTCCACTTTGATCGCGGCGGAACAGAACGAAGAACAAATGAATGTGACGATGGATGCAGTTGTGAGAGCAGACAGCAGGGACTTCATGGGCGACTTGGGGAGGTTATGGTTGATGAAGAGTGATCAGGAAGTGAGTAGAGTCTGACAGAACGAGTGGGTGAGCATTTCCTTTCGAAGTCTTAGTCTCCCGACCGCCGACTTTGAAGAAATTATTCAAAACTTGCTTGATTCCCCGAGGTCCGCGACTAAAACCGCCGCCCCTTCATGCCTGACCCATCCAAAACTCTGAAATTTGCCATTCCAAAAGGCAGTCTTCAGGAACCCACCATCGAACTGCTGGCGAAGGCGGGGTATGAAATTCATGTCTCGTCACGTGGGCTGCGTCCGAATTCAAATGATTCCGAACTCGATCTCTATTTAATCCGAGCCCAGGAAATCGGCCGCTATCTCGGCCAAGGTTTCATCGATTGCGGCATCACCGGGTACGACTGGGCATACGAAAATGGAGCGGATCTGGTCGATCTCGCCGAGTTGCCCTACTCTCGGGCGACCACCCGCCCGACCCGCTGGGTTTTAGTCGTCCCGGAGGATTCGCCGATTCGCAGGCCCGAGGATCTGGAAGGCAAACGCATCGCCACCGAAGGCGTCGGTATCACCCAACGCTATCTTAAAGAGCGGGGGATTCAGGCGGAAGTCGAGTTTTCGTGGGGCGCCACGGAGGTCAAAGTGCCGGATTTGGTCGATGCCATCGTCGATGTTACCGAAACGGGCGACTCGATCAAAGCCAACCGGCTCCGGATCGTGGACACCTTGTTGACCTCGTTTCCACACTTCTATGCAAGCCCGGCCGCCGCCGCTGATCCATGGAAAATGGAGAAGATGGATCGAATCGCCCTCCTCCTCAAAGCAGCCCTCTGCGCCCGTGGCAAAGTGGGACTGAAAATGAATCTTCCGAGCGGCCGGCTGCCCGAACTGCTCGAAAAACTCCCTTCGCTCCGCCGTCCGACGATTTCCCAACTTTCAGAAGAAGGTTGGCTCGCCGTCGAGACAGTGATTGACGAAGTCATCGTCAGGGACATCATCCCCGAACTGAAGCGCCTGGGGGCGGAGGGGATCATCGAATATCCGCTCAATAAAATCGTCCCTTAATCCTTTCATCACAACTAACCCGCAACCGCCATGGGCTCCATCAAGAAACGCCGTAAGACCAAGATCAATAAGCACAAGCGCAAGAAGCGCATGAAGCAGAACCGCCATAAGAAGCGTCTCCGCTACAAGTCCTAGTCACTGGGATTGATCGTCTTACAATTGCCAGAGACTCGTTTCCCGAGTCTCTGGCTTTTTTGTGTTGAAAAGATTTCCGTCCGTTCATGAGCCTTCAAGTGATCGTCAATTTCCGGGTAATCGACGAGTCCGAGGACTGGATCGTGGTCGATAAACCCGCGCCTCTGATTGTGCACCCGGCGAACGACAAGCCCGAGCCCACTCTTCTGGGCGGCTTGGAGCAATTGTTAGCTTTTGAGATTCGCAATGGTGCGTGCTTGGGAATCGTAACGCGACTGGATCGCGAGACCAGCGGGATTGTGCTGGTCGCCAAGCATACGGCAGCAGCGCGTGCCCTCGGCGGAATTTTCGAGAGGCGTGAGGCAAAAAAAGAGTATCTGGCGATCGTTTCCGGATGGCCGGAAAGCGGTTCGTGGGAATGTGCAGAACCGATCATCCGGGCCGGTGATTTGGACCAATCGGAGATCTGGGTGCGGCAAATGATTAGCCCGTATGGCCGCGACTGTATCACCCGGTTCCAAGTGGAGCGCAGGTTCGAGCGCAGAGAGGGAAAATTTTCACAAGTCCGCTGTTTTCCCGAAACCGGGAGGATGCATCAAATCCGAGTGCATCTGGCCGGTTGCGGCTTCCCGATCGTCGGGGACAAAATCTACTCGGAAGAGGGCGCGGGATATCTGGAGTGGATGGCCACGGGTTGGACGCCGCAATTGCAAAAGCGATTGTTTTTACCGCGGCAAGCGCTCCATGCCGCCAGTTTGGAAATTGCATGGCGAGGACAATCCGTCCGCTGGGAGGCGGGTCTTGCGAAGGATCTTGTGGAGTTTTCAGAAGATCGGGAAATCAGCGTGAGTCCTGACGTTGTTATTTGGAATCGACATGATTAGCGTTGCGCATGGTTTCCCTCGACGAAGTGGTGGCGTTTCTGGATTGCGAATTAAAAACTGCCACGATTCGCGATTACCCGGGAGCGATGAACGGCCTGCAACTTTCCAACGGCGGCGAAATCGGAAGGATCGTCGCCGCAGTGGATGCTTCGCTCCCAACCATTCAAGCCGCAGCCATGGGCGGACCGGGATTACTGATTGTTCACCATGGCTTGTTCTGGCAAGGCGTTCAACCGGTGACAGGGCCATTTTACCGGAAATTGAAAATCGCCATGGATGCGGGTCTAGCGATTTACTCGTCCCATCTTCCTCTTGATGTCCATCCCGAATGGGGGAACAACATTCTCCTCGCCCGTGCGATCGGGCTGACAAGAATCGAGCCATTCTTGGATCACGACGGACTTTCCATCGGCCTCAGGGGATCTTGGACTGGGAGCCGAGATGAGTTGGCCGATGCCTTAGGAGCGGCGTTGCGCGGATCGGTGCACCTTTGCCCTGGAGGGCCAGCAACCATTTCAGAACTGGGTCTGATCACCGGCGCCGGGGGAAGTGAAGTCGCAAAGGTGGCGGCTTCAGGCCTGCGTGCCTTCATTACGGGAGAAGGCCCACATTGGAGCTACCCGCTCGCTCAAGAACTTGGACTGAATGTTTTCTACGGGGGCCACTACGCCACCGAAACTTTCGGGGTGAAGGCGATTGCCGCGATAGCGGCCGATCACTTCAAAATTTCTTGGGACTTTTTGGACCATCCCACGGGACTCTGAATCCTTTTTTGAGGGCTGTTCCCAGTGAAATCCTTCCGAGGTCTTAGAAAAGCAGTGATGAAGACCTAATTTGGCCCGGTAGGATGGCTCGGGCTGCAGAGCGGCCCGTTCAATAAGCATGTCGTTGACTATCAGTGATCAAAGCTGGATCTGGCGTCACCCCGGTAATTTTCAGGCGTCCTTAAAAAAGACTTGCTAGGAAGTGAAACAGCGGGTTTTATTGCAACCGAAAGCGCGGGCATAGCTTAGTGGTAAAGCGCTATCCTTCCAAGTTAGACATGCGGGTTCGATTCCCGCTGCCCGCTCCATTCGAAATTTCTGAAGCTCCCAACTCCTCCTAAAATGAAAAAAACTGTTTTCCTTGCTCTTTTCAGCGCTTCCTTCGGGTCGTTGTCTGCCAACACGGAAGTGGATTGCATCGCGCTTTCCGCTTCAATCAAGACCGCCGTCGCTGGGGCCCAGTCGAAAGTTCTGGAGATAGTTTCCACTGAGGTCTCCACCGCTCCGAGTTGCGCATGTGAAATTGTGAAAGCTGCAATCGAAGGATCAAACGCGAATACCCAGACTGTTGCGGCGATAGTCGAAACCGCTGTGACCTCCGCGCCCGAACAGATGCGTTTGATTTCTCAATGTGCTGTTGCGGTTGCTCCCGACGCGTTGGCGGCGGTTCAAGCGGTGATCGCCAAGCTTGACCCAAATCTCGGGGACACAGGTTCAAGCGCAAAGAGCTCCAAAAGCGCAAAAGGTGGTGGGGAAGTTTCCTCAATGCCAAATCCGCTCGATTTTCCAGGTCAAGGACCGATCGGACCTACTCCAGGCGGGCCAGGTGGCTTTCCGCTCATTCCGAATCTGCCTCCGGTGATTATTGCGCCCCCAGATGTATCGAATGTTGACCCAAAAATCAAAAAAGACAAAAAAGACAAGAAGCCAAAATAGATATTTTTCGGTCTCTTCTCGACTCACTTTTTATCACCCATAATCCACTTCACATGAAATCGAAACTTTCTCTCGGCCTATTCGGCCTGCTGTCCGCAGCTTCGGCTTCGGCGCAGGGACTCTATTACGTCGGTAGCGAAGCTCAAGAAACACTCCCGCTCAAGTGGGTAGTAGGAGCAAACGTAATTTATGATGACAATGTCGCTCCAGGTGCTGCCGGTTCCAAAGAGGACTCGTTCGCAATCAATCCGTATGTGGGACTTTCCTTTGTCAACATCACTCCTCAGACCACCTGGGACGTTTACGTTCGGTTGGGCTTGGTTTATTATTTCGATCAGCCCGACGTGGGCGGCACCAACGATGTAAACAGCCAATCGCGGGCGGGTATTAACCTCACACACCGCTTTAGCGAGCGTCTTCGTTTTTCTAGTCGGAATTTCATCTCCTATGAATTGGAACCAGACTATTCTTATGGCTATGCATCTTCACGCCAACTTTCAGAATATTTTTACTGGCAAACGGACAATTCGGTTGGTTTCCGTTGGACTGAACGGTTCGCTACTTACACGGGCTTTTCCCTGACGGGCGCGGACTATGGTGATGTAGCCAACAACGATCGTTTCACGTGGCAGCTCTACAATCAAGCCCGTTACCAGCTCGGACCTCAGACTGTGTTAACTGGAGATTATAGATACTCCGAGACCACAGATCCAAATGGTAGCGCATCGGATGCGTCGGATCATTACCTCCTGCTCGGAGTTGAACACCGATTCAGCCCGAATACCATTGGCATTCTTAGAGCAGGCGCCCAGTTTCATAGCGTGGACGACGGGAGTGACAACACCAGTCCATACTTGGAAGTCGCCGCGAATTCCCAGATCTCCCAGGATTTCAGCGTTCGAGCATTTGCGCGTTACGGCATTGAATCATACGACACCATCCGTTTTGTCCCCTCACTTGGATCAGCGGAATTTAGTGATCGCCGTACCTTTCGGTTAGGACTCTCGACAGAGTATTCGATTTCTCCGATGTTCGCAGTCTTCAGTGGTGTGGACTATATCCCAAGCTCCTTTGACGATGGCCGATTGGTAGGAACGGGCACTTCAGTGAGCGATCAGGATGAAAACATTATCAATGCTTACATCGGGGTTTCAGCAAAAATCAATGACTTCCTTACCGCGACTGCATCGTATAACTATACCCACTCAGATTCGGATTTCCCGAACCAGACTTACAATCGAAACCGCATCAGCGTTGGTCTCAGCGCCGAATTTTGATGCTGTATTGTAGAAATTCTTGAGCCTAGCCAAAATATTACTGCTTCTTGATTTACAAGCTCCCGCAATGTCCTTCATTGCGGGAGTTTTCGTTTCCTCTGGAACTCCGCTGATACTGTGAAATAATAACGACCATGAATCTTTCGTCACCACAACAACATGAGGCAGCCCTTCACGCGGTTGACTACTGGCAAGTCATCAAGAATCGCTATGGAATTATCCTCCTGACCTTACTTTTGGTTTTTATGACCGCCGCCGTAATCACTTACGTCATGCCGAAAAAGTATGAAAGCGAGGCAACGATTGAGGTAAAGCCTCGTTCTATGGGGATTTCTCCTTTTGGGAGCGATATGGGTACGCCCGTTGGAGCCAACCGAATGACTCCCCAGTTCTTCGGAACTGAATTTGAAAAGATTAAAAGTAGCAATTCGCTCTCAAAAGTAGTCCAGAATTTGGAGCTAGTTAACAAATGGGGGGTCGAAAAGGAGACAGCGATTCGAATATTGAAAGGGATCGTTAACACCCAGAACATACGTGGAACGGATTTGATTTCGATTAGGGTCCGCCATACTAACAAAGAAGACGCGCGGGATGTTACGGCTGAGGTCGCAAGGGCATATAAAATCTATCGAACTGAGATCGAAGGTCGGGAAACCGAAAAGGCGCTGTATGAGTTGAAGAAAGCGGTTCAAGATCAGGAGGATAAGGTTGAAGAGCGGCGCAAAGTTCTTGCTACGATCGTGAGAACGAAAGGCATTATTTACCATGGCCAAGATTCCTATTATAATCACTCCGGTGTGGACGATGACCAAGGCGCGCGAAAATCGTTGGAAACCTACGATCAACTTCTGCGTGATAAGATGCAGCTCGAAAGTCAGATTAATAGCTTATTGAAATATGATAGCGGCCAGTTGATGAGATATGCGGCGGGTCTTGATTTGCCAGATAACATCATCCGTAACATTCATCCTCTCTACCTTGAAGCAAAGCGTCATTTTGATGAATTAAAAATCAAAGGCTTGGGAGACCGCCATCCGACAGTCCTAGCCGCGATCAATCAAATTGCCGAAATGGAACATCAACTTGATGAGGGCGTGGTAAGCCTGAGGGAAACATTGAAGGCGAAATTGGATATGGCTGGAGACAGTCTGAAAAGTGTGGAAGTAATGAAAGACGACACGCGCGAGGAAGCAATCAAACGAGGTCTTGACGCCCAGGACTACGTCGATGCAAAGCGGGAATTTGAAACGGATCAGCAGTTGCTTCAATCAATGAAGCTAAAGTTGATCAACGAGACAATAACCAAGCAAATAACGGAAGATACGATTTTGTTTCATGAAGAGCCGCAGATTTCGCCAAGTCCCGTGAGTCCCAATGTGACGCTGAACTTGGTCCTCGGCGCGGTTGTCGGTTTGATTTTTGGGGTCGGTATTGCCTTCTTCTTGGAATATCTCGATACATCCGTGAAGAGCTTGGAGGACGTAGAACGATATCTCCAAGTGCCGGTGCTTGCAGTGATCCCGAATGACGTCGGAGTACTACATAAGCAAAGTGGCATGAGCCCAGACGCAGAGGCTTATAGAATCTTGCGGACCAACATAGAGTTCAATCGTAAGAATCCAGAAGACAACGCAATCACCGTCGTCTCTGGCGGTGCCGGGGAAGGGAAATCAACCACCTTGGTTAACCTTGCTTACATTTGCGCTCAAGGCGGATACACCACATTGATGATCGATGCCGACTTGCGCAGGCCTCGCTTGCACACCTTCTTTGATATCAATAATTCGGTCGGTCTTACAAACTATTTGACCACTGAACTTATGTTGGAGGATGTGATCCTTCAGACTCCGGTAGATAACCTTTATTTTATGCCGTCGGGAATATTACCGGCTGACGCTGCCGGTATTTTGAACTCGCGTCGTATGTCTGAGCTTATTCAAGATGTAAAACAGCGCTTTGATTTGGTGTTAGTGGACAGTCCTCCAATCTTGGGTGTGAGTGATGCATCTGTCCTCGCCAGCGAGGTGGATCTAACCATGATTGTTGTCCAGCATCGTAAATTGCCGCGGAATATGCTGCTTCGTGTAAAACAGGCAGTAGAGAATGTTGGTGGGAACGTTATAGGAGTCGTTCTAAACAACGTAGATGTACGTAGCGATAGTCAGTATCAATATTATACCAGCTATTACACTTACTATGCTCCTGCTGAATCTCAAATCGGACCACCCGTAGGGACCTCCGGGGGACCCGCGAAACCCTTGGTGGGAGCGCGCGGGAACGATTCTGAACTCTATTAACCAAGAACTAAATAATAATATGACTACTAAGAAACTACTAGTTGGATTACTTGCTTTAATTTTTTGTACGATTTCAATCTCAGCCCAGATTGAGTCAGGCAAATCGATTACAATCTCAATCGCGGGCGTTCCCGCTGAGGATCAAGCGACAGTGAACAATATTTATCCGGTCTCGGATGCCGGAATGATTAATATGCCTTTGATCGGTCTGGTAAGAGCGGCAGGATTGCAAAATGATGAGCTGGCAGCTTCGCTTCAAGCTCGTTATAAAAATGCCGGAATCTACACCAATCCAACCATACAGGTCATATCCAACATGGTTGGTGGCAGACCTAACGAGGAAACCGTCACCGTAGGGGGGCAGGTTACGAACCCAGGGCCCGTACCATTCGCCAAAGAATTAACGCTCTGGGGGGCGATCCAAGCTAGAGGAGGAGCCAATATATTCGGCAGTATGAAACGAGTTACTCTAAGTCGGAATGGAACCCAAAAAGTGTACGATGTCACTAAGGCTCAGTTCAAGCAAATCAAACTGCAGCGCAACGATAATATCGAAGTTCCACAAAAGAATATGTTCGGAGGATAATTCATTGGGCTCGATCAAATTATGCGCGGGAGCGGAAGCCGACCTCATGCGACAGTCGATTAAATTTTGGCCGGGAGTATCATTTGTCTTTTGGCTAAACCTTTTAATCGCCGGGTCAGGCGATGTCCCTTCGGATGCGCTCTTGAACCTAGCCTCTCCGCGGTTTTGCGAACGCGAGATCGCTCAAACAGAGTTGCTAGAGTGGGCGCGCACGCAGGCGGGTCCGGCAATGAATGAGCTGCTAAGTTATTCGCAAAATGCTGATGATCCAGAGGTGAGGGAACGCTGCCTTAGCGTCCTTCGTATTCTCGTTATCGAGGAGTATCTAAAAGAAGGGGAAGGGTATATTGGCATCGGATTAGCGGACGAGATTGCCGTTATCCCTGGCGAGGCAACTCCTCGGGAATTGATACGTGTCTTGCAAGTTCAACCGAATTCACCCGCTGAGCGCGCCGGGATTCGACCGAACGATTTGATTGTGAGGATTAACCGGGAGATGTGGCATGAAACCCTCTTCCGCGAGAACGTCCGAATGATGAGGCCAAACACGGGGGTTGATCTCAAGCTACTTCGGGACGGCGAAATATTGGATCTAAAGGTCACGCTGGCTAGACGCCCTTTAAGCGCGGACACGTTGTTCTTCAATGCTCCGACAGACAATTCTGGTGCCCTTGAGCGAGCCGCCGAAGAGGCTTACTTTCGCCGTTGGCTGAGCCAGAGGAAGACGCAACAGTGATGCGAATTTCATTTTTTAGAAATCGACTTTTCGAAGGCTCGTGGCAATTTCTTGAAAAAACTACAATTTCCTGCCGTCTCAAATTTATGATGAAATATTTTTTTCGAAATACAGCTTTCGCAGCCGCTGTGGTTGCGGTTTCAAGCACGGCGTGTGCACAGCAGGCGGACTTCAACGAGGTGGGTAGGCAGATGGCCATCATGTTGCAAAATAGCCACTTTGCGCGGCTTCCATTTAACGCGGAACTGAGCCAACGATTTCTAGACGATTACCTGAAGGACTTAGATTTCCAACGATTGTATTTTACCCAGGCGGATGTTGACGGTTTTAAGGAGAAGTATGGAGACCAGCTGCACACTCTTTTGCTGCATGGAAACAGCGTTACGCCAGCGACTGAAATCTATCGAGTATTCGAAAGGCGGGTCGAAGAACGGGTGGCTCTTACTGAGAAATTGTTGAAAGGGGTAGATTTCGATTTTTCCTTGAATGAATCTGTGATGTTGAGTCGGAAAGATGCGCCTTGGCCGAAGGATGATAAAGATGCTGCAGATTTGTGGCGTTTGCAGATTAAGGAGGCCGTTCTTGGCGAGAATCTCCGCCGAGAGTTGCTGACCAAACTTTCAAAGGAGCAAGGCAAACCCGATCCTGGAAATGCGGATCGCGGCCCCAAGGATAAAGTTTCACTTCGTTACAAACGATTTCTCAATAGCGTGAAGGATGTGGACGATGAGGAAATAGCGAACTATTTCTTGAGCGCCGTGGCCAGAGCCTACGATCCTCATACTGATTATATGAGTTTTCGTGAGATGAATCGTTTTAAGGATGGGATGAAAAACGAACTTGTCGGAATCGGCGCTCTTCTTCAGGGAGAAGAGGATGGTGCCACGAAGATCATGGGTATCGTGGTAGGTGGTCCGGCGGATCGCGAGAGCACGCTCCAGCTCAATGATCGGGTCATCGCGGTTGACTCCCTTAATACGGGCAAGGCGGAAGATATGATTGATATCATGTTCATGAAAATCGACAAGGTGGTCGATTATATCCGAGGCAAGGAGGGTTCAGCGGTGGCACTAAAAGTGGAACCGGCCGGAGGTCCTCCGGGAGAGACTAGAATCGTCGTGATCCAACGCGACAAGGTGGAAATGAAGGATGAACAAGCCAGCGGGGAAGTTATTGAAATGAAATCCGATAAAGGAGCACCGCGCAGATTGGGGGTCATCACGTTACCTTCTTTTTATGCTGATTTTGAAGAGGGTAAGATTCGCAGCTCCGTTGATGTTGAGAGAATCCTCAAGCGTTTGACCGAAGAGAAGATCGATGGTCTTGTTCTAGATCTCCGTGGCAACGGCGGGGGATCTCTTGAAGAGGTCCGTCGCATGACTGGATTCTTTATGGATAGCGGACCTGTTGTTCAGGTGAAGAATACTTTAGGTCAAGTCCACGTAAAGGATTCGGACAGCGGGAAACCGATTTATACAGGTCCGATGGTCGTCGTGTGCGATAAAAGCAGTGCTTCGGCGAGCGAGATCCTCGCAGGAGCTTTACAGGACTTCAATCGTGCGCTGGTGGTTGGAGACTCGTCAACGTTCGGCAAGGGAACCGTCCAGCAACCGATGGATATCGGTCGGATGTTGCCTCTCTTTGCAGCCCGCAATCGGGCTGGATTCTTGAAAGTCACAATTCAGAAGTTTTATCGTCCGTCCGGATCCTCAACCCAAATGGATGGGGTTGCTGCCAATGTGGTGATTCCAAGTTTGGCGGATGCCTTGGACATGGGTGAGAAATTTTTGGAGCATCCATTGCCCCATGATCGCATCCGACCTGCGGGCGATTTCAAACCTCTCGATCCGCAGGCGCTATTTATTCCGCGACTGAAAGAGCTGAGTCAGGAGCGCCTTAATGCGGACAAGGATTTTTCCTACGTGATACAAGATGTTCTGAAAGCAAAGGAGCGGCTTAAGACTAACCAGGTTTCGCTCAGCAAGAGCTCGCGTGAAAAGGAACTTACTGAATCTGATGTGCTGCAAAAAGAACGCAATTCGGAACGTAGGGATCGGTTTTCAAAAATGATCGAAGATGACAAGAAGTCATTGAAGTTCTATAAAATCACTCTTGATGAGCTGGAAAAAGATGTGGAGCTACAGTCCTACAATCCGGCAGATGAAGCGGGAAATTATATGAGGCGAGCCCACGATGAAACAGCTGATCTGGACCAAACACCAAAGTGGCCAACCGGACTTGATCCGGTCAAGCGCGAGGCGCTGGCCGTTATCAAGGATCTCGTCGAACTCACCGATAATGCGCGGCTGGCGGGCATTCTGAAAGGTTCTTCCCAGGTCCGTTGATGTCAGACGTGGAGAAGAATCTTCAGGCAATTGCAGGCAAGATCACGGCAGCTTGCTCGCGGGTGGGTCGGGACGTTAATTCCGTTGAACTTATTGCTGTCTCCAAAACCTTTCCTGCAGAATCGGTGCGGGAGGCTCTAGCCAGTGGTCAAACTGTATTCGGTGAAAGTAGGCTCCAAGAGGCCGAGTCGAAAATTGCCGAATTGCCCAGTAAGTTACATTGGCATTTTATAGGACGGGTCCAACGCAACAAAACGCGCAGAATGCTCCAGACTTTTGAAGTAGTTCATGCGATTGACTCTCTTAGGGTCGCCAGATTTGCCGATGCCACAGCAGGGGAGCTCGGATTATTTCCCAAGGTTTTCCTACAGGTCAATTTAGGCACGGAGGCAACCAAAGGAGGATTCACGCAAGATTTGTTGCGTTCGGAGATGGAGAACCTTCTGTCATTGGATCGGCTTGATGTTCTCGGGTTGATGTGTATTCCACCCGTAGGTCCTGATGCTGAATCAGCGCGGACATGGTTCGCCTCGCTCAGGGAAATTCGAGATTCCTTGCAGAGCGAGTTTGGAGTGAAGCTTCCGGGACTCAGCATGGGGATGAGCGACGATTACGAAGTTGCCATCGAGGAGGGTTCCACCCATGTGCGCGTGGGGTCCGCAATCTTCGGGAAACGTTCCTATCGAGTGGACGGGGAACTCGGGTAAGGGCAAGGTTACCTCATGATATTGATTTTGGAAAACGCCACGATCATCGGCGACGAATTTGCACTCTCGTTTGCCGATGGGTTTGAAGCCTATTTGCCTCTTCCACTGCTTCGTCGCGCCTGTCCGTGTGCGGCTTGCCAAGGAGAGCCTGATGCATTGGGCCGTGTCGTTCGCCCCAGAATCGAACATGGTCGATTGGCTTACTCACTCCAAAAGTTTGAAACGATAGGGGGTTATGCAATTAAACTTTTCTGGGAAGATGGACATTCTACAGGAATCTATAGTTATATCTATTTGCAAAAACTCGCTGAATTGCCATCTTCTTAGCTAAGGTTGATTTAGAGGAGAAAATTCCAAGTGTTTTCCGCTCAAAGTAATCTGAATTCAATTACGTTTCTTCCTTCGAAGGAGGTCGTTTCCTTGGCTGCTGCGGGCTACAGTGATGTAAAGTCGCTGTTGGGGCATTTTCCGAGACGGTATGAGGACCGTCGGCGCTTCGATGCATTTCCCAGTCAGGCATCACTTCATTCAGTATGTCTGCGTGGTACGGTGATCGATGCGTCACTCAGGCATTTTGGTCACGGCCGTGGCTATTATGAAGCGGTGGTGATGGACGGTTCCGGAGGCGTTTTTGGCTCCGGGAGAATCACTTGCCGTTGGTTCAGCATGCCGTTAATCCAAAAAATTGTGGCCGTGGGACATGAGATGGTCATGTATGGCAAGGTCAAGGAGGCGGGCGGAAGTTTGATCATCGATCATCCCGAGTTCGAGATTCTGCGAGATGATGAAGAAGCGTCCATCCACCTCGAACGGATTGTTCCCATATTTAAAAACATTTCCGGCCTGGGTCAGAGGCGTTTGAGGGAAATTGTTCACTTGTTACTATCTCAAACAGACCCCTCGACGCTTGCCGCATCTTATGATGTGGATGGTAGCACTTCCAGGGCACAGGCACTCAAGGAGGTGCATTTTCCGAGTTCGATGGAGGAGGCTAACATCGGCCGCCGCCGCTTCGCGCTCGAAGAGTTCTTTGAATTGCAGCTCAATGTGGTTTGGCGGCGGTCTCGTTATGGCGAGCAAGCCGGACGCGTTTTAGGTTTGCGCACTTCTTATCTCAAGCGGTTTTACACCAACCTTCCCTTCGATCTAACCGAGGCTCAGAAGCGTTCTATCAAGGAGATCATCGGGGACATGCGGATCGCCCGCCCGATGAACCGTCTTTTGCAGGGTGACGTGGGATCCGGCAAAACCTTCGTCGCGATGGCGGCCATGTTGCTGGCCATCGATACGGGCTGCCAAGCCGCATTAATGGCTCCCACGCAGATCCTAGCGGAGCAGCACTATCTAACATTCCGTCGATGGCTCGAGCCGTTGGGCATTCGCGTTGCGTTGCGGACCGGCAATCGTGAACAAGCCAACCACCTCGCAATGCAGGGCGAACCCCAGATCGTCATAGGCACCCACGCCTTGCTGTACGATTCGGTTTCCTTCCGGGATCTCGGATTGGTGGTAATCGATGAACAGCATAAATTTGGTGTCGCACAACGGGCGGCGCTCATCCGGCAAGCAGCGGTGCCGGATGTGCTTGTGATGACGGCAACCCCAATCCCGCGGACGTTGACCATGACGATCTACGGCGATCTGGATGTTTCATTGCTGGATGAGAAGCCTCCTGGCCGTGGCAAGATTATCACCGGTGTTAGAGTATCCGCCAAGCAGACGGACGTTACCAAATTTGTTAAAGATCAGCTTGCACAAGGACGCCAGGCTTATCTCGTGTATCCATTGGTTGAGAATTGCGAATCGTTGAAAGCACAGTCCGCCACCGTGGCTTTTGAAAAATGGAAAAAGCGCCTCCCCAGCTATCAGGTCGGTATGATTCACGGGAAACTCCGGCCAGAGGAAAAGGAATCCGTCATGCGACGTTTCCGCGAAGGTGAGATTGAAGCGCTCGTATCCACAACGGTCATTGAGGTGGGGGTCGATGTGGCGAACGCCAGCGTCATGATCCTTCATCATGCCGAGCGTTTTGGCCTCGCGCAGCTTCATCAGCTCCGCGGGCGGATCGGCCGTGGCGGGCATAAGGGCTATTGCGTCCTTTTAACGGATGGCAAGAACCCCGAGGCCATGGAGAAGCTCAGAGTCCTTGAGCAGACCTCCGACGGATTTGAAATCGCCGAGGCGGATCTTCGACTTCGGGGTCCGGGGGATTTGTTAGGCACCGTGCAGAGCGGCCTGTCGGACCTCCGGTTCCCGGAATTTCTCGCAGACATTACCTTGCTTCGCGAGGCGCGGGCGCTCGCCGACCGGGTTCTAACGGAAGATTCCCGGCTGGACGGGATTCATCGGAACCTTAGAACACTCATCAAGGATTCTGATGGCGTGGCAATTCTTCCAAGCACCGCGTGACCGTCCAAGATCAACGGTCAACGATTCGATAGATCGGGCCCGTGTGATCCACGATAAAGATCCCGCCGTCATTGTCCTCGGCGAATGAGGCTATCAGATTGATACGTCCGTCTTTCGGTTGGAGGTCTTTGGTGTGATCCTTAAATCCCGAGGCTTTACCGCCTTTCATTTCGAACGACCAGATCCGTGGATTCTGGTAATCGCCAAACAGATAGCGTCCTTGCAGTTCCTTGATTGGTCCCCGGTAAATGTAGCCGCCGGTCACCGAGAGCCCTTCCTTTTCGCCCATGCCATGTTGGTAAACATACACCGGATCGATTGCCCCTCGGGGTGAGCGCCCGCCGACGTTTTTCTCGGGAGTTTCGATGTCACCCTCGCGCAAACGCCAGCCATAGTTCGCTCCCGCTCCATTGCCTGCCGGCATGTAGTTGATTTCCTCCCAGTGGTTCTGACCTACATCGGCCATCCAAAAATCACCGGTTTTGCGATCGAAGGAACAACGCCACGGGTTGCGGACGCCGGACGCCCAGATCTCCGGCTTCGCCGCCTTGTCGTTCGCATAAGGATTGTCAGCCGGAACCTTGTATCCCGTTTCCGGTGCGACATTGATCCGTAAAATTTTGCCAAGCAAGGTATCGAGAGCCTGGCCACGGTTGTTAGGATCGTTGCCTGCCCCGCCGTCGCCGTTGCCGATGTATAGCATGTTGTCCGGTCCGAAATCAATCCATCCGCCATTGTGGTTCTCAAACTCGGAGGGGTATTTCAGCAGGATCTCACCGGTGCCCGGTTGGGTGGTTTTGCGATTTTGTGAAATGAATCTAACGATCCGGGTCTGCTTTTCGTGGTCAGTGTAGTTGACATAGTAGCGCCCGCTTTTCGCGAAATCCGCCGCAAACGCGAGTCCTAACAAGCCCTCTTCATTGCCCTTGCGGCTGACGTCCGAGCGGATGTCCAGAAACGGCTCCTTCTCGCGTCCACCGGTTTTCTCATCGACGATCCACACTTGGCCCGCTTGCTCCATCACCCAGAGTTTTCCGTTGATGCCTTTGGGCATGCCCGCCCACACCGGGCGTTCAAATCCTTTGGCGACTTGTTCGACGCCAATCTCAGCTTGGGAAACGGTCAGGCTGGCGAGCAGGGCGGCTGGAATGCCCCCGATATTCGATCCAATCGTTATGAGAGTTCGGGTTGTTTGTTAGTTGGTTTGAGTTTCTTCCGGTAGATGCTGCCATGAGGCGGCTG
>JANMSI010000081.1:0-2323 GCA_031389115.1 Akkermansiaceae bacterium
CAAATCCATCATCCGATACAAACCCGCGCATAAATCCCCCAGGGATCGAGTAGCAAAGGCCAATGACTCCAATTACTAGCGATGCGATGCCACGTCTCATATTTTTCTGCCGAACGTTAGAAGTCCTCCGAACCGCGAACGGAGGACGTTGAATTCAAAGAGGGCGGTAATGAGCGGTTCGGAGCGACGACTTGTTCTGCCTGGTTGGTTCCATCTGAGGGCCGAGCACCCGCGCAAAGGAACTCATCCGGGCTGATCTTGGAAATGAAGTCGCTTAGTTCCTCAACCTGCAAATCGGTGCCGGCCAGCTTGGGGTCGAAGTAGGTCTCTTGGATAACAAAGATCTCCTCCTCTTGGCGGAGAAACCTCGAGACCTGCAAGTCTGGTGCCCAAAACTCGTCATCCAGGCTCCAATCCAAGGCCGCAAGTGCTCGAAAGAGATGCTCGAAAGAGATGCCCACTAGCTCGACCTCATTCGTTCGATTGAGGGCGAAGAATCGCTCTTCCCAAGTCTTCATATTGTTGCAGAACGTCCGAGCGATGGCAACCCCACTAGCGGGGGCCAACGTTGAACGCGGGGTTGAGGTTGTAGTTACGTGGAAACATCGAGAACAGAGGGGCTAGTGGGGGTTGCCATCCGCGCCTTGTTCGGCTTCTGTGTTTTGATTCATGATTCACGCGTGAAGGTCTCCACGCGCCATTCGCAGGCTCTTCCATCTGGAATAGGCAGCAGAACACCATAGGGCGATCAGTAGCAGCATCCCGACTCCTACAACCGGTATCATGATCCAGTAAATCCCGAGAGCCATCATGGGAAGCATCAGCACGCCACCGATGATCAACATGACGCGGCTGGGAACCCAGAGTGACGAGACAACTAATATCGTCCAAATGAATGCTAGGAGCGCTTGATGCTTGGCAAATCCATCATCCGATACAAACCCGCGCATAAATCCCCCAGGGATCGAGTAGCAAAGGCCAATGACTCCAATTACTAGCGATGCGATGCCACGTCTCATATTTTTCTGCCGAACGTTAAATGTGGTGGCACGGCGGCGCAGGACTCACAGAGCGAAGCGAACGAGGGAGCTTATCCGCCGTTGCCACCCACGACGTGTTCGGCAACTTTGTATTTTAAGATGATGCGAGCTACTTATTTCTTCTTTGGTGGGTGAATCTCAATCGTAGGCTCGTCTCGTTGCTTCGATTCATTCTTAGGTGCCTCGTAACTCGATGGAGTCTGTTGTGATGTCTTGCATGTGTCGCTATCCACCTTTGAGCACACATCGCCAATCATTGATCCAACTACGTCGAGTATTCCGCCAATTATTCCTTTTGTTTTAGGTTCCATATTAGTATGTTTGTTGGTTTTGGGAGAGAGCTTGGAAATTAGTAAATTGCTGAGTTTTTTCTTTTTCTGCCGAACGTCAAAAGTGATGGCAACCCCACTGAGAGCCAGCGCGGAAACGGGGGTGAAGGATGAAGCCACGCGGGACTTCGACGACAAAGGGGCTAGTGGGGGTTGTCACCCACGACTTGTTAGGCATCTTGTTGTGTGGCTTGGGCGAAGTTGTAAGCAGTGTCTCCGACCATGCTTCTAAGGTGTTCCTGCGTTTCGTTGTAGAGGTCAATATAGTAGGGTTCGCAGGCTTCAATCTCGTTGCGAGAAATGTTGTCAACGACACTGCTCATGAACTGGAAATCACCCGCACTCCGGTCAACGGTCCTCTTTGCGATCCTGTGGAAATTGTCGTCCTCGTCAAAGGCTTGCGGGGACGGCAGACTGAACCCGGACCATACGTTAGTGGAACCGATATAGCTCCAGAGGGCCACGTAAAGATGGACCAATTCGGAGCGGCTGGGGGAATGCAAAGCGGGTTGGCTGGAGGAATTAGAGGGCGCAGGCATCAACCGAAGCACGATGTTCGGAATGTCGCGCATGGTGTCAGCCAGGACTTGGGCGGCGTGGGGGTGCTCTTCTCTCGGAGTAGTCGCATACTTCGTGAGTCGATCAAGCTGGCGGCCACTCAAAGCCTTGAGAGCCTCAGTCTGGGCCTTAATTCCGGTAAGCGCCAACTCGACGCGAGCTTCGGAGCCCTTCGCTTGCGTGTAGAAATACAGGGAGAGCCAAATGGCGACCAAAGAAAGGATGATGCCGACGATACCGGATATTATGCTGATTACTTCGAGAGCGGACATGGTGGGGGTGTTATTTCTTCGCCTAACGTCCGAGCGATGGCAACCCCACTAGCGGGGGCCAACGTTGAACGCGGGGTTGAGGTTGTAGTTACGTGGAAACATCGAGAACAGAGGGGCTAGTGGG
>JANMSI010000110.1:0-17883 GCA_031389115.1 Akkermansiaceae bacterium
ACACGTAGGTCAGTCCTGCGGGAAGGGTAAGCTGCACGCTGACTGCGGTGGCGTTGGCGCTGCCGGAGTTGGCTGCGGTCACCGTGTAGTCGAAGTTGGTGCCGGTGGTTCCGTTGGCTGGAGCGGTCACGCCGACGGTGAGGTCGGGGAGTGAACTTACCGGCGCGAAGGCGACACCCTTGATGATGTTTCCGGCAGGAGCGGTGTAGAGCGTCACGTTGTTCGCCGTGGTGATGGCGATGGCCGCGTTGTAGCCGGTGGTGTCCGCCACCTTGAGCAGGCTGTTGGCGGTTAGAGCGCCTTGCCCCGTGGAGACGAACAAGGTCGCGCCGTTTCCGCTGTCCTCGGCGGCGAGACCGAAACCGCCGAACGCCGTGGTGTGGCTGCCGTTGGCGGTCCAAGTGCCCGACACGAGCGAGTATTTGGCGATCGCACCGACGGTGTTGCTGGTCGCCGAGACGATGTAGAGCACGTCAAATGCGGAACCATTGTCGCCTGAGGAAATTAGGTAGAAGTCCTGGGCGCTGGCATTGTTCGTCAGACCCGGCAGGCCGGTGGCGGTGCTGCCGGTGGGTGCCGAAATCGTCGAAACCGCGATGTTCGTGACCGTTGACGAGGCCTGCAATCCATAAACCGTGCCGCCGAAGCTTTTTACGCTGCGAACGTTGATAACCGGACTCGCCGCGATGGCCCCGTTCGTGTAGATGCCGCCCTGGTCGCCGATGAACCAAGCGGTGTCGTTCAGGCTGGTGGCCGAGCGCGTTTGATTGCTGCTCGCCCCTGTGTAGGTCGTGGCGAGGGTGAAAGTCCCCGCCGCGTTGAGCGTGCCCACGCCACGGGGGTTCAGCGTGTTGACGTTGGAGGAGGTGTTGGTGTTGTTAGCTCCGGTAAAATTCAGCAGCGATCCCGAATCGGTAGTAGTTAGATAACCGGTGCTCGTGGCCGAACCGCTGAAGCGCAGGGCCACCGAAGCGGTCGTTCCATCGATCGGAATGCTCTGCACCGGCGTCGTCGGGGTGACAGAGACAGGGCTGACCTCGACAATTGAAGCGGTGGTATTGTTAACTAAGGAAGTTGCCTGGAGCACGGCGATGTTGCCCGCGGTGAATGGACTTGCATGAAGCGTGCCGAGGATCGCTAGGGAAGCGATGCCGGAGTTGAGCAGGTATTTTCGGATCATGGACGTGGGGAGTTAGTTTCAATGAGTTAGGCCGGGCGGTGGCGCGGTAGAAAATCGATCCGCCATCCTTCGAGGGGATGCAAATTCGCGGGGGTGAATTTGCCAACGCCCGCAATGTGGCGATTTCGTAACGCCCGGGTTTGGTAGGGCGGAGGAAGGTCTCCTCCCTTTGCATGGACGAGACGTCCATGCCCCCTATTTTTCTGCTGCCGCGATCAAATCCACAAGATGGCCGCCACGCGCGGTCACCCATTTTCCCTTGCGGATCACCTTGGTGAATCCAATGCCATTGCTAGCTGCGGCGGTGAAGACTTCCCACGCCTGGGTCGCGAGGATGCCGGAAACGATCAGATCGCCGCCGGGTGCTAGAGCTTTTCCGATCACCGGCCACGCTTCTATCAGGATCGTGGAAAACAAATTCGCCATCACGACGTCGTAGCCTTTTTTGCGCGGTTTCCACTTCAGCACGTCCTGTTCGCGCATCTGGATTTCCGGGGTGCCGTTGCGCTCGATGTTGCGAACACCCACTGTCACCGCGAAGGGGTCGAAATCACAGGCATAGGTCTCGCCAGCCCCGAGTTTGCGCGCGGCGATGGCAAGCACGCCCGTGCCCGTGCCGAGATCGGCGACGGTCCAATCCGTTCTTTTGCGGCTCCGCGCCACGTCCACTAACAGTCGCAGGCAGGTCGAGGTCGTCGCATGATCGCCCGTGCCGAACGCCATCTCCGGCGGGACGACGATGATCTCGCGCTTCGGGTTTGCCCGCCTCAGCGTGTCGATTTCCTTCGAGCGGGTATCTGCCGTTAGAATCAAGGCGTCCCGCACTTTAACCGGGCGGGGAGGGGCGACCGGTTTGTTCCACTCGGCGTTGGCCATTTGCCTAACACTGCCGCCGAACTGCGCGACGATGGCTTCCGTTTCCTTCGCCGAGTTGCAAAAAAGCCGGATGCGGATCGACCTGCCGCCCTTGATGAGCTCGATGACCAGGTTTGGGTTTCCCGCAAAGCGTTCTTCCCAGGCATCCATCCATTTCGCGGCGGAAAGTTTCGACCACACGAACATGGAAATTGGGGTGAAATGCGCCCCACAAGAAATTGGAGCGGGCGATGAGATTCGAACTCACGACATCCACCTTGGCAAGGTGGCGCTCTACCACTGAGCTACGCCCGCGTTGTCGAACGCGTCCGGGTTTTCTACATGCGGCCGGGAGACGGGCAAGCCAAATATTGCAAATTTTACGTGTTCATTCCCACGGTCGCAGGTTTCCTTTGCCGCACGCCATGTCCGACAAGCTCGCTGAAATCATCGCCACCAAACACCACGAGGTTACCGCCCTGCTGCCACGTGCGGACCTGTTGCGGGCGGGTGCCCTGCAACGCAACGATTTCGGCGGATTTCGGGCGGCGCTGGATCGCGGACCGGGCCGCTTGGGCGTCATCGCCGAGGTGAAAAAGGCCTCGCCGTCCGTCGGGCTGATCGACCCGGACTTCGATCCCGTGCGCCAGGCGAAGCGCTATCTGGATGGCGGCGCGTCCTGCCTCTCGATTCTAACTGACGAAAAGTATTTCCAGGGCTCCCTCAGCTATCTCTCGCAGATTTCGAAGTTTTCCACCGCGCCGCTGCTGCGCAAGGATTTCACCATTCACGAGGTGCAGATCCACGAAGCCGTCGTCACCGGGGCGGATGCCATCCTGCTGATTGTCGCCGCGCTGGACGATGAAACGTTGCGCCGACTCTACAACGAGGCGAAGTCGTTTTCCCTCGATGTGTTGGTCGAAGTTCACGACCTGCGGGAGATGGAGCGCGCGCTGGAACTCGGTGCCGACCTCATCGGCGTGAATAACCGCAACCTCAAAACGTTTGCGGTCGATCTCGCGACTACCGAGTTGTTAGCCGAGGAAGTGCCGGATGACGTGCTGTTAGTTTCCGAAAGCGGCATCAAGTCGCTCGAGGACGCGCGTCGTGTGTTAGAGGCAGGGGCGAACGCGGTTCTGATCGGCGAGGCCTTCATGCGCGCCCACGATCCGTCGCGGGAGATCGAGGCGTATTTGGAGTTGGAAATGGCGTGAGGCAAGCTCAGCCGGGAGTTTTCGTCAGATCCTTGACCGTCGCGCCCTCGCAGTTGTTAACCACGGAACGGATGCCGTCATCCCGGCTTGCCTCCGAGCCATACATCTCGCTGACGCCGATGATTTGTCCGTTAGGAGCCTTGAGCAGGAAGTAAGGTTCACCCTTCGCGGACAGTTTCCGCTCGTAGCGCGCCTCGTGCGTGCCGTGGGTGCGCGTGGAAAGGATCCCATTCTCGGCGTTGCCTTTTTCCGTATAAAGCTGGCTGCTGAGAATGACCTCGTGATTGCCGGCATTGAGGGTGAACTGGAGTTTTCCCGCTTCGGTCATTTTGATTTCGAAATAGCCTTTCATGGTCCGCAGGCTGCGATAACTGGCCGCTGGCGTCGATAGAGATCGCCAGGCGAACCACGGATTCGTTAGGAGGGCAGCTTGAAATCAAGAATCCTGGCACCGCCATTACGGCTTTCCAACCGGCGCTTTTTGGTCGAGGTTGCGGCCCCTGGCGATCCAAATGGTTTGGATGCAGTCTCCCGGATGAACCTCAAATTTCGCCATTTCTTGATTCTTGTGATCGCCGTGACCTGCGGCTTGATCGGCGGTTGGGCGGCGCGAGGTCGGGAAAAAACTGCTGTGTCCCGCCCTTCGGTTTCGCAAGTTCGGGGAGCTTCGCCGAAGGGCGCGCTCCCCCGACAGGTGCCGTTGCTGCACCGCGACGAGTTCCGTGACGGCACGGCGGTGGAAATTTTCGCAAGCAGCGATCCCGGGCAGGTCATCCTCCGTTTTCCCACCGACGAGGCGTATGGGGAGTTTCTCTACGCTCTCGGCGGCAGCAGGATCGACGTCGTGGATCGACTGGACCGCTTGCGCGCCGTCCGACTGGGTTATGACGAGTGGACGGATCTAACCAACCTGCTTGAGGGTGAGAACATCGTCGCCTACGACTCGCTGCCCGGCGTGCCAGCACCCAGTTCCGTTAGGGGGGGCAATCAGGCGGGGGTGGTCGGCTTCGACGAAGACTTCTTAGTGTGGCTCGGCATCACCTCGGACAATTCGCAGTGGGGAGCCGGAGTCAAAGTCGCGGTCCTCGATACCGGGATCATCGCGCATCCCGCGCTTCCCGGTTTCTCCGAATCCATCGCCATCACTCCGTTCCCCGCAGATCTAAGCACCACCAATGGCCACGGCACGGCGGTCGCCTCGTTGATTGCAGGGATCGATCCGTTAGCCCGCGGAATTGCGCCGGGAGTGGAGCTTGTCTCCATCCGCGTGGGTGACGATTCCGGCAAAGCGGACTCCTTCGCCCTCGCCGCCGGGATTCTCGCTGCTGTCGATGCCGGTTCGCACATCATCAATTGCTCGATGGGCACCACCGAGAACAACCCGCTCATCGAGGACGCCGTTTTGTATGCTCGCCAGCGACAGGTTCTCATCGTGGCAGCGGCGGGAAATTCCGAGAGGGGAGAAGCCTGCTATCCCGCAGCCTATCCGAGTGTGATCAGCGTGGGATCCGTGGATGCCCGCAGCGAGCATTTGGATTTTTCCAACTACGGCACCTTTCTATCGGTTACCGCGCCCGGCTATGCGATCCACGCCGCTTGGCCGGGGAATCGCTACTCGCGGATCAGCGGCACCTCGGCCAGCGCCCCGCTCGTAACTGGAGCGATCGCCGCCACCATGTCGAACGGCCACGGCGTCAGCATGACCGCCAGCCAGGCCGCTGATATCGTGATGCACTATGCGGACGACGCCGGCATCCCCGGCCCGGATTCCCAATATGGTGTCGGCATCCTCAACATCGGTCGGATCATGGGCCGGGATGTCCCGGGAACGATTGATGCTGCGATCACCCAGCAGAGGCTCGTGAAATCAAGCGGCCCCGGCATTAGCGATCGGATCGAAGTCACCGTGCAAAACCGCGGCACCGCCAGCCTGATCAGCACGTCGGTGGAACTCACCACTCCATTTGGCAGCCGGCAGTTCAATGCCACGATGATCGCGCCGGGTGGGATTCAGACATTTTCCATGCCGTTTCGTCTAACCGGAATATCGAAGGACAAGCCGATCCAAGTAAGTTCTTCACTCGTCCTTGGCACGCCCGGTCAAGACAGCACGCCGCAGAACAACCACCGAAGCGAGTCGCTTTACCGGCGGTGAAAATGAAACTAACCCGGAAGCTCCCATCTTGCAGGGGGATCGGCTGATCGACGTTCTCCAGGGATTTTCAAAATCCAAGAAGGCCAACCGGCAATCCGGAAATCATTCCTTGAGGCGTGTTGCAAACGTGATACATCTCCCGCATGGCTCATACCGCTGTCATTCACGCGCGCATTGATTCCCCCACCAAGGAGGCAACCGAGCGGATACTGGAATCCCTCGGGTTGACACCCACTGAGGCGATCCGGTTGTTTTACCGTCAGATTGCGCTAAGGGGAGAGTTTCCCCTGGAACTTCACATTCCTAACAGAGTCACTGCGGAAGCAATTACCCACGCGGACGGGCGGCAGGAAGTGGAGAGCTTTTCCTCTGCGGAAGATCTTTACGCTTCCTGGGATTCATGAAGATCACCCAGACGACCCAGTTTAAAAAAGACGTCAAAAAGCAGCGGAAGCGAGGTAAGGATCTTCAAAGGCTCAAGGACGTGGTGGGGCGCTTGATTTCATTGGAACCACTCCCGGCCAAATACCGGGACCATGCGCTCGCGGGGGATTGGGTCGGATGGCGTGACTGTCATTTGGAACCGGATTGGCTGCTGATCTACAAGGTTTCACCCGCGGAAGTGATCCTGGGAAGAACTGGATCCCATGCCGACTTGTTTTAGTTAGTAGTAAGGCCGCAGCATCCAGTAACAGATCGGTCCGGTGACGGCGACGTAGAGCCACAGCGGAAACACCCAGCGGGCGAGCTTGCGATGGGCGGCGAAGCGGTTGGTCCAGCCTGCGATGAAGGTGAACAGAATAAACGGCAAGCTAACTGCGGCCGAGACGATGTGGGTGATCAGCAGGAGCAGATAGACCGTCTTCATGGCGCCCGCGCCGCCGTAGCGCGTCGGGTCGTTGGTCATGTGATAGGCGACGTAGGATAGCAGAAACAACACCGAGAGGAACATCGCGAAAACCATCGTCGCCCGGTGCAGTCTGACCCTGCCGAGCTTGATGAAGATCACGGAAATCAACAGCACCACTGCCGCAAGCGCATTGATTCCAGCATGAATCGGCGGCAGGAACATGGTGGACCAGCCTTCGGGCAGCGGCAGTTTGACCTTTTGCATCACCACGACTAACAACAATATCGCCGTCGATAGAATCCACGCGCCGAGCCGCAGTTTTCCCGCAAGCGCTTCTTGCGGAGTCCGGCCCCGCCACTGTTTCAGCTCAGCGTCCATCAGATGCCGGGAGCCTTCGGTTTGGCGAGTTCCTGGCGGATGCGGGCGAACAACTCTTCCTTGAGCTTCTGATAGAGCTTCGGATCGAGCTTTCTGCCTTCCTCCGAGCGGGCGTCAGCGAGCGGCCACTTGCCGATCACCTTGAAATCCCGGTCCACCAGAATGAATCCGAGGTCGTGCGCATACCTGCCGTTCGTTTCGATGTCCGTGGGATCGGTGCGCTCGCGGATGCCGAAAAACTTGAGTTCGTGTTCAAGGTAATCGTGGGTGGTCTTGGCGTCACCCGCGTTGAGGAACCACCAGTTCGTCGTGGCGGCACCGAGCGCCTTCGCGTAGTCGGCGAGCTTCTCCGGCTTGTCGTTTTCCGGATCCACCGAGATGCAGGTAATGTGAAAATCCGGGTGGCCTTTAAACTCATCGTAAATTTTCCGCAGCTCCTCGCCGTTGCGGACAGCACAGTGAGGACAGATCGCGAAGAACTCGGCCACCACCCAGACCTTGCCGCGCAGGTCGGAGAGCTTGACCGGCTGGCTATCCTGATTGACCGCCGTTAGATCTTTGGCGATTTCAAACCACTGTGGCGCGGTTTCCCTGCCAGTGCTTACGACAAGCGGTTTCTGATAGGGCGCGTCCAGTCCTTTCCGCAGCCAAAGCGACAGGCTGACAATGCAGATGCAAATGGCGGCGACTCCGGTGTAAAAAAGCGTGAGGGTGGTGGTGCGTTTCATTCTTCAAAAGGCTCGGCGAGGAGCTTGTCGATGGTTTGGTTCAGGAGGACTTCGAGCTGTTCAACGTTGGTGTTAGAAGTGCCGGTTTTCGCGCCCTTGGCATCCCAGGCGGCGGCCTGCTCGAAATCGAAAGTAGCGATAAAAGGCGGCCCCCCTCGCTTTTGAGGAACGACGGCCCGGCGGACATGGCCATTTTTGTCGATCAGCACGATGGACGAATCGTAAAGCCATTTGCCCTCAGGTTCGTTCGGATAGAGGTTCGACTTGAGTTCGTTTTTGATGAACTTGTGCAACGTCTTCGGCTCGTTTCCGCCGAGCCACCATTGGGGGAGGTTGATGCTGTTAGCGGTGGAGGTTTCCTTGAGGCTTGCGAGAAGTTTTTCCGAGGGCAGGGGATCGATGATGAGGGAAACCAGATTGAAGTCCTTGGTGGCCGCACGAGTTAGAGCCAGCCGCTTCATCACGGCCAGACTGAGTTCCGCCGCCTGTGGATCGCGCAGGCTCATGACGTTGACGGCGATGACCTTGCCGCGGAGGTTGACCAGATCGACGATTTCTCCGTCCTGCCGGAGCATCCGCAAATCGCGTTCCGGAGTGATCCGATAGATGATTGCCGGACGCTCGTCGGGAGCTTGTTGAACCGACCATCGATCGTAGGCTTTCAGCACGAGCCAGCCGCCGAGGAACATGATGCCTACCAGAACGAGCGCGGTATTGCGGAGTTTTTTGGGATCGCGGATCGCGGGTTCGAGACTGGGATCGGGCAGAGGCATCAGCGGCGGAAGTTAAACGGGGGCGTGGGTGAGGCAAGCCATGCGCGGCTATTTTTTCGAGACTTTGATCTCAAACATCTGTGGCCAGTACTTTCCGGTGACGAGCAGATTGCCGGACTGCGCGTCATGAGCGATGCCGTTGAGAACCTCGGCGCGGTGCGGCGTCGGGAGTTGGTTTCTAAGACCTGCCAGGTCGAGCCAGCCCGTAACCTGGCCGGTCTCCGGTGAGATGCGGGCGACTTTTTCGGTCGGGTAAACGTTGGCGAAAATCTCGCCGTCGATCCATTCCAGCTCGTTGAGATTTGTCACGGAACTCTTGCCGTCCTTCACGGCGAGGGTTTTGACCACGCTGAAATCCTTGGGGTCGATGAATTTGAGGTCGCTGCTGCCATCGCTCATGACGAGCTGCCTGCCATCGGTCGTTAGGCCCCAGCCCTCGCCTTGATAGGTGTGGGTGCGGATGGGTTTGAAAGTATCGCGCTCGAGCACATAGACGGTGTTTTCCTTCCACGTCAGCACCCACATTTCCGGGCCGATGATCGCTAGGCCTTCGCCGAAGACGGTCTTGGCGAGCGGGCGCTTGCGCAGGATTTTTCCGATGGCTGGCTCGATTTCCCGGACGGTGGACTCACCGTACTGACCGGTGCTTTCGAAGAGGCGGCCGCTACTCAATTGCAAGCCCTGGGTGTAGGCGGTGGCATCGTGAGGACGGGTGGAAACGATCTGATAGCCCAGCGTGTCAGGTTGCGCTTTTTGACAGGCGGGCACGGTGAGAACCGCAATGGCGAGCAAGGTGGCGATGCGAGACATAAGTTAGAGAGAGGTGGATTTCTTCCAGCACTCCAGAAATCCCGGAGCGAAATCGGTCGGCCGTCCCGTGATCCACGCGGCGATTTCCGCGAGGGGGAACCACATCGCCGCGTCCACCTCGGCTGATGGGAAACGAAGACTTCCATCGTGCCGGATGCGGTAAAGGCGGACGTGTTCCCAGCCGGTCTCGGCGCCGGGAGCGATGCTCGCGATTTCCTCCGGAGGGGCTTCGGCAACAATGCCCATTTCCTCGTCCAGCTCTCTAACGGCCGCAGCGGCGTAGCTCTCGCCGGAGTCGAGATGGCCGGAAACGCTGGAGTCCCAGAGGCCCGGACACAGATCCTTGAGCATTGAGCGCTTTTGCAAAAGGAGATCGCCGTGCTTGTTGAAAACGAAAACATGCACGGCGCGGTGGGTGAGTTTTTGCCCATGGACCTCGCCGCGGGTGGCAGTGCCGGTCACTTCGTCATTGGCATCCACCACGTCGAAGATTTCGTCGTCCTTCTGGGGTAGATCCTTGAGCGGGTGGGAATCGTAAGAGCGTGTTAGATCGACCCACTGTGCGAGTGTTAGTTCCTCTCCGCGGACCGTGGCGGTGACGCCGAGTTGGGTGGTGATCTCCTCCCACGGCGGGCCGTCGGGGAGCTGTTTCTTGAGCTGCTTGCGGCGCTGGGCGAAACCCCGGCGGATGAGTTCGTCAAAAAGGCGGTAGTCGAAAGTCGGCAGCCCGCTGACCCGCGGGGTGAGCACCGCCACACTGGAGTCGATTTTCGGCTGCGGGTAAAACGCGTCGGGCGGCACGGTGCGGAGTGGTTTGACCTCCCAGTTCGCCTGCGTGCGCAGCGAGAGGATGCCGTAGTCCTTGGTTCCGGGTTTGGCCGCGAGCCGATCGATGACTTCCTTTTGCAGCATGATCACCGCCCGCTCGAAGGGATGCGGGCGGCTGAGCAAATTCTTCATGATCGCCCCGCCGCTGGAGTACGGGAGATTGCCCAGAAATTTCAACGGCCGATGTTTGAAAAGCTTCCGTCCGTCGAATTTTGCCCCGTCCGCATGGTGGACTTCCACGCTGGGATCATCCCGAAAACGATGCACCAGCGCTTCCTCCAGCCGCGCGTCGAACTCGATCAAAATCACCCGCCGCACCTTGCCGACGAGATGCTCCGTCAGTGATCCCGTCCCCGGGCCGACTTCCACGACCGCATCGTCCGCCGCGATCTCCAACTGCGAGACGATCCACCGCGCCATGTTAGGATCGATTAGAAAATTCTGCCCGAGCTGCTTGCTCGGCATCACCCCGGCGTGAATCAGCATCTCTCGAATTTCCCGACCCGTCATGGCCGCCGTTCATGAAGCATCGGCAGACCGCGTGCAATCCCTGCGATGGCTTATCTGCGGCGGCGAAAAACCGCCAAACCGCCGAGAATCGCGAGGACCGCCGCAGACGGTTCCGGAATGATCGAAAGAATCTCGGGCCGGTAGTAGGACAGATCCGCAATCGCCGTAATGTTGCCAAACATCGCCGTTTCAGGACCACCGGGCTGGTTGTCGTAGGTGCCCACCGCGAACATCATTCCGGCGAGCTCCCACGCAGTTCCGTTATTGGAAAAAGCCGCGCCTCCCGAATCTCCGACGACTGCCTGCGCCTCTTCGGTCAATCCATCCAAATTAAACTGGGTGGTGAAGGAAATTACATCGACCGGATTCTCGGTCGTTCCGATGTTCACCGGTTGATTGATCTGGTTCACGAGATTCTCCCCCCAGCGAATCTGATTCGCGGCGTTGGTTTTAAATCCCGCCCGGTTTGCCAACGCCTCGGTCGTTTCCTCCCATGTGTCGTTATTGTCTCCGGCGACTGGCGTCTGTTTCCAAAAGGTCCGCGAACTGAATTGCGTCCGCCCATTGCCAATCATCATCACTTGGCTGCCCACGGTCGGGGTGGCTGAGGAAATCACCACCGCCGGGAGCAGCGGCGAAACGCTCAGGCGAAACAGCACCATGTCCGTGAAAATACTCAGCGTCGGCGAATACGCGGGATTTTCCAGGCGATGAAAACTCCCCGGCTCGGTGGGGTAGCTGATCCCGCCGAAGTTCACCGCCGCCGGCAGCGAGCCGGCCACGTGATTCGCCGTGAGCACCCAGCCGCTTTCCAGATAGATGGCCGACGCGCCGTTGAGCGTTCCGACATTGTTGAAAAACGGCTGGCCGGCGGGCGGCGTATTATTAGGCCCGCCCGACGCCACCACCACCGCCTGGGCTGGCATGACGAGCGCCGCGGCACAAAGCATTCCCACTTGGAAATTTCGCATGGCGCGGACCATTCACGCTCGCACGCGCCATGGCAAATCCTAACTTCCCGGCGTTTCCCACAGTTGACGCGGCCCGCTCCATCGTCTCCCATCCGCCATGTCCGAGCCGAAATCGAAGACGCCCCTCGCTTCCCACCGCTGGGTCCTCAGCTACCTGATGCGGGAAAAGCGCATTTTCCTCCCCTCGCTTGCCGCGCTCTTTTTCACCGCCGTGCTCTCGCTGGCGTTTCCTTACTATCTCGGGGAACTCATCGGAAATCCCACCGACGCCCTCCGCAGCGGCGTCGATCCCGCGCAGGTCCTGGAAAAATCCAACCACGTCGTGCTCATGCTCATCAGCGTGCTGGCGGTGCAATCGATCATCGCATTTTTCCGCGTCCAGGGGTTCATCCGCTCCGGCGAGGCCGCGCTGAATCGCCTCCGCCGCGACATTTTCGCCCACCTCGTCAAGCTGCCCGTCCCATTCTATCAGGAGCAGCGTTCCGGCGCTCTCAGCAACCGCGTTTCCGCTGATCTTGGCATCGTCCGCGACACGCTTCTCAACGCCGTCCCCCAGGCGGTCCGCCACACCGTCATTCTCATCGGCGGGTTGATTTTCATCTTCGTCGCGTCGTGGAAACTCTCGCTCATCATGCTCGGCAGCGTCCCCGTCGTCGTGCTCGCCATCGCGTTTTTCGGCCGCAAGGTCCGCGGCTTTTCCCGCGATGCCCAGGACTCGCTGGCCGAGGCCGGCACCGTCATCGAGGAAACCACCCAGTCCATCGCCGACGTGAAAGCCTTCGGAAACGAGGAGTTCGAACAGCGCCGCTACGACCGCGCGCTCGATGCGTTTTTCGGCGTCTCCATGCGCGGCGCACGCCACCGGGCCGCCTTCCTTTCCTTCATCATCTTCGCTCTCTTCGGCACCATCGCCTTCGTCACGTGGTATGGCTCGCGCATGTATGCCAACGGTGAAATCGGCTGGACGAATTTCGCCGCCTTCATCCTCTTCGCCATTTTTGTCGGCGCGTCGTTAGGCTCGTTTCCCGAGATCATCTCGCAGTTCCAGCAAACCGCCGGCGCCACCGACCGCCTCCGCGAAATCCTCGACACCCCCACCGAGCGCACCAGCGGCGATATGGACATCCTTCTCCAAGGCTCGCTCGGCTTCAAGCGGGTCAACTTCCACTATCCATCGCGCCCCGAAGCTCCTGTCCTCCACGACATCGATTTCCAGGTCGAACCCGGCCAGCGCATCGCCCTCGTCGGTCCCTCCGGCGCCGGGAAATCCACCATCTTCTCGCTCATCCTCGGCTTCCACCACCCCGAGTCCGGCCGCATCCTTTTCGACGACGTCAACGCGGCCGAAATCGGCTTGCCGTGCCTGCGCGCCCAGATGGCCATCGTCCCCCAGGAAGTCCTTCTGTTCGGCGGCAGCATCCTGGAAAACATCGAGTATGGAAATCCCGGAGCCAGCCGCGAGGACATTGCCCGCATCGCGGAAATGGCCAACGCACACCAGTTCATCAGCCGACTTCCCGAAGGCTACGACACTATTGTCGGCCCGCGCGGCACCAAGCTCTCCGGCGGCCAACGCCAGCGCATCGCCATCGCCCGCGCCATTCTGGCAAACCCCCGCATCCTCCTGTTGGACGAAGCCACCTCCGCCCTCGATTCCGAAAGCGAGCGCCTCGTCAACGAAGCGTTAGAACGTCTCATGACCGGCCGCACCAGCCTCGTCATCGCCCACCGGCTTTCCACCGTTAGACATGCGGATAACATCCTTGTCTTCAACCACGGCAAGATCGTCGAAACCGGCACCCACGAAGAACTTCTCGCACGGGATGGGACTTACAAGCTGCTGGTGGAGACACAGTTGATGTGACCTAGGTGTGGTCTTCGTTCACTCGGCTTCATCGCCGCCGCAGCCCGTATGATGGGTTTTGACGATGATGTCTCACCACCATCACCCGGATCAGTTCCCCCCGTTGTTCGGACAATATATGAAACGGAAACCGTTTTAGGTTCGAGCGCCTCATCCCACACGGATCGAAGTGATGTCGCTCTGGAAACAGTGCGATCGCCTCAATTGTCGACTCCAATTCCTCCCAAAACTCGTCCGCCAACCTGTCCGACACATCGGCATATTTTGCGGTAATCCCGCGGGCATCCCTGGCTGCACCGGGGTGGAATATGAGATCCATTGTCTTGAGTTTTTCAGCGGCCGCAAGCCTTGCGGAACTCCTCCACCGTCAACCCCTTCACTTCTCCAGATTCCAGCTCATCTCTCCTCCGCATCGCCTCTTCGTCATCCACCCAATGGTGCGCTTCGTCCAACCCACCCAGGATGAATGCTGCCAGTTCTGCCCGATCCGGCGGCGACAACTGGGAAACGGCTTCACGGAGCTGCGCGATTTCTGTCATGGATGAAAGCTAGCATTTCATGAACCCCATGGCATTCGCAAAATTACCTTTTCCATTGTCGCTCTGCGATAGGAAGATTTATCTCAATCCTTAACGGTTTGATGATGCACACCATCAATCGAAGAGTCCCGCCCGGAACAGCGGTTGGTTGTTTTTGGTGTCTCAATAACCGAAGGACGCTTTCCAATCCCACAGCGCCCACGGAATGTTGCGGGCCTCGGCCAGAGTTCTAACATCACGTGCGTAGCGGACGGGCAGAGCGTGAGGCGGGTCATGGCACAAAATTTCGATGGGATCCGGGCTTGTCGCGGGCTTCGCCGGACACTATTGCGCTTCGGCATGGACCATCACGTATATTTCTGGTTGAAGGAAGAGTTTCAAAATGAAGTGGATCGCGCGATTTTCGAGCAGGGGCTTGCGACACTTTTCGATATCGATCTGGTCGCCGGAGGGCGGTGGTCCGTCCCTGCGAAAGTGATGGTCCGCCCGGTGATCGACCAGTCATGGGATTACGCTCTAACCATGCAGTTCGACAGCATCGAGAAGCACGACGCCTATCAGGAGGACCCGGACCACCATGTCTTCATCACGACTTTCAAGGATTGGTGGGCTCAGGTGCAGGTGAAGGACCTGGCATGAAACTCTAACGAACGAACTGCCAGAGGGTGGCTTTCAACTCCTCGGGCCAGTTGAGCGTGTCGATGGTTGTGGCTTCCGCCCAGGCAGGGTCGAGCCGTATCAGCTCTTGGAAATAGACGGAAGCGTCGTCGGCCGCGCCCGTTTGCGCCGCGGAAATGGTGAGCAAGGCGATGGCGTTTTCTAACTTTTCCTGCGGGAAGCCGATGCGCCTGCCCGCCTGCAAAAACTGATAGGCGCGTTCGGAGTTCCCGGTGAGCAGCGCGACCCAGCCAGCCCTCAGCGCGAAATTTCCGTCCTGGGGAAACCGGTGCATCCCGGTGGTGAGGATTTCCATCGCCTGGCCGGGATCGGAGTTTTCGAAAGCGGTGTAGGCCGCCTCCGCGTAGTCGCCGGGCAGGGTCGTTTCCACCGGATGCTCGGTGATGAGCTCGATCCAGCGCGGGTGGGCTTTCTGATAGTCGCCGAGGGCGGTTAGAGCGAGCGCTTCCGCTCGGAGGCACGGTTCCGGCGCTGCTCCCAGATCGCGGGCGCGATTGGCGAGCTGGAACGTGGCTTCCGTTTCCTCCTTGTGGGCGGAGAACGCGAGGGCGGCTTTCAGCAAGGCCTCCGCAAACCGGCGCTTGCCGACGGCGGCGACGGTGGCGGGGTCGGCGAGGCGCTCCGCGATGGCTTTGCGTTGCTCCGGCGTCGAGCTTTCCGGAACTTCGATCGCGGCAAGTTCATCGCTGACGCACCGCCGGATGTTTTCCAACGCGGGTTGGAAATCCGCCTGCTCCCACCCGTCCCAATCCTCGCGGAGCCTCACCTCCGCCAGCACGGGAAAAATTTCCGGCCAACCGGAGAGCGCGTCCGCCTTGCGACCCTCCAGCCAGGCGATGCGGGAAAGCGCGATCTGCCGCAGCAGCGGAGGCAAATTCTCGGCAGAAGAGAGCGAGGCCGCGATCGATTCCGGGCGATCAGATTTCAACGCAAGCGCGAAGGCCGATGCGGCGGCGGAATCGGTACGCGCCAGGCGTTCCCGCAGCGTTTGGAACGCTTCCTCTCCGGCGGCCTGGTAACGGATAGAATCGATAGCCGCGCTCACCTCCGCGAAGTCCAGGCAGGGAAAGATCGAAAGGATTGCATCGAGTTTAAATTCGTTGAAAGCGCCGGCCCGCACTTCCGTCGGCAATGGCACGAAGGTGCGCGCCTGCTCGTCGTAGCGCTTGCCGGACAATCCTTCGGCGAGCTTTTCCAAGTCAGTTAGAAATGCCGTCGGGATTGCGGCGGGTTCCCTTTCGACGGATTTAGTGCGGGGCAATGGGATCAGCCGGTGGACCGATAAACTGCCGTTGGCCTCGCCGGTGATCACGGATTGCTCTTGGATGGCTACAGCGGTGAGCGGCGATCCAACTTCGACAGGAGCGTGTGGACGGGTTGGGATTTTTACCGCGTTTCCGTCCACTCCGCCGGGCAGCCACGTCCAGATGTTCGGTTGGCGGCTCCAGGGAAAACGCTGGGCGAGGCTGTCCGCCGTGAGCGAGCCATCGTCATTTCCGGTCAACGAAATCACTGATTTGACCGCAGGCTCGTGCGGGCCGCGCGATTGGAGGACGAGAGTTGAATTTCCGTCCGAGGCGAACTGCGCCTGCAGCAACTTCACCGGTTCCTGTGGCGGCGTCCTGCGGATTTCCTCGATGGGAGAAAGCGGCATTTCCATCAAGCTGCCGTCGCTGTGAATCACCCGCAGTTGGGCGCGATCCAGCCAGGCGGCCAACGGTTGCGGGGCGTCGCGAAGGAGCGGTTCGGACGAACGGATGATTTCCCCGCTCGCCGCGTCGCGCAGGTGCCAGACGATGGAGTGATCGCCTTCCGAAACGAACCCCGGATGGGCCAGCAGCAGGCCATCTGCAGAAAAAACGACGACGGCTGACGGAGTGAGGAAATCCGGCAGAGCGCCGAGATCGCGGATGGGTTTCAGGGTTTGCGCGTCGCACAACAGGGTGACAGGGCCACGCTCGACGACCACCCAGCGGCGCCCGGCGTCGAAGGTCAGGCTGCGGGTGACGCAATTGGCCGTGGGGAACAGCACGCTTTCGATTTTCAAGGAATCGAGATTCCAGCGGACCGTGGTGTTGTTCTCGCCGCCGAGACTGACCCACAACGTCGAGGGCGCGGCGAACGCCAGGTGTTCGATCGGCTGGCCGTGATCGATGGTGAGCGCCGGGAAGTTCCAGGCGGTTTCTCTCAAGATGGTCTCCGCCAGTGAACGGGCCTCTTCGGATGCGGGATCGGCTCTTAGCGCGGAAACCAGCAGGGCCAGGGCCTCGCCGGGACGCTGTTGCTGGAGTTCCGTCTTCGCGGCGTCGATCCGCGCGGCGGCAAGTTGTGACACAATTGCCGTGGAGACTGGCGGGTGAGGGGCGGAATTCGCGGCAGGTTTACAGGCTGAACCTACGCCAGCGATGCCCAGCAAAACGGCAAGGCGCATTTTCGCCGGGAGGGATCGATGGTTCTGCCCTGACATGGTTCACGGATTCAACGCCGCGGACGGACCTTCGTGTCTGTCGCCGGCGGGATCAACGGCCCTGCGAAATTTCTCAAAGCCCGCTTTTTTGGATCAAATCACGGAGCTGCGTTTGGAACTCCTTGATGTCCTCCGGCGTCGGGCGATAGCCGTCGGTGTCCGGATCCAACCCCGGGCGGCCGGTCTGATCGAGCATCCAGACGCCGGTTTCGCCATCGCTGAAAACGACTTTTCCGCTCACCAGCGCACCAGGCAACGTCAGGCTGTCCATCGTCGTGGTCACAAACCCGGTCGGCACTAGAGCGGGCTTTTCCTCCTTTTTCGCTTCGGCTTTCGGCTCCTCGATCAGCTCGATGCCGAGATCGAGAATCAGAAAACGGGTGTCCATGTAAGTGAGCGTATGCCCGAAGTCGTCCTTCAGGTGGCGTTGGAGTTCGGACATGGTGGCACCCTCGGCAGCCCATTGTTTCAGGGCGTCTTTTTGTTCCGGAGTGAGTTTGCTGGCGCTGAACATGCACTGTTTTTGAGTGACGCCACCCACTTGCCAAGCCTCAAGCGCGTGAATCACACAAACAGTCCGCCCATTTCCAAGGCGGCGCGGAAGATTAGCCTCTGGCCGGCGAGGAAGGGTTGGAATTCTTCGTGGGCCAAGGCATTTCCCGACCGCCCCAACAGTCCGCCACAGATGGGATACAGGCGGAACTAATCCTGGCGAGCCTCCTTGAGGTTCATAGAAAACGAAAAGCATCGATAATGCGCCTAGTTAGTGACGGCGAGGATAGGCGAGCCGCCTGTCGGCAATAAAGTTCCCGTCGCGGTGCTAAACAGCCGCTATCGCCTTGCTGGACTCGAAGTCTCCCCGCGCGAGTCCAAGACAGATTTGTCGCATTTCGCTCACGACCGGAGGACTGCCAATTCGCCCACTTTCGTTAGTTGCCCGGACCGGAATGGGTTCCTGAGGATCTCCGATGTTAATCCTGTTGAATGCGGACACCTGACTTGTCGTGTAGGTGTTCCATTCGCTCACGGGATTCTTCGCGAAGTCGGACGGGTTGGTAATGGGTTTTGCAGGCACGTCCGAAC
>JANMSI010000115.1:0-5101 GCA_031389115.1 Akkermansiaceae bacterium
GTCGACTTCGACGAAGCGGACGCCGGTGCAGGTGACGCGGCGGGAGGGAGCGGGGCGAGGTTTGGACATCCGGGCGAGGATGCACGGTTAGCGGCGGATTGGTAGGGGGTGGATTTTGGGACGCTTACCGACCGCCTCATCACCTCGCATCGATCCGCCGTCCGTCTGGCATCAATCCCGTCATGTCCCCCACCGTTCTATTGCACCTCAGGTGCCCACCGGTCCTCCGCTTGTTAGCACTGGTCTTTGTGGTGATTGCCATTTGCTCACTTGCGTGTCGGGGTCAGGAAGTGACGGTCTCTGCTGCCCAAGCCGTCACGACCGGCACGAATGCAGAGGTGCAATCGGGAGAGAACCCACCGCCGCCCGTCAGTGAATCCATCGTCTATCGAAGCATCAAATACGCCGGGAAATATCACCTCATGGTTCTTCATTTCCCGATTGCCTTCCTCATTGGGGCGATGCTGGTGCAGTGGTATGCGGTGGTCACGGGACGCTATGGCAATCTTGTGACCGCACTTCTTTGGTTCGGCACAGTAAGTTTCATCGCCGCTGCCGTGCTTGGATGGATGTATGCCTACGATTCGGTGTATTCCGGGGACGACGAAAAAATTCTTCTTTGGCATCGATGGCTTGGAACAAGCACGGCCGTCGGAGCAGCTGTGGTCACCTTTTTCAGCAAACGCCTGGGACCGAGGGCGTTGGGATTGGCACTGACCGTTTGCGCCGGATTGGTCGCCGCAGCGGCGCATTTTGGGGGGAGCCTCGTTTACGGAGCAGATTTCCTGAAGAAATTCTAAATCACTGTCACCGCGAAGTGGGTCGGACATCCCGGTAAAAATCTTCAGAATTGTCGAGGGTTTTTGGTGAAGCCGGGTTACTACTTTGCGGGTTTCGGAATTTTCCGTTACCAGATTACTCTCATCGCAGCAATGGCCATCAAGTCGATCATCGCGTTGTTCCTGGGACTGGTCATCCAGTTTTCCCAAGTGCCATCGAGCTTTGCCTCAGAGCCTGCGAAATCATGCGGTGTCCTGGCAGATTCCCCGTGCTGCTGCGAAGGGCTTCAATCATGCCCGTGCGCGAAGGAGGGTAATTCGCATCAAAAGCCAGCTCCACTGATTCCCGCAGCTCCTGAGCTAAAACCGCTCATTTCGAAAGCGCCAGAGGCGATCAACCTCGACGCAATGATTCCCCCGGAGGCAGAAGAGGGAGAATTTTCAGTTGCACAAAAAGATCCCGCGATGGGATTTCCCGGGGTGCCGTTCTCCGTGGCATTCTGCCGTTTTCTCATCTGAGTTCGCGCCCTCACAGGCGTACCATGCCCTTCCATCTGCACCGCCATTTTGCGGTCGAGGAGGGGCGAGTGGAAAATTCCACCCAATGACTCTGATGACTTATGAAATCGACGATTCTAATTTTTACCGGGCTCCTCGTAGCCGGGAGCCTGCTGCAAGCGCAGGAAACCAGACTGCTTGACGAAACATTCCTTTCGGCATTGCGCGCCGAGGCTGCCCGCAACCATCCGGCTGCGAGTTCGGCGAAGTTCCGTGCAGCCGCAGCCGCCCGCGACATCCGCGGCGTCCGATTGTGGGACGATTCCATGGTGGGACTGTCCCTCATGGCGGCCGAGAAAATGATGCGCGAGGACGACGGCGACATCCGCATTGGGTTCGAGCAGCCGCTGCCGAAGCCCGGTTTGTTTCAAGCCAATCTTGCCAAGGCCGAGGCGATGCGGCGTGCCGAGTTGGAAAACTCCCGCTCGTCATCGCTCGAAGTCGGCGCGGCGGCTGCGAGGGATGCCATCGAGTTGGCCCTCGCGGATGAATCCATCGCGCTCCAGGCGGGACAGATTCAATGGCTCGATACGATGACCCAGAACGCCCGCCAGATGGCTCAGAATCCTGATGCCACCAGTGTCGACGCACTCCGCCTCGAAAGTGAGTTCGCCCGGGAAACCCAAATTCTAGCAGCCGCCCGGCGGACTCGGGAGAGCGTTTCCCGAAGTTTGAACCTCCGCCTCGGTCGCCCGCTGGAGTCGCCGTGGCCTGCCATGCAGCTTTCTGCTGCTCCCCCGCCGGTGCCGGTCGCGAGTGCGGAAATCGCCCGTATCTCCCGGGCTAACCCGAAAGTCCGTTCGTTGAAGGAAATGGCTTCCGCGGCCAATGCCGAAACGCGAATCGCTGATCGGGAACGCCAACCACAGCTCTCCCTAGCCGTTGATACTGACCTTTACTCGGGAGGCGATTTCCGAAGCGCCTCGGTGGGCTTGAAAATGAGCCTTCCTTATTTCAATCGCAGCTCATATGCCGCCAAGATCGAAGCGGCGCAGCTTCGCGAGAGAGCCGCCGTGAAGGACATCGAGACGACCCGCCTCGAAGTTGCCTCCAGCGTGCTCGCCGCCACAACTGAAGCCGCCAACGCCGCCGCGCAGGCCCGCGCCTACTCGGGCGAAATCTATCAGCGCGCCCTCCAGGCCACTGAAGCGGTGCAAGGCTCGTGGATCAGTTCCAAATCCACGCTCACCGATCTGCTCGCTTCCAACCGCATGCTTTTTTCCATCCGTCTGGAACAGCGCCGCTTCGTCGCCATGCAACTTGCGGCGATCGAAGAACTCAACTTACTCGTCCCAAACCGCCGCTAACACGATCATGAAAACATTCATCACCATTCTAATCACAGCGACTCTCGCCATCGGCGGGACCTGGGTGGTCAGGGGACGCATGTCGCCCCCTCCCGCCGCATCGTCCGGCACCGCCGAGCGCAAGCCGATCTTCTATCAGAGTGCGATGCACCCGTGGATCAAGAGCGACAAGCCTGGCCGTTGCACCATTTGTGGCATGGAACTCACTCCCGTTTACGCCGGCGAGAAGGGCTTCGATGCCACGGGCGGGGGAAACACCGTGGCTCTCACGCAAACCCAGATCCAGGTTCTCCACGTCCAAACGGAAGAGGCAAGAGTCCAACCGTTGGTCCACACGCTCCAAGTTGCCGGCATGGTGGATGATGATGCCAGGCGCCATCGAATTATTTCCGCTTATGTCGATGGCCGGGTGGACAAGCTGCATGTGAACTACATGGGTGCCGAGGTCGAAGATGGCCAACCACTCGCCGACTACTACAGCCCGAATCTCCTCCAAGCCGAACGCGAATACCGCCAGCTCACCGGTGATCTGAAAAAAAACACCGCGCTCCGCCTCCGCCAAATGGGCCTCACACCCGAGCAAATCGAAGCCGTATCCGACAAACCCGCCGACTCCCTGAATTCCCAGATTCTCTCACCCATCGGCGGCACCGTCGTCGGCCAGAGCGTCTATGAAGGGCAGTATGTCACCGCCGGGGAAAAGCTGTTTGAACTCGCCGACTTTTCCACCATGTGGTTCATGTTCCGCGCTTACGAACAGGATTTGCCGTGGATCAAAATCGGTCAAACCGTCACCGTCAGCACGCCCGCGCTCCCCGGGAAATCCTTCGAAGGAAAGATCACTTTCATCGACCCTAACTTCGAGGAAGCCACTCGCTCCACCAAGGTCCGCGTGGAGTTGCCAAATCCGATGGTCAATGGACGCCGCGAACTTTTGCACAAGCTCTATGCCGATGGCGCGGTGCAGGTGGACGCGCCTCCCGTCCTAACCGTTCCGCGCTCGTCGATCATCCAGACCGGTCCTGAAGCTGTTGTCTACATCGACCAGGATGGCGGTGCCTACGCCCAGACGCCCGTGAAAATCGGCCGCCGCGGCGACAAGCTCGTTGAAATTCTATCCGGTTTGAAAGCCGGCGACAAGGTGGTCACGAACGGCAACCTCCTCATCGACGGCCAGGCCGAGATGAACCGCGCCTTCATGTCACCCGCCACGGAGACGATGCCGGTCGCCCTGACAGGAAGCATCACCGCGCCACAACAAGAGGCGATCCGAAAGTTCATCAAGATTGCCGATGCCATGGCGGCGGCACTCTCCGCCGATGATCTTGCTAGTTTCAACAAAGCGAGTGAACCCGCGATGATGACGACCGCCAATCTAACGGAAGATCTTACCACCATTCCGGGCGCAAAGGAAAATCTTGAAGCGTTAGGCAATGCCAGACACTTCCACGGCTTCGAGGATCTGAAGCTCGCACGCGCCGCGTTCCACAAGTTCATCATGGCCGCGACCGTCGTCCTGGAGCCCTTGCGCACCGCGAAGGGCTTTCCGGAAATGCAGATCTGGGAGTGTCCTATGGTCGATCAAGCAATCCCCGGTGCGCCAAAAAAGGGTCATTGGATCCAGACGAATAGCCGCCCGATCAACAACCCGTTCTTCGGTGCCTCGATGCTTCAATGTGGAAAGGAAATCAAACCATGATCGAGCGCATCATCGAATGGAGCCTGAAGAACCGGTTCCTCGTCGCCTGCGCTACCCTGCTGCTCGTCGCGCTGGGAATCCGGGCGGTTTTTCTAACACCGGTCGATGCCATCCCGGACCTCACGGAAAACCAAGTGCTCGTTTATGCCGACTGGGCTGGCCGCAGCCCGCAGGAAGTCGAGGATCAGGTGACTTATCCACTCACCACTGGTTTGCAGGGTCTCAGCGGCGTGAAGGAAGTCCGCGCCACCTCGATGTTCGGGTTCTCGCTGAGCACGATCATTTTCGAGGAAGGCGTGGACACCTACTTCGCGCGGACTCGTGTGTTAGAGCGCTTGAACTTCCTTCAAAGCGCAATGCCCCAAGGCGTGACACCGCAACTTGGCCCCGATGCGTCAGGCCTTGGCTGGGTCTATCAATACTATCTCCACGTCGATCCCGAAAAGGCGGAAAACGGCGGCTACGATCTCACGAAGCTCCGCTCCGTGCAGGACTGGTATGTCCGCTATCAGCTCGCCAGCGTGCAGGGCGTGGCGGAAGTCGCCAGTATCGGCGGCTTTGTGAAGCAGTATCAGATCGAGCTTTCCTCGACCAAGATGCGGGCCGCCAACGTGACGATGATGGAGGTCATGACCGCGGTCAAAAACGCGAATCTCAACGTCGGCGGCAAGACCGTTGAGGAGAACGGCGCGGAGTTCGTCCTGCGCGGCATCGGCCTCGTCACCAGTCCCGAAGACTTGGAGTTGGTTACCATCAAA
>JANMSI010000004.1:0-48005 GCA_031389115.1 Akkermansiaceae bacterium
CCGATTCTTGAAGTATTCTGCATCGGACTCCTCCTGCAATCGTGCTATCTCTTTCGCATTTTCCAAGTATTCCTCAGTAAACGTTTTTGTTTGCATACCCCCATATTTACCAATTCCATGAAGATTTTTTCCATTCTCGCACTAACAGCCGTTTCGGCATCCGCAGCCGTCAACCTAATTGATTCTACCCATGGCATTGGCGCTGGTAGTTTCGAGCTGGGGGCGTATGCCCAGAACAGCGGCAATTCATTCAATTACATGCGCCTGTCCACTGGCTCAACCACCATCACCGGTTGGACGGTTGGAGGCCCGGACGGCGTTGACTGGCAGACCGCCCCATCCAATCCCGCGTTCGACGGAGCATACAGTGTCGATCTTGCGGGTGTCAGTCATGCTGGGACCACAAGTTCAGGCTCCATTTCGACAACGATCCCAACGGTTGTCGGCATGGACTACCTGATTTCATTCGTTTCCTACATTCTCGGACCGGACCCCGTGACAGGGAGATTGACCGTAGGCAGTCTTGACCAGACGTTCGCTTCCGTTGGCATCGATGATCCGAGCGATCCCACCTACACGCCTTTCGAATACACATTCACAGCCCTGAGTTCATCGACCGTGATCACCTTCGCGACCACCAACAGCGCGGGATTCGGCCCTGTCATCGACAATGTGGTGATCGTTCCCGAACCCTCATCGGCACTGCTTGGACTTGTCGGGATCAGCGTATTGATGGGGCGGAGTCGCGCAAGGAATCAAAGAGGCGAATCGGGTCCCCGTGACTGACTGCTAGAGCCAGCCACGGGTCCCACACCACCGTGCGTACGGGTCCGTACACGGCGGTTCCGCTCGGACGCGGGACAAGCCCGCGTAAGGAACAGGCCGAAGCCTGTTCCTGAACGCCCACATGCTTCCCATCGCGGCGGCTCTCGGTTCCACCTCGCCGTCTGGCGTTATCGGTGGATTGACCGTCCGCCACGCGGTTAGGACGTTCCCATGCAGTTCAGCCCTTCGCTGGGTGAGTCCTCCGGTATCGTTGTTTATGCGGGCATCGCGCCCCCGGCTCATTTCCTCAACTACTATGGCCTCTGCTGACTCCTGCCCGGATCGCTCCCGGCAGGCCTCCCCAGGTAAGAACGCAGTCCTCCACCACACAACCGCCCCATTTACCTGCCGGGCTGAAACGAACGGCTTCGCTGTGTTGTGCCAGCTCACCGCGCCCGGACGGCCTTGTAGGGGGTTTTTGTTCATCGGCTCATGGTTTTCGCATAGCCTTCCTTCAGGCGTTCGGTCGCCCTGACGCCCTTGGCTTCTGCTGGTGCTTCTTGCTTTCATCGTTTCTCACACAGGGGACTTGAACCCCTTTAGGACTGCGCCCATGCTGGGCACACACACGTCGTGGGTGGCAACGGCGGATAAGCTCCCTCGTTCGCTTCGCTCTGTGAGTCCTTCGCCGCCGTGCCACCACATTTAACGTTCTCCTACGAAATATTCCATGGCAACAGCCTACATTGAAACAACAATTCCCAGCTATTACACGTCGCGGCCAGCACGGGATGTCGTTCAGTTGACGCGTCAAACCCATACCAAGATATGGTGGGATGGCGGTTGTTCTGGCTTCGAGCTGTTCACATCGCAGGAGACCATTGATGAAGCTTCGCGTGGGGACACCGATGTAGCTGCGAAGCGTCTCGAACTCCTGAATATCGTTTCGGTGTTAGAGATTACCTCGCGCGTCGAGGAATTGACCAGAAGACTCCTCTCTGCGGGACTCATTCCCGCGAACGTGGCATCCGATGCGATTCACATTGCGACAGCAAGCGTTCATGGAATGGACTTCCTTGTAACTTGGAACTTCAAGCACATCGCCAATCCCCATATTCAAGCTGCACTCCGCGAAGAAGTCGCTTCCTTTGGCGAGCGTTTACCTGTATTATGTACCCCGGAAGAACTTTTAAGAGATGAAGACAATTGAGCAACCTATTCAGCAGGCAGATCCGGTGATTCGAGAAGTTTGGCGGGCAAAGCGGGAGATTATGACCGAGCACGGTGGTAGTCTCGACTCCCTTTTCGCAGAACTTCGGAGTCGCCAAGCTCAGAATCCACGCCTAGTCAAATCGAAGAGAGGAGAATCGGGTCCCCGGGAGTAGTTAGCTCCCGGGTTCCACACCACCCTGCGTACGGCTCCGTACAAGGGCGGTTCCAATCAGACTCGGGCAGCAGGCCCGTAGTGAAGAACCATCCAGATGGTCCTCAGATTTGGAACTCCTAGTTCCTCCAGCCAACGGTCGTTGAGGGCCGTTCGCACAATCGATGTCTGGCTCATCCGCCAGTAGCCTTTGCGGCTCCGCGATGCCCATGACAGAGGGACATGACAGATGGACAGGCTTCTAATCATGGGCTTCTAATCATGGGCTTCTAATCATGATCGGCCTCTAATCATGATCACCAAGCTTCCCTTGCACTCCGGACTCCAACGAGCGGTGGAATACTGGGCTGCCAAAGATCGGAAGGCAGCCTGGTCTATGGTTCAGAAAAAATCCGCACCGACGGGAGATCCGCCGTCTTCTACCTTGGCTCCGTCTTCGCCGGCATCGCCGCGATCAAGGGCGATCGAAATGCCGCGAAATGGGCCGCATCCAAGCTGGACGAGCTTCCTCCCGAGCTCCGTGACCGCGCCGTCATGTCACTGCTCAAAGGCCAGCTCACGCAGAACTCCGCCCACGCCGCAATCATGGCCGAGCTTCCCCGCGAGTCGGATCGTGTCGCCCTCGCCGCCAGCGTCGTATCCCCGTTTGCAAACGACGCCGCCGCCATCGGAGTCCTGCAAACCCTTGACTCCCAGCTCCTGCAAGTCCAGGCGCTCGTCAGCTCCGCGAAGGTTTACAGCCGCGCCGCATCGAATAGCGGGAGCGCAGAATCCAAGAAAATCCACGACCATTATTCCACGCTGATGGACCAGCTCGATCTGTCCCCAGCCTCGCGGGAAAGCGTCAATACGGTGTTGTGGACGCCGCAGGATCCTTATCCGGATTGACGCGTGCTTTATGTATCGCGGCGAGACGCCGCGATCACGGCCTGCCGCGAGACGCGGCAGCCACGCGCGGCCGTAGGACGGCCGTCCCGGCTGTCCCGTCAAACGGGCGTCCCGCCTCCGACCAAGAACGGCGATGGCGGTCAGGGAGTTGCCTCGGTGGAACCGCGTTTGGCGTCCTGGAAGGTGGAAACCCGCGGCCGGCCGGAGGCGGCGTCCACATAGGCGAACATGAGGTAGCGGTTGCCGGGCAGAAACTGCAGGAGGGTCTCGCTCGCGGGACGCCAGGCGCCGCCTTGCTGGAACTCGAAGGCCACGGGCGCCATGTTGAAATCGTCGCGCTTTTCCGGTCGGACGCAGCCGAGGGATTTGGCCGGCTGGAGCATGAGTTTGTTTTCCCCAATCACGAAACGGATGTTCTGACTGTGGAAATTGGTGACGAACGCTCCTCCGTCCGGGAAATTTTTCGGCGAATCCTCGATGGCGAAGACCCGCCACGGCAGGCCGTTGGCGGAGTTCGGCGAAGCGACGAAGACCAGGATGGCGGCTTTCGCGTTGGCCGGGATCGTCGCGGTGGCGGCCGGCTTCTTGTCCGCCGCCGAGAGGAAGGTGACTATGTTCCCCTTGGCCAGGCATGGCGTCGGCGGCGAGAGCGAGCTGGTGGGGACGTTGCAGGAGATCACGGCACCCGCCTCCGACAGGGTGATCAGCGGGGGTGGTGCGCTTTGCAGAGCCAGAAAGCGGCAATTGATCGTGATGGCCTGCTGCGCGTGGCCAAGAATGGGGAGGAGGAGGAACAGGTGGAAACAAAACGAACGCATGGCGGGGAGCTGCATGAAAGTTAGATTTCGCCGGACGACAGCCAGCGGAAGGCGGTCATGACGAAGCGGCGGCCGAAAATCTGGTTGGACACGCTCGTCAGCGCCGCCAGGGGAGTTTCGACGAGATCGGCGGAATCGACCCACTCGGGCAGACGCTGGACGGTGGCTTCGCAGGTGGCGCTTGCAAGCATTTTACCGGAGGTGTCCCGCGACTCGCCGTAGCCGCGGATGGTGAACGTATCGGAACGCGCGGTGGCGGCATTTCCGAGCACGTTCAGGACATCCGCCTGCGTGAGGTAGCCGGGGGCGCCCTGATAGCTGGCGCCCGCCCCGGCGGCGGGATTCGCGTATTTGTATTTAGCGACGGCGGCGGCGGGGATGTCGTAGCCCTGATTGCCACCTTCCGCGATCTTCCGGTTGATGTCCGAATCGTCGATCGCCTGCTGCAGCGCGCCGCGCTGGGCCATTTCGTCGGAGTCCGGACCGAGGCGGCGGTTGACGAATTCCGCCATGGATAGGAAGGGGCCGCGGAGCCGGACTTGTTTCACGATGTTTTCCGCGAGGCTCTGGATTTCCGCATCCGAGAACTCGCGGGGTCCCAGCCAGTATCCGTCCTTGGTCTCGGCTCCGTCCGCGGCGGAGGTGGACGCCGGCAGGCGGAACCGGCTGACGCGCGCCTTGTCCGACGGGGTGGCGGTCAGGTTCGTGAGCTTGGAGGCGCCGGTGGTTTTGTTGAGTTGGTTGCAGAGCGCCTGGGAATCGTGAATGGAGGTGAGCATGGCTTTCCAGGCGGGCACCGAGGTCGAGTTGATGTTGAAAGCCCCATCCATCACCTGCCAGCCCGCGATGCTGGAGTAGGCGGTCGGTTTTCCGATTTCCGCGACGAGCTCCGAGGTCGGCTTCGTGTTGGGTCGATGGAGGCGCAGGCGCGGGTCGTTGAGCGGGGTTCCTTTCGCAAACTCACCGGTCAATCCCCCGGTGGTCTTGCCGCTGCCGAACGGACCCAATTCGTCGCCCAGGCCGGAAAAATAGAAGTTGTCGTAAAGCGCGAGGTTCAGAAGAAACGAATGATCCAGGTAATTTCCGCCGGCCTTGCTTTCCAGGATGCGGTCGGGGGAAATCAATGGATGTGCCCAGGAGTTCCCGATGGGCTGGGCGAAACGCGGGAGAAATCCAGATGAGCCGCCGGGATTGGCGCCGTTCAGGCTGGCCAGCGTCTGGAGGGGAGCGAGCGGGAGATCGTACATGGCGCCGAACTTGGTGCCGTTGATGACGGTGTGGCCGCTGATGAAATTGCTGCGGTCCTGCAGGTCCACCGAGAGCAGGTCGGCCGGGCCTTTTTCAAGAAGCTGCAGGTCGATTTCGTGGGAATGATTGGCGGAATGCTCGCTGACGACTTTCTGCGAGGAGACCGCACTGTTCGCATGGGCGAACGCCCAGGGTTTGGTGGCGATCCGGCCGTCCTCATTGCTGGCATCCCGCGCGCCCGAGGTGGTTTTCGCCTGCGCGCTGAGAAGCGCGAACGGGCGGGCTCCGACGATTTGGGAAATCGGTGTCGTCGCGTGGTCGATCAGATCGAGGGCTGCGATGGTTTCGCTGTCGGCCTTCGGGTAGCGGAGCGTGACGTCCTTGCCGAGAATGGAGTCCTGCAGGCCGGTGGGGGTTTCGTAGTCCATTTCGATGGCGCTGACGAGGGTCTTGGTCGCCGCGGAGCCGAGGGCGACGGACGTGGTGATCGTGAACTTGTTCTTGCTCAGCGGGGTGCCAAGCGGGGCGAACAGCACGTGGAATTTATCGTCCCGCGCGATGCCGATGCAGGATTCCCAACGGCCCTCCTCCTTGTTGCCATTGACTTTCTGGGCACCCGCAAGCCAGTCGAGGTCGAAGCCGACGCCCCACGGGCGCAGGCCGGGCATTGCCTTGATCGTGTTCGTCAATCCGGTCCCCACGTAGATGTCCCAGAACGTCCGGTTCGACATTTCCTGGGCGTATGTGCGGTTGGGATCGATGTAGGGGCTGAAAAGTTTGACCTCGCCCGGTTGCATCCGGAAATTCATCTCGGAACCCGGCTTCTGGTCCACCTTGGTGAACAGGTTCAGTCCGAAGCCTTTGCCGCTGGCGCCTCCCGAGTTGTCGCCGAACATCGTTTCCATCGGCACCAGGCCCCTGCTCTGCGCGATGCCGTTGCGAAAAATCTGCATGGCGAAGGGCACGTGGATGAATTCCAGCCGCATGGACGAAAATTCGAGCGCGACATTGTACGGGTTATGGAGAGTGACGATCGGCGTGTAGAGCAGGTGAAGGTCGTAGTCATACTTCGTGCCCCTGAAGTGAGCGTCCTGCGGGCCATGCATGTTTCCCGCGGATTCGGGAATCAGGGGCGGCGTGGTGCCGGGCTTGAAGGCCGGATAGGAGTAGATATCCCGGCCGATCAGGCTGAACAGAATTTGGACTTTCGCGATCGTGGGAAGCAGGACCACGCCGGGGGGCGGTTTGCGGTTCAACGTGGTCACGGGGGGCGTGCCTGTTTTTGTCGCCGCCGTCCAACCCGGGGGCGCGGTGACCTTGACGACCGGCAACCCCGCCGAGTCGGTAATCTTGTCGCGGTAAAGGCGAGCGAACTGGTAGAGCGAATCCCAGCTCGGGTCGGACGGCCCGCCGGCGGTTGGCATGACTCCGCGGGAGTCATACACGCCTTTTCCCTTGTAGAGGTCCGGCAAGGCTCCGGTGTTGGTTAGGAGTTGGAAATCCTGTTTGAGTCCGCCGCGGGCCGTGTCGGTGAACAACCCGACGGATTGCGTGGTGATGTCGTGACCGAGAGGTTTCAGCTCCTTTCGCAGGCCTGCGGCGAGTTGCTCGCCCGCGAGGGAGAAATTCTCGGGGGTGATGCCTTTTTCGATCGTGGCGAAATCATCGGAGCCCTTTTTGAAAAACGTGCGGGTCAATTTCTGGAGCGGACGGCTGGCCTTGTCCGCCTCAGGATCCGCGCCGGAGACCCAGGCGGCATCGGGTCTTTGGCCGGTGCCAAGCTGAGCGGTTCTCTGGCCGTTGGTGGTGGCGGATTCCACATAAGGCGTATTGATCCGGACTTTGACTCCCTCGTCCATCACCGCCCACGCCACTGCGCCGCGCGGCGAGACGAGCGCGATTTTATTCGCGGTGACAATGCTCTTCGCGAACGGCGCCGCACCCATGGTGCCCGCGCCCCAAAGTGTGACGGCGGGGGCGGATTGCGACCCGGTGGCGGTGGTGGCGAGAGGCGGCCGGCTGGCGAAATCGACTTTCTTCGTCGCCAGCGGATCGCCGGAAACGAGCCAGCAGCGGAATTTCGCATCGCGCGCGGATTTCTCGTAGTCGGTTGCCTGCGAGGTGGGCTTGATTTCCCACGAGTCCCACACTCCGGTGAGCCGCGGGCTGGCGATGTCCTCCTTGATGATGTCCGCGCGGGCGCTGATCCGCTGATCCGGGCCGGCATGTTTCTGGAGGTCGCCGAGGGCCAGCAGCAGCGCGAGGCGGGCGTTCGCGCGGGCGACTGAAATCGCATTCCCCTGAGCGGACGTCCGCAGTCCGATGCTCGAAAGGCTCAACAACCCGACGGCGATCACCGTCAGCAGAATCATCAGCGACAGCGTAACGATGAGGGCGAATCCACGCCGCGGCGAGTGATGCGGGCACGAAAATTCCAAGAACGGCGACGTGGGTTTCATGGGTTTGAGCCCCGTTCGGGACGGTGCCAACCGGCGGGTTAGCGAGCTTCGCTATAGGGTAGCTACATAAATTTGCAAACTCGATTTCCCACCGAGGTACGCAAGCTCAGGGCGGTTTTCAAAAAGCGCCGTTCAGCTTGCGGCCGATCCAAAAGACGGCCAGCAAGCCGACCAGCCCGGCGACGGTCGCCCAATGCGACCACAGCGGGATGCGGTTTTCCTGGGGACGGGGCGCGGGGAGAGCGATGATTTCCTTGATGAGCTCGGCGAGTTGCGCGGGCTGGATGACCCGGCCGCGGGAGACCTTGGCCATTTCCTCAAGGACTTCCGGGCGGGCGGGCTGGCCGATTTTTTCAATCTCGACGCCTTGGGCTAACAGCGTGGTTTTGAGCGGTTTGTCCTCAGCTCCGGTGGCGGTGGCGCGGAGCTTCCAGGCGCCGGGCAGATCGACTTTGAAACGTCCGCTGAAGGCTCCCCACGCGGTATCGTTTTTCTGGAGTTCGATGCGCTGGGTGCGGCCGTCGGGCGCGGTGAGATCGACGGCGACGGTGCCTTCCTTGAGCGGTGCGCCGTTGGGATCGAAGGCGTTCGCATTGAGCGTGACGGTCGAGCCGGGCTCGGGGCGCTCGGGATTGAAAAAAAGCCGGACGCGTTGGCCAGCGGCCATATTTCGCTGATAGGACATCCAGCGCGCGACCTGGCCCCAGAAGCGGTAGTGATAGAGATCCTCCACACCGCGCCGCCAGCGCCAGGCGGAGTCGATGCCCATGAAGAGGACCTTGCCGCTGCCCGCCGGCTTGGTGACTAACAGCGGGATGGGACCGAACTTGTCGCGGCGGTTGCCGTGGACGGCGAGGACCTTCACGCCGCCCTTCGCCTTGATGACGGGGGCGTGCCAGTAGAAGCCGGGCAGGCGCCGCCAGATCTCGGGATTTTCCTCCTCGTTGTTGCCTAACATCGTGAGCAGCGAGGCCCGGCCCTCAGTGGTGAGGGTGAGCGGGGAGGCGATGGATTCCGCCATGCCCTTTTTGTTAGCATCGTCAAGAATGACGGGGATGAGGTCCGAGAGCTCGGTGTCTAGCAGAGAAAACTGGTTCCCCTGTGAACCGGGCATGAAGATGAGGCCGGATGCCTGGTTTTCCACGAGACCGCGGATCAGGGCGCATTGTTCCTTGGTGAGTTGCTCGGTGCCGACATCGCCAATGTAGATGACGTCGTATTTCGCCAGGTCTTCGATCTTCGAGGGGAACTCCTTGATGTAGTCCTTGCCCTCGCCCGCCCCCAGCGCGGGGTGGAAGAGCAAGCACGAAAGTTCGACGCCGGGATCGCGGGAAAGGGCATTTCTCAGGAAACGATATTCCCAGCGCGGCAGGGTTTCGATCAGCAGGACGCGGATTTTCTCCGGCCGCCCGGCGATGGTGAATTTTCGGGAGTTGTTAGACGCAACCAGTTCGCCATCGGCCAAAGGGATGGAAAGTTCGAGCGTGGAGGTTCCTTCCTTTTCCAAGCGCCAGAGAATGGAATCGTAGGTCTCGGCGTTCGGCGGAATCACGATGTCCTTGGTGCGCTCCTTGCCGGACTCGTCGCGCAGCCGGACGATGGTGCGGACCTGGCGGTCGAGCGACGAACGGATGGTGAAGGGAATTTGCACGTTTTCCCCGACGATGCCGTAAGTCGGCGCGGTGACCGATAGAAGATCGAGATCGGGCAGACGGACCTTGCTGCCCACGGGGATCGGGAACAGCGGGACGCCGCGAAGGCGGAGCTTTTGCGCGGCGGCGACGGGTGGCTGGCCGAGATTGTAGTCGCCATCGCTGAGCAGGACGACGGCGCGGAGGTTGGATTGCTTGGCGAGGAGATCGGTGAGCGGCGTCTCAAGGTCAGTGCCGGCGATTGCGCCGTTTTCCGCCGGCGGGGTGGCGAAGGGGAGCGCGGTGACTTCGTTCGCGCCGTCCGCTTCGAGGGGTTTCCAGAGGTCGGAGGCCAGGGCCTTTTTCACCCACTCGGCACGGGAAACGACCTGGGAACTATCGGATAGCACGGGTGGCAGCGTGGCATCGACGGTGGTCATCGACTTGGAATCATCCCAGAGAATCGCGATTTCGGGCTTGGTGTCAGGGTGGATGGTCGTCAGCCATTCCGGCTGCCAGAGCAGGATGACAACGACGAGTGCCGATAGAAAACGCAGGCACTCCAGCACGGCGGTGCGCTTGGGATGCGGGCTGCGTTTCCACGAAATCACGCAAAGCGCGGCGATGAGGATCAAGGCGACGATGCCTATCCAGAGCGTAAGGGGAGTGGGCGAGAGGTGAAGCACTTAATTTTAAGCCTTGATGAACATGTTAGGGCAACAGCGGGTTCCAAACCCTGAGAAATCCCTGCCCGGCGAAGTCTCTTTCGTTTGCTGTCGCAAATTCGGTAACGCCGTGGTGCCGCAAAGTATGGGCCAAACGCAGGTCAATGATCCGCCTGAAAGCGAAGTTTTTTTGGGCAGCCATATTCCAGACATCCTCCATAACAGGAGCAGATTCGATCAGCGTCCACGCTTGATTTTTACGGTAGGCCTGGCAAACGGCTGCGGCTTGGGGGGCTGTTAGCGGCCGGCTGAAAATTTTCTCGTTTCGGAGTTTAAGATACAGCTCCACCAAAACCAATTCACAGACCGCCATGTCCCGCCGCGTGGCTACCGATTGAAGGAACTCTCGTGCGCGATCATGCAGGGGAGAACCTGAATTGGCGGCGTGGACGGCGATATTGGTGTCAAAGCTAAGCATCCGGAGAGAATATCAATCGTGGCAAAGTGCGGTCCACTCCTCTTCTGGAGCCAATGTCGGACCCATGTCATAGGGCTGCGGCACGCTCCAGGAATCTGCTCTCGTTCTGCCGGGAGGATGGTGTTTGATGATTTCCTCCAGCCCACGGCGCACGACTTCGGCGAAACTCATTTCATTCTCAGCAGCAAGTCGTTTCGCTTCCCGAAAAAGGGCATCGGGAATCTGGACCTGTGTTTTTACCATGATGGCATTTTACCCTCTTTGGTGGGTGTGTCAATTTCCCGTGCCTTATTTGGCAGCACCTGCGGATGGGATTTTTTCGGTAGGCACAGGAAGGCTTCGGAAATGAGGAAGAAGAGAACTGCGATTAGAAACGCCCGCCAGACATCGCGGGAGAGCGAGGGATCGGCGGCCTGTCCCGCTTGATCTAGCAGCGTGTACTGGGTGCCATCGAGCGCCTGGTCCAACTGCTCGCGGGTGAGGATTTCCGGGTTGTCCTCCTGCGCCGGGCGGTTGACGGCTAACAGCCGCTCGCCGAGGCGGAAGATGCCGGCCTCGTAGGCGGCGTTGGCGGGATCGGGCGTGCCGTAGTCGTCGAGGCGGGTGCGGGTCTCGCCGGGCAGCGGCCGGGCGGCATCCGTGCCGACGGTGGTGAGATAGGAAGCGTCGAAGCGGTCGGCCCCGGCGGCGATGATGCGCTGGACCGCGGGAAGGAGGACGTCCGCATCGCCGAGGTTGGACCAGGTGTAATCGGGCAGCGTGCCGACGAACCACGCCGTGCCTTGATCGATGATGCGGCGGGCGATGACGGGCTCGCCGTCCTCCCAGCGGGCGAGCGAAGTGGCGTCACCTAACAAAATCTGGCGGCGGATGCCTTTGAGCCGATCAGCCGGGATGGGAGTGCCGTCGATGCCGTCGCGGAGCGGTCCGTCGCTGTGGTTCCAATCCTTGAGAATGAAAAATTTTCCGGCCGCCGCTTCGGTGGGATCGGACCATTTCAAATCCTCGAACGATGCGTCGGAGGAGATCCCGGGCGGAAAAAAAATGACCTGGCCGCCGGATGTTAGGAAATTGGTGATGTGTTCGGAGGCAGGTCCGGTGGGAAGCGGCGCGGCCCAGAGGATGGTGGCGAGATCGCCGGTCGGGATGCTGGCGGCGTCGGCCGGGTCCACCCGCTGGACGGATTGATTTCCGAAACCGGGAGGCGCGGCGGCGAGGGAAAGGTAGTCCGCGGATTCGCCGGCGAGAGCGACGACGAGCGATTTGACCGGGCGGGCGGGGCCGTAGGCGAAAAAGGTGGAGTTGTCGCGCGAGTTGCCGTCGGCGGGGATGGAGAGCCAGCCGGAGCCGGTCCCGCCGCCCGTGGGAAGGGCGACGCGTTTTTGAAAGCGCAGGGATTGGCCGGGAAGTGTTAGCGTCTCGGTGGTGCGAGTGCCGTTGAGATTGGTGGTGAGCGGAAGGCTGGACGTGCCGCGGGAATCGGCGGCCCTGAGGATTTCGAGATCGAGCAGCATTTCATCGCCGGAACGCCGTGAGCCGAGCAGGCGGATCGCGGTATTAGGAGAGGAGGGTCCGGTTAGCGAAAGCACGCGGATGGCAGGCTTCTGCGGCAACGCGGCAAGGCTGGCGCGGGCGGCGGACCAGCGTTCGTCTTCGGGCCGCCAGTTGGAGGCTTGAAGATCGGAAGCGAGCCAGATTTCCGAGCGGCCAGAGGTGTCCTGGAGAAACTCCGCGGCGCGGCCGAGCAGCGTTGGGAAGTCGGCGGCCGAGTCGGTGGGCGCGGTGGACGAAAGGTCGGCGAGAATGTCGGGTGAAGGGACTTCCTGAGGTTTTCCGCTGGCGCTGTCGATCAGCACCAGCCGCAGAGCACCGAGTTTCGCCATGGCGTCCCGGACCTTTTCAATGACGATCTGGCGTCGCGGATTCAGGCCGTCACCGGGCTTGGTTTCCATCGAAGCCGAACGGTCCAGCAGAAGTACCACCGTATCGATGGAGCCGCCACCCCAGCCGATGAGGCCGGACACGATCGGCCGCGCGGCGGCGAAGGCGAGCGCCGCGATCGCCAACGCCCGGCACGTTAGAATGAGGATGTGACGAAGCTTTTTCTTTCCCCGCGACTCGCGGGTAGCCTTGAGCAGGAACTGCATCGCCGCCCACTGGATCGTCTTGTGGCGGCGACGGTTTAGAAGGTGGATCGCGATGGGAACGGCAGTGGCAAGCAGGCCCCAGAGCAAGAGTGGATTTAGAAAAAGCATCGGCGGGAATCAGTGCTTGGACTTTGGAAGACGCGCGGTCAGGAACTCGCGGAGCAGCGGCTCTAACGGCGTATCGGTAGTGATGAGCTGATAGTCCGCTGCGGCGTCGTGGCATTTCGCGCGGACGGCGGTTAGGAAATCGCGGAGCGCGGCCTTGTATTCATCAACAATGAGATTCGGCTCAGCGACGATGGAGGTGCCGTCCTCCAAATCGACGAAGCGGTGCGGCCGGTCGAACTCAAAGCCGATTTCCTGCGGGTCCATCAGGTGGAAGACGGAGATGTCGTGCTTGCGGTAGCGGAGGTGCTGGAGGGCGTCACCCAGTGAGACGGGGTCGGTGAAGAGATCGGATAGAATGACGACGAAGGCACGCTGGCCGATTTTTTCCGCGATGGTGTGGAGCGCCCTGATGAGGCCCGTTTCGCCGGCTGGCTCAACTTTTCCGAGGGTGGAGAAAAAGCGTTCAAGGTGGGCGGCGCGGCGGCTGGGCGGGACTTCGAGGTGGAGCTTGTCGGTGCAGATCGAGAGGCCCGCGGCGTCGCCCTGATTGACAAGGAGATAGGCGAGCGACGCTGCGATGCGGCGGGCGACCTGGATTTTCGCCTCGCCATTTCCCGCGAAGTTCATGGAGCCGGAAGCATCGACGACGAAATAGGCGCGGAGATTGGTATCGGCCTCGAATTCCTTGATGTAAAACCGGTCCGAACGGGCGAAAGCTTTCCAGTCTAACCGACGGGTGTCATCACCGGGGACGTATTTGCGATACTCGGCGAATTCAACGGACGACCCGCGGTGGGGCGAACGGTGCTTGCCCGCAACATTTCCTAACATTGGCGCGCGCGACTCGATGGGCAGCGAACCGAGGCGGGAGAGCAGGGTGTTGTCGATGAAGGATTGGGACATTGAGATTCAAGAGACCAGAATCAAGAATCAAGAGAGAGTGAAGTAGGCGGCTTTAGGTGACCGATGAAACCGCTGAGCATGCGGGAGATTTCCCGGGTCTCTTCGATCATGCCATCGGTGTTGGCAAACGGCTCGATCTCTAACTCTCGACACACTTCGCGATGGATCATGAGCTGGGTGCGAAGCTCTCCACAGGACCCCTTGCTGTAGGAGAGAAAGCGTGAGAAATAGGCTTCTGAGGATCGCTCCGCACCTTCGGCAATATCGGAGGGTATTGAAATGGCGGAACGGTGAATTTGATCCTTCAACGCTAAATCGCGGGATTTGTGCGAAGCGACGCAAACATTGACGGCCAGCCTGCAACCGCGTTTCCAGACTTCCAGATTTTCGAAATTGTGGTTCATGAGCGCTCTCCGTCTTTCTTGCCTCTGGACTCTTGTTTCTGGAATCTCACTCTTCCCTCATCTCCTTAATCAGCCGCTCAACGATTTTCTTGGATGTCATCCCCTGCGACTCCGCTGAGAAATTCGTGATGACGCGGTGGGTGAGCACGGACGATGCGATGGCTTCGAGGTCTTCCAGCGAGGCCATGTAGGCTCCGCGGAGGGCGGCGCGGGATTTCGCGCCGAGTATTAAATATTGCACGGCGCGCGGACCGGCACCCCAGCCGACGGTGTCCTTGATCCATTGCGGCGACTCGGGTTCGCCGGGGCGGGTTCGGCGGACGATTTTCACCGCGTAGTCGTAAATGTGCTCGGGGACGGGAACGCGGCGGACGAGTTGCTGATAGGCGATAACTTTTTCACCATCTAGCAGATGATCGAGTACCTGTCGGGCGGTGCCGGTGGTGGCCCGGGCGATTTCCTTTTCCTCGATGGAAGATGGATAACCGACCTCGATGAGAAACATGAACCGGTCGAGCTGGGCCTCGGGCAGCGGATAGGTGCCTTCCTGCTCGATCGGATTCTGGGTCGCCAGGACGAAAAACGGCGGCTGCAGGGTATAGGTCGTGCCGAGGACGGTGACCTTGTTTTCCTGCATCGCCTCAAGCATCGCGGACTGGGTTTTCGCGGGAGCCCGGTTGATTTCGTCGGCGAGGACGATGTTCGCGAAGACCGGACCCTTGATGAATTCGAACTCACGACGGCCACCGACGCCGGATTTCTGGATGATGTCGGTGCCGGTGATGTCGGCCGGCATCAGGTCGGGCGTGAACTGGATGCGGTTGAAGGAAAGGTCGAAAGTTTGGGCGACCGAGGAAACCAGCAGGGTCTTCGCCAAGCCGGGAACTCCCATCAGCAAGGCGTGTCCGCGGGCAAAAAGGCAGATGGCGAGCTGCTCGATGACCTGCTCCTGGCCGACGATGGCCTTGCCGAGTTCCGCGCGGAACGTCTGGTAGGTTTTTCCGAGTTCATCGATGGCGGCGACGTCATCGGGGGGGAGTTGCTGGCTGAAGTCGGGCTGGGATTCCATGGATGGTCGGTGAGTGACCGCGAAGCTAGGAGTGGTCCATGTTTTGTCCAGACGGGATCTTGCGGAGTCACCGGACAAGCGGAGCCTGAGAAAGAGGCCGCTTCCGCGTATCCTTGGAGATTGAATCACCGGCTCCGCCGGTTGAGCGGGTCAATGCCGCTTGAAACGCAACTCGTATTCCCGACGAAGTCGCTCTTGCATCGCTTTGAGTTCTTCCAGATTCAAGGCCTCAAGTTCTTCACCTGAACTCACCGGCAGATCGAGAAATTCCTCGAGGATTTGAATCTTACCGATCCAAAGTCCTTCCACACGTCCTTCCACACGTCCTTCCACGCGTCCTTCCACGCGACCTTCCACACGGCCTTCGGCTTTGAGTTGTTCTGCGACGGACATGGCGTTCTGTTCGAGTTCGGGGTTGGTCGAGAGGCTATGGTAGATCTTTTTCGCGTCAAGGTCGCTGTCGGAATGCAGCGCGTAGAGCAGCATCATGCCAAGCAGGTTGTCGGGCAATTCCTTGGCGGAAAATCCGGCCAGCCATTGGAAAAAGCGCAGCAATTCCTTTTGCCGGGCGAGTTTCATGAGTTGGAGGATCACGCGCAGGCGGGTGTCATTCTCCCCGGTGGCGGGATCGAAGCGTGTGAGGTCGAGCAGCGGGTGGTGGAACTTCGGCAGGAACGGCAACAGGTCGGCGGCGATTTCGTCAGGCAGCTCGAACAGATCCTCGAAGGCGGTGGAGATGGTCCATGCATCCGGACCTTGATGGAAAACCAGTGGCAGGACGGGTGGCAGCGGAAAGCCGTGGGAATTGTGATGATGGGTGAGAATTTCCGTCACATAGCCGAGCAGGCGCAGCGGCATGGTCGGGTCCGGTTTGCTTTGGTGCTCGAAAAGCAGATAGAGCAGGGTTTCCCGCCCGCCGATGCGGACTGAGAAAAGCAAATCCGAATGCACCTGTTGGAGACTGGACTTGACGAATGAGCCGGGCAGGACCGTGAGCGACGGCCAATTGATCCGGGCGACGATTTCCGGTGGCAGATGGCTCTTGAAAAACGCCGTGGCGTGTTCCGGTTGGGAGAAGATGGCTTTGAAAAAACCGTCGTTGGTGTGCGCGGCGGGTGCGAGGTGGTCTTCGGATTCTGGCACTGAGAAGGATGGTACATTCCAGCAGGACTGCCGTGCAAGGTCTTGGTCACGCCCACGCCGGATTTTTGGGGGAGTTTGACATCCGCGTGGTGAAAAGCTCCTGTGGCCGTGCCGTCCCGGGGACCAGCCCGCTTCGATTGCCGCCATCCGGCGGAAACCCGTTCGAATAACCCAAAACGCGGGCGCGGCTGGGGGCGTGGGGGCGACGGGTGATCGCCGCCACGCCGAGAAAATTTCCATTTCCCGCTTGCCAGCCCCCCGCGCTCTGCTAAATCACCCGCCCCGCGGAGTCTTCGGAGGAATCCGGACATCCGCGTGCTCACGCGAAATCACGCACATCATGGCACGTATCCTAGGCATTGAAATTCCCAATGAGAAGCGCATCGAAGCTTCTCTGCCCTACATGTTTGGCATCGGTCGCCCGACGGCGGCGAAGATCCTCGAACACGCGGGGATCGACCCAAACATCCGCACCGGCCAGCTCAGTGAGGATCAGCTCGTCCGCATCTCGCAGGTGATCCAAGCGGAAAACATCATGGTGGAAGGCGATCTCCGCCGTGAACGCCAGTCCCAGCTCAAGCGCCTCACCTCGATCAACTGCTACCGTGGCATCCGCCACAAGCGCGGTTTGCCGGTCCGTGGCCAACGCACCCGCACCAATGCCCGCACCCGCAAGGGCAAGAAAAAGACGGTCGGCGTTAAGAAATAATTTGATTACTCATGTCTGAAGAAACCAACCAAGAAGCTGCCGTAAAGCCGGCAGTTGAGCCCGTAGCAGCTCCAGCACCCGCCACCACTCCTGCTCCTGAAGCGGCCGCCACCCCTCCAATGGGAGAGGCCCCGAAAAAGGACGCCAAGCGCGACATCTTCGCCGAAATCGGCGGAGGCGAGGAAGAAATCAAGATTCACAAGGCCAAAGGCTCGAAGAATATCACCCGCGGCATCGTCCATGTGACCGCGACTTTCAACAACACCCTCGTCAGCGTGACCGATCCAAGTGGCAATGCCATCGGTTGGTCCAGCGCCGGCAAGATGGGGTTCAAGGGTTCACGGAAAAGCACTGCCTACGCCGCTCAGGTGGTTTCGCAAGACGCCTGCCGCCAAGCCATGGGACACGGTCTCAAAGAAGTCGATGTCCGCGTCAAAGGTCCAGGCTCCGGCCGCGAATCCGCCGTGCGTGCGGTCCAAGGTCTCGGTCTTGAGATTCTTTCGATCCGCGATGTGACGCCGATTCCTCACAACGGTTGCCGTCCGAAGAAGGCCCGCCGCGTCTAGTCCAACCTTTTTAGAAATTCTTATATGGCACGTTATACAGGTCCACGCGCAAAGATCAGCCGCCGCTTCGGTGTCTCCCTCTTTGGCCCATCGAAGGCATTCGAACGCCGCAATTTCCCACCCGGCCAGCACGGCGTCCGTGCCGGTCGCAAAAAGAAGAGTGAATACTCCGTCGCCCTCGGCGAAAAACAGAAGCTTCGTTTCCAATACGGCGTGCTTGAAAAGCAATTCCGCGGTTACTACGAAGAAGCTGCCCGCCGCCGTGGTGTGACCGGTGTCATCCTTCTGCAACTCCTTGAGTGCCGTCTCGACAACGTGGTTTACCGCGCTGGCTTCGGCAACAGCCGCCAGGCCGCCCGTCAATCCGTCAACCACGGCCACATCCTCGTGAATGGCCGCACCGTCGATATCGCAAGCTATCAGGTGAAACCCGGCGACGTGATCAAGGTCGGCACCCGTCCTTCCTCGCAGCAGCTCGTCAATCGCATGACCGACCTCACGCAGGCCATGCCGATCAAGGACTGGCTCACCGTGGACAAGGACAAGCTGGAAGTCACCGTTTCCCGCATCCCGGACCGCGCCGACATCGATCCGCTCGTCAACGAGCAGCTCATCGTCGAGCTTTACTCCCGCTAAATTCCGGCAGCCGCAGAAATTCAGTTCTCACAAAACGTCCGGACGCAAGTCCGGGCGTTTTTCGTTCACGCCGAGCGGCGCGACTCGTTGCGGTCGTGGTGCAGGAAATGGCTCCAGCTCTCGTCCGCGAGGCCGTTCTCATGCATTCCGAAAAGCGGCCGCCAGCGCGGGGCGAGCGGTTTGCTTTGCGGATGCATGTTCGCCTCGTGAGGCAGCTTGTTGCCCTTGCGGGTATTGCAGCGGAAGCAGGACGTCACGATATTGTCCCAGGTCGTGCGGCCGCCTTTGTCGCGGGGCGTGACGTGGTCCAGGTTGAGCTGGGTCTCCGGCAGGATCTTCGTGCAATACTGGCAGGTGAACTTGTCCCGCAGAAACACATTGCGACGGGTGAATTTCACCTCCAGCCGCGGCAGCCGGTCGTAAACGGACAAAACCACGATCTTCGGCACGCGAATGGCGATCTTCGCGCCATGGATCATTTCCGCCTCGTCATTGTCGGTGGAATAGCAAATCCACGATGAGAGATCGTGGGAATTGAAGCGCTCGTCACCTTCCACCTGCACCACCTGGGCATGGCCGAGGCAGAGCAAATGCAGCGACCGGCGGACGGAACAGGTATGGATCGGTTGCCAGAACCGATTCAATACAAGCACAGGAAGTTCAAGTATGGCATTCATCAGCTTTCCCAACCAATGCCGGGCAAGCTACCAGAGCCCTTTGCCCCGGCAACCCAAAAGGTCGGGAAAGCTTCGCAAAATAGATTTCACTCGGCCAGCTCCCGATTGCTGGTGTGGCGGAGATCCCGGGCGACATCCACGAAGACGGCATCCTCGCCGATATTGGTCGATAGGTCGCCCACCCGCTCGAGGGAGCGCGTGACCAAAATAAGATGCAGATAATCCTGGGAGCGACCGTTCGATTGTTCAATCCGCGAGCCAAAGGTGGCGGTGGCGGTGTTGTGGAGTCGGTCGAGTTCCTTGTCGCGGGCGTGCAACGAGGCGCCGAGGGCCGCGTTGCGGTCGCTGTAGGCGGAAATCGCGTCGCGCAGCAGATGGTCCGCGAGCGTGTAAAGCGGCTCGATCAAAGTAGCGTCCGGCAATTCATGACTGGCACTGATTTTCTTGGCCCGCTTGGCGATGTTGGTCGCGTGATCGGCGATGCGCTCAAGATTCATCGATATCTTCATCGAAGAAATCACCATCCGCAGATCCGTGGCGACCGGGTGAAAGCGGACCAGAATCTCCATGCCGAGCTGGTCGATCCTGCGTTCGCATTCATCGACCTCGTCGTCGTCCGCGATCACCGCGTTGGCGAGTTCCACATTGCGTTCGAGCAGCGCGCGGATGGCTCGCTCCAAATTGTGACGGGCCTTCGCCGCCATTGTCAGCACTTCGGTGCGCATGGACGAGATGGCATGATCGAAATCGCGGAGAATGTGAGAGTTCTGCATGGGGGAAAAAATTTCGGTGGATTGTTCAGCCAAAGCGTCCGGAGATATAGTCCTCCGTTTGGGACTTGGCAGGATTGGTGAATATCTTCGAAGTTAGATCATACTCTATCAGTTCTCCCAAGTAAAAAAGCGCCGTCCGGTCGGAGACTCTAGATGCCTGCTGCATATTATGAGTCACCATCACTATCGTGTAGTTTTTCTTCAACTCAAGGATCAGTTCCTCGACGCGGGCCGTGGCGATGGGATCGAGCGCGGAGCAGGGCTCGTCCATCAGGATGATCGCCGGTTCCACCGCAGTGGTCCGCGCGATGCACAACCGCTGCTGCTGCCCGCCCGAGAGACCGTAAGCGCTTTCATGCAGGCGATCCTTCACCTCGTCCCACAGCGCGGCTCCGCGCAGCGATTTCTCCACGATGGCAGCTAACACGGATTTCCGCTTTTCCCCGAGAATCCGGGGTCCGTAGGCGACGTTTTCGTAGATGCTGCGGGGAAACGGGTTGGATTTCTGGAACACCATGCCGATCCGGCGGCGAAGCTCCACGCCATCCACATCCGGGCTATGGATCTCGATTCCGTCGATCCAAATTCCGCCGCGCACGACCTTGGCTCCGGGGATGAAATCGTTCATCCGGTTGAAGCAGCGCAGCAGTGTGGACTTACCACAACCGGAAGGTCCGATGAAAGCCGTGATCTCATTGCGCTGAATCTCGATCTGGATGTCCTTCAACGCGGCCGATTTGCCATAGTTGAAATCCATATCTTTCACCACAATGGCGGGAGATCCGGGAGTAGTGGATGACAATGACATATCAACTGAAGCGGCCGGAGATATAGGCTTCCGTGTCCGGGTGCGCGGGGTTTTCGAAGATCTGCATGGTTTCTCCATACTCGGCAAGTCGCCCCAAGTAGAGAAATGCGGTGCGGTCCGAGCAGCGAGTGGCCTGCTCCATATTGTGGGTGACGATGACGATGGTGAACTGTTCCTTGAGGTTGATGATTAGTTCTTCAATCTTCAAAGTGGCCAAGGGATCGAGCGCGGCGCAAGGTTCATCCATCAGCAGAATTTCCGGCTGGTTGGCGATCGCGCGGGCGATGCAAAGCCGCTGCTGCTGGCCGCCTGATAGACCGAACGCGGAGTCGTGCAAACGATCCTTCACCTCGTCCCACAGCGCGGCGGACTTGAGCGCCCACTCGACGGTGCCGTCGAGTTCTGACTTCTTCGAGCGCCCAGCGACCCGCAGGCTGAAGATGACGTTTTCATAAATCGACTTCGCGAAGGGATTATACTTTTGGAATACCATGCCGACCCGTTTGCGGAGGGAAATCACCTCGACGGACGGATCGTAAAGGCTGGTCCCCGCAATCCGGATGTCGCCCTCATGGCGGACATCGTCGATCAGGTCGTTCATCCGGTTGAGGTTCCGCAGCAGCGTGGATTTCCCGCAGCCGGACGGCCCGATCAGCGCGGTCACCTGATGCTCGGGGATGGCCATGTCGATGTTGAAGATCGCCTGCTTCTCGCCGTAGTGGAAACTGAAGTTGTCCACCCGGATGAAATCGGGACGTGCTGGCGGGGCGGCGATCATGTTAGAAGCTGCTAACGGCGAAGCGTTTCTTCAAGCGGTTGCGAATCAGGATGGCGGTTAGATTGAGGCTGACCACTACCACGATGAGCAGCAGCGCGGTGGCATAGACGATCGGTTTCGCCGCTTCCGCGTCCGGCGACTGGAAACCGAGGTCATAGATGTGGAAGCCGAGGTGCATGAACTTCCGCTCCGCATGGATGAATGGTGCGATGGTATCGATCGGCAGGGTCGGCGCGAGTTTCACCACCCCGACCAGCATCAACGGTGCGACTTCTCCCGCGCCGCGCGCCATTGCGAGGATGACGCCGGTTAGAATGCCCGGCAGCGACGCGGGAAGGACGACCCGTTGGATGGACTGCCATTTCGAGGCTCCGCAGGCGAGCGCCGCCTCCCGCACCCCGCGCGGGACTGCGGAGAGGGCTTCTTCCGTGGCGACGATGACCACCGGGAGCGTGAGCAGGGCAAGTGTTAGGGACGCCCAAAGAATCCCAGGCGTGCCGAAGGTGGGCGTCGGAAGTTGATCCGCGAACAACGCACGGTCCAGGCTGGCACCGACGAAATAGACGAAGAAGGCCAGTCCGAACACGCCGAAAACGATCGATGGAACGCCCGCCAAATTGTTGACGCAAATTCGCACCATTCGGACGAACATCCCCTGCTTCGCATACTCGCGCAGGTAGATCGCGGCGATAACCCCGAACGGAGTGACGAACAAACTCATCACCAGCGTCATCACCACCGTGCCGAAGATCGCCGGGAAAACGCCGCCCTCCGTGTTCGCCTCGCGCGGATCTTCTATCAGGAACCGCGTCATGCGGTGAAGCATTTCGCCGACCCGTTCGAACAGGCCCGCCCGGTTGGAGGGAAACACGTGGAGCAAATTTCCCAAAGGATAGGAAACCTCGCGCCCGTCCGGCGCGACGGCGAGGAAGTTCGATTCCGCCAGTTTCGTGCGAATGCCGGTTGCTTCAGTCTGCAACCCATCGAAGGACTTCTGAAGCTCGGCGCGACGGGCGACGGCAGCTTCTGAATTCACCGCACGTCCCAGCGTTTCGAGTTCGCGGCTGATGGCGCCGATCTTCTTGCGCTCGATGACGAGCAACTGCTTGCGCGCGGTTTTTCCCTGATCGAGGAGATCGTCGAGGGTTTTCTCGAAATGGCTGGCAGCCGCCTCCACCCGGCCTGTGGGAGTTTCCAGCGCCACCGGCGTGACGATGGCTGGCCCGTATTCGAGGCGCTCGACGAGCACCAGCCCTTCCGGCCGCGAGGTCGCCTTGATGTCGAAGCGGTCGATGAAGAGAAAGGCCTCGCCGTTCAAATCCCTGTTGCCACGGAAAACCTGGATCTCTTGATGCAGGACGCCGTCGCCATCGCGGCGCTCGCTTTCCTGCGTGACATAACCGGCAATTTTTTCAGTCGCCCCGTTCCGCGAAACTTCCATCAGGTCGATGCGCCGCGGCCAGAACGAGGCCGAGCCCTCAATGAGTATCAGCAGGAACAGGCCCAGCGCCATCGTCACTCCGAACGCGAGTCCGGCGGCTGTCAGCCAGACCCATGGCTCGCCCCTGCGGGAGCGGCCGGTGGTGGCGAATGTTTGGGACGGCGGCGGCATCGGTTAGACAATCTTGTTGCGTTCCCGCAGGCGCTGGCGGAGCACCTCCGCGACGGTGTTGAGGACGAAGGTCATCGCGAAGAGCACCACCGCGCCGAGGAACAAGGTCCGGTAATGGGTCGAGCCGACGGGCGCTTCGGGCAGCTCCACCGCGATGTTTGCGGAGAGCGTGCGCATGCCGTTGAAAATGTTCCAATCCATGACGGCGGTGTTTCCAGTGGCCATCACCATGATCATCGTTTCGCCCACGGCGCGGCCGAAGCCGATCATCAGCGCGGAGAAAATCCCCGACGAGGCGACCGGCAGCATCACGGTCCACACCACCTGCCAGCGGTTCGCTCCCAGCGCGGAAGCGGCGGCGGTTAGAGACTTCGGTACGTTCGAAAGCGCGTCCTCGGCGATGGTGAAGATCACCGGGATGACGGCAAAGCCCATCATGAATCCGAGCACCATCGAGTTCCGCTGCTCGAAAGAACAGCCGGTCGCCTGCGGCCACCACAGGCGGAAATCGGCCACCTCGCGTCCGCTGGCTGGATCCTTGTAAATGAAGAACCAGCTTTCCAGGACCGGGCCGAGCTGCCAGCCGAGCCAGCCCGCCAGCGCCAGGAACGGCAGCACCACCAGCCATTCGCGGCCGTTTTCGAAACGGTTGCGGAGCGAGATCGGCAGGCGGCACCAGCAGTAGCCGACCAGCAATGCGGTTAGCGGGATCGCGAAAACCATCACCACGACGGAAGGCACGCGTGTTTCAAGGATCGGTGCCAACCAGAGGCCTGCGAGGAAGCCGAGGACCACGGACGGCAGCGAGGACATGATTTCCATTACCGGCTTCACCACCCGTTTCACCTCTAGCGGCAGGAAAGCGGCGGAAAACAACGCGGCTAACAGCGCGACCGGCACCGAGAACAGCAGCGCGTAGGCCGTCCCCTTGAGCGAGCCGAAGATCAGCGGAATCAGCGAGAGCTTCGGCTCGAAATCGTCCGAACCGCCGGTGGACTGCCACTGATAGACCGGCCCGCCGCCGCCTTCGTACCACACCTTGCCGAAGAACGCCCGCCAGCCCGCCTCGGGATGCGGATCGCGGATCGAGTAGCGCCGCGCCTCGCCAGCGGCGGTCGCGGCGATGAAATGGTGGCCCTTGGCATCGAGCACCGCGGTGACGGGGACGATGTCGAGCTCGCCCTGCCAGCGGACCGCGCCCGAGGTGCTGTGGCGGATTGAGAGTTCCCTGCCAGAGCCGGTTAGAAAGGTCCGGTTGCGCTGGCTGGCGGCGAAAATCACCGTGCCTTCGCCGAGTTTGGGAAATTTCTTCGTTTCGCCGAACAGGCGCTCGCCCGCTTCCTTCTGGCGGTAGAGGCTCCATTGCTCCTGCTGGCCGTCCGCGCCGGTGACCACCACGGCGACCCCGCCGAAGAGGAAATCGATCTGTCGCGGCGCGACGTCGCCGAAGGGTTTGAAAGCTTGGCGTTTCGAGATTCCGCCGCCGTCCGCAAGGAAATAGTCCACATTGCCGTCGGCATTTCCGACGAGGAACATCGCACCGTTAGGCGACGCGCGGAGGACGGTGGCTTCGGCCTCAAGATCCGCTGTGATATCCTTTTCCTCCAGCACCGACAGCTTGCCGTTGCCCACCAGGCCCCGCTTCATGCCGAGGCGCAGGGCGATGACCGAGGCGGCCGTTCCTTCTCCCCGTTTCGCAACGATCACCCGGCCGCCGCCGGAGTCTCCATAGCTCAGCAGGGTCACCGGTCCCGCTCCGTTGGCCAGGGCGAACCATGGCTCCTCCACCAGGGAAGGCTCGACCGCGGATCCCTCGGCGCGCTCGTATTGAATCAGAAACGATCCCACGCGCCCGTCCTCAAGACCTAGGGAAACCCGCCGGTGCACCGCGTCATAGGACATCGCAGTGACCTTCACCGCCGCCAGTCCGGGAACTTCGAGTTCCTTGCGCTCCGCATTTTCCACGCCGATGAAGACCACCTTGTTCCCGCCATCGTAGAAGAACGGCATTTCGCCCCACTCGTCCACCCCCAGCACTGCGGGAAACAACGGCACGGTCCCCTCCCCCACCTTGCCCGCAGTCACGATGTCCGCCTTGCCGAACAACGGCACGACCTCCTTGCCGATGAAATAGAAAATCCCGAACACCGCGACGATCACGCTGATGCCCCCGAAGCGGATCGCCCAGCCCATGAAGCGATCGAACCACAACGTCGCGCGCGACACCTCGAAGCGGCGGGGGTCGGGTGTTTTCTGATTTTCCTGAATCATCAACGCGCAAAACTAACCAAAAGCGGCCCGCGGTCCGCGCGGGCCAGAGTCGAAGTTACTTGGTCAGCGAGTCCACCACTTCGGCGGCCACCTCGGCAGGCATTGGATAATAGCCGTCCTTCTCGACGATCGTCTGGCCGCCCTTGGTCAGCACGAACTTGAGGAATTCGAGCGTGAGCTTGTCGAGCGGCTGGCCCGGCTTCTTGTTCACATAGACCATCAGGAAGCGCGCCAGCGGATAATCGCCGCTGAGCGCGTTGTCGTAGTTCGCCTCGCTGAATTTTCCGTCATCGCCGGCGACCGGCAGGGCGCGGACGCCCGAGGTCTTGTAGCCGATGCCCGAGTAACCGATCGCATAAAGATCCGCACCGATTCCCTGCACCACCGCAGAGGAACCGGGTTGCTCTTTCACCGTTGGCTTGAAGTCACCCTTCGCGAGTCCGTGCTCCTGAAAAAAACCGTAAGTGCCGGAAGCGGAGTTCCGTCCGAACAGCGAAATCGCGCGGCCCTTCCAAGCGTCCAGGCCGATCTGGCCCCAGTCGGAAATGTCCTCGCCACCCTTCTTGCGGGTCTTGGAGAAAATCGAATCGACTTGTTTCATCGTGATGCCCTTCAAGGGATTGTCCTTGTGGACGAACACCGCGAGCGCATCGATCGCCACTCTGACGGCGGTGGGCTTGTAGCCGTGTTTTTTCTCGAAAGAATCGATTTCCTCGGACTTCATCGGGCGGCTCATCGGGCCGAGCTGCGCGGTGCCTTCGATCAGGGCGGGAGGCGCGGTGGAGGAGCCTTTGCCCTCGATTTGGATGTTCACGTTCGGATAGGCCTTCTTGAAACCTTCCGCCCACAAGGTCATCAGGTTGTTCAAGCTGTCCGAGCCGATGGAGTTCATGGTTCCCGAAACGCCGCTGACCGCTTTGTAGGTTGGCAGCGCAGGATCCAGGTGGGATTCCGCGGCAAAGGCTGGAAGAGCCGCGAATAGGGTGCTCGCGAGGCAAAGGGTGGTGAACTTCATGGTCTTGTTGGTTTTAGGGGCGGAGATCCAGCCTTCTTTCACGGGAAATAACCCTGATTCATCTCCCTGCTTCAAAGATTGCTTTGTGACAATGCTGTCACGAGTGACTACCACTGTGCAATTGCCGTGATTTACGAAATCTCTTACACGGCAACGATGTCCTGCGTGAACCTCCGTCACGCTTTGTGACGATTCCGACACGGCAGCACGCGGCGCGGCAACCTCGTCGCGCCCCCATATTCCTTGCCCATCCGTAGGACGGACCCTAGTCTCCGCGCCCCTGCCGATGAGCTCCAAACCTGTATTTCTCTACGACACAACCCTGCGCGATGGCACGCAGGGCGAAGGATTCCAACTATCCGGCTTGGATAAATTGCGCATCGCGAAGCGGCTCGACGAGTTCGGCATCGACTACATCGAGGGTGGCTGGCCGGGCTCGAATCCCAAGGACATCGAGTTCTTCCGCGAGGCGAAAAACCTCAAGCTCACCCACGCCAAGCTCGCCGCGTTCGGATCCACCCGCCGCGCGGACACGCCGGTCGAAGAAGATCCGCAGGTGCGATTGCTGCTAGAGGCAGACACTCCGGTCGTCACCATTTTCGGAAAGAGCTGGGAGCTCCAAGTCACCGAAGTCCTGCGCACCACCGTCGCGGAAAACCAGGCGATGATCCGCGACACCGTCTCTCATCTGGTGAAACACGGCCGCGAGGTGATCTACGACGCGGAGCATTTTTTCGACGGCTACAAGGATTCACCCGAGCACGCGCTCGCCACCCTGCAAGCCGCCGCCGATGGCGGTGCGGCGTGCCTCGTTCTCTGCGACACCAACGGCGGCACCCTGCCTTCCGAAGTCAGTGAAATCTGCGAAGCGGTGATGAAACACCTGCCTAACACCCCGGTCGGCATCCACACGCACAACGATTGCGAGCTCGCCGTCGCCAACGCCGTCACCGCCGTTAGAGCCGGGGCCAGCCAGGTCCAGGGCACGATCAACGGCTACGGCGAGCGCACCGGAAACTGCAATCTAACGTCCGTTATTCCCATCCTCCAGCTCAAGATGGACATCCCGGTCGTCCCGCATTTGGAGCAGCTACGCGACCTGTCGTATTTCGTGGACGACGTTTCCAACAACCCACATTTCGCGCGCGCCGCGTTCATCGGCCGCACCGCCTTCGCCCACAAAGGCGGCATGCACGTGAACGCCGTGCAGAAGCTTGCCCGCAGCTACGAACACATCGTTCCCGGCAGCGTCGGAAATGCGCAGAACATCCTCGTTTCCGAACTCAGCGGCCAGTCGAACATCCTCGTGAAAGCGGCGGAACTCGGCATCCCGTTAGAGAAAGGTTCGCCCGAAGCCAGCGCCATCCTGCGCCGGGTGAAGGAACTCGAAAACGAAGGCTACTCGTACGAAGCCGCCGGTGGTTCGTTGGAAATTCTGATCCGCCGCGAACTCGGGACCTACGTGAAACCCTTCGAGCTCAAGGAATACCACACCAGCTTCCGCCAGTTCCGCGATGGTCACCCGCCCGTCTGCGAGTCCACCGTGAAGCTCGCCGTCGATGGCACGGCCGAGCTAACAGTCGCCGAGGGCAACGGCGTGGTCAACGCGCTCGACCTAGCGCTGCGCAAGGCGCTGCTCCCTTTCTATCCGGAAATCGCCGGCGTCTCGCTGGTCGATTACAAGGTCCGCATCCTCGACGGCCATGACGCCACCGCCGCCCGCACGCGCGTGCTCATCGTCTCGACCGACGGCGAGACCACGTGGGGTACCGTCGGCGTTTCGGACAACATCATCGAAGCCAGTTGGCTCGCGCTCGTGGACAGCATTGACCTCTTCCTCCAGCGCCGGAGATAAGGGAGTGGTCCAGGTGAAGGCTCCGGCCCAGGAGTGCGCGACGCTCTGCTCGCGCCGTGTGGGATTCCGCCCTGCCGGATGGGAAAATAGGGGGAAGGGAGGTCTCCTCCCTTCGCATGGACGAGACGTCCATGCCCCCTGAGAGCTTCCATCCGCCGGGCGATTCCTCAGAGATACTTGTCCGTCACGGCGCCCTCGCTGGCGGTGGAGACGAGCTTGGCATACTTCGCGAGGACGCCGTGGGTGTAACGCGGCGCGGGCTGCACCCACGCGGCCTTGCGGGTGGCGATTTCCTCGTCGGATAGATTCACGTCGATGCGGTTGTTCACCGCGTCGATGGTGATTTGATCACCCTCTTCGAGAATGCCAATGGTGCCGCCGAGAAACGCTTCCGGGGTGATGTGACCCACCACGAAGCCGTGGCTGCCGCCTGAGAAGCGGCCGTCGGTAATGAGCGCGACGTCCTTGCCGAGGCCCATGCCCATGACGGCGCTGGTAGGTCCTAACATCTCACGCATTCCGGGGCCGCCTTTCGGGCCTTCCATGCGGATGACGATGACATCGCCCTTCTCGATTCGCTTGCCGAGGATGGCGTGCATGGCGTCGTCCTCGGAGTTATAAACGCGGGCCTTGCCGGTGAAGAGCTCGCCTTCCTTGCCGGAGATTTTCGCGACCGAACCACCTTCCGCCAGGTTTCCGTAAAGGATGCGGAGGTGGCTGTCCTTTTTGATCGGATTGGATAGAGGACGGATGATTTCCTGGCCTTCCGGATAGGGAGTGGTGAATTTCTCGATGTTCTCGCGCATCGTGCGGCCGGTGACGGTCATGCAATCGCCGTGGAGCAGCCCGCCATCGAGCAGGATCTTCATCAGCGGCATCGTGCCGCCGATGGCAACGAGGTCGGACATGACAAACTTGCCGGACGGCCTGAGGTCGGCGAGGACGGGGACGTTTTTTCCGATGCGCTCGAAGTCGTCGATGGTGATATCGACGCCGGCCGAGTGAGCGATTGCCGGGACGTGCAGCGCGGCATTCGTGGAGCCGCCGAGGGCGATCAGCAGGGTGATGGCGTTTTCAAAGGCTTCCTTGGTGAGGATATCGCGCGGCTTGATACCGAGATTGATGAGGTTGACGACGGCGGCACCAGCGTCGAAGCAGTCGCGCATCTTAGCGTCCGAAATGGCGTTCTGGGCGGAACTGTTCGGGAGCGACATACCGAGCGCTTCGATCGCGCTGGCCATGGTGTTCGCGGTGTACATGCCGCCGCAGGAACCGGCGCCGGGGATGGCGCCGGCCTCAACGGCTTCAAGTTCCTCGTCCGAATATTCGCCATTCGCGTGTTTGCCGACCGCTTCGAACACGGAAACGACGTCGAGTTTTTTTGGCTCGCCCTTAATCGTGGCACACCCGGGAAGAATCGTGCCGCCATAGACGAACACCGACGGGCGGTTCATGCGGGCCATCGCCATCAGGCAGCCGGGCATGTTTTTGTCACAGCCGCCGATCGCGACAAAGCCGTCCATCCCCTCGCAACCGACCACCGTCTCGATGGAATCGGCGATCACCTCGCGGGAAACCAGCGAGTATTTCATCCCTTCGGTCCCCATGGAAATGCCGTCGGAGATCGTGATGGTGTTGAAAATAATACCTTTGCCACCGGCGGCATCGGCGCCGCGGGAGGATTCGATGGCGAGCTTGTCGATATGGATGTTGCACGGCGTAACCTGGCTCCAAGTCGAGGCGATGCCGATCTGCGGCTTGGCAAAATCCTCCTTTTTAAAACCGACGGCATACAGCATCGCCCGGCTGGGCGCGCGGTCAGGGCCATCAAGCATCGGACTGGAAAAGGAGCGGGTGGTGTCGTTCATCGCGCGCGGAGCATCTTGCCGGACCGGGGGCGGCGTCAAGACATGGGAGTGTTTTGAAGGCCCGTGTGAATTTGCGGCTGCAACAAGGCGTGATCGAATATTGAACCTCAAAGCGGGAGAAAATGAGGATCAACGCTTGCTGGGGAGCCGGAGGACTTTGATGCCGGGAACGGTGTCGAAGTGTGGGTCGCGATGGACGAGGATGAGACCCGCTGCGTCGGCAACTCCGGCGATGAGGGCATCGGCCAAGGGCAAACGGCCTGGCGCGGCATTTCTCAAACGGACTGCAGCAAGGCAGGATTCGGCGTCCACGGGGAGGAGGGTGGTCAGGCTGATAGTGTATTGCAGGAAGAACTTTTCCCGCACTTCCACTTCGGACACCAGTTCGCGAAGTCTGGTGTCGAGTTCGACCCAGGAAGGAGCCGCCAAGGCGACGGTGCCAGGGCCTTGGGCAAGTAGGCTTTCCACTTCATTCGCACCGGATTCATCCAGAAAATGGGCAAGAATGGCGGAGGTATCGAGTAAATGGGTCATTCGAGATGGCTGGAGCGGATAGATTCGTCTGCCGAGCGCTCCGCGAGTAATGCGGCGCTGGGGTCTTGTCCGGGTTTGAGGAATCGCTTTCCGGCTCCTCGCAGGCTGGCGGCGATCACGGACGGCTCCGGCAGGACAATGCAGCGGATTTCATCGGGGTTGGAAGATAGTTGCCAATCGATTCTGGATCCGCTCTTGAGGCCGATGCGGTTGGCGATCGCTGCCGGGATCGTGATTTGATTTTTCCCTGTAATGGTTGTGATCATGGGGACATGGAATTCCATGATGTTCACTTAATCAAGGAGCATTCTGTTCAGACAGCATGATTCGACGAAGCGACCGGAATTGAATCCGCGTGCATCCCTGCCCTGCGTCTATTACCCCTCGGGCGTGGCAGACGAAGTTCCGATCATTGATTTGCACAGCGACATCTACTTCATGGGCCAGGCGCTGCGTGAAGCCCGCAAGGCCTACGCCGCCGGGGAGGTTCCGGTCGGAGCCGTCGTGGTGCGCGAGGGCAAGATCATTTCGCGCGCGTGGAACCAGGTGGAAATGCTCAAGGACGCGACCGCCCATGCGGAAATGCTGGCGCTGACCGCCGCCCAGGAAGCGCTCGGCGATTGGCGGCTGGAAAAATGCACGCTCTACGTCACCCGCGAACCGTGCCCGATGTGCGCCGGCGCGATCGTCCACTGTCGCCCTCCAAGAGTGGTTTTCGGCTGCCCTGATCCGCGGGCTGGCGCGGCCGGAAGCTGGATCAATCTCCTCGAAGCCAATCCGCCGCTCAACCACCACTGCGACGTGACACCCGGCGTGCTCGGGGATGAATGCCTTTTCCTGATCCAGAGTTTTTTCCGCGAAGCGCGGGAGCGGAAGAAGATCGAGAACGTGTCCCGGCTGTCTCAGCCGGATTCGCCACCTCCCGACTGAGACAGTCGGGACACATTTCTTGCACCTCCCCCGGCATCTCTTTAGGAAATCCGCGTGGCCGCGAAACCCAAGACCTCTCTCCAGAAATCCGGAAACTTCTTCGCGGTCGTTGGCAGTGACGAAGGCCTCGTCCGTGAGAAGGCCCTCCTATTATACAATCAGCTCACCGGCGGCGTGGACGACGGTTTCACCCACGAAACCATCGACGGCATCGCCGACAACTCCGAGTCCGCCCACGAAATCTGTTCGACCACCATCCAGGCGCTTCTCACCATCCCGATGTTTGGCGGCGACAAGGTCGTCTGGCTGCGCAACGCGAATTTCCTCGCCGACAACGTCACTGGCCGCTCCCAACGCACCGAAGCCGGTGTCGAAAGCCTCCGCGCCACCCTCGAACGCGGCATCCCGGACGGCGTGAAATTCCTCCTAACCGCCCAAGGCGTGGACAAGCGCCGCTCGTTTTGGAAATATATCGAAAAGGCGGCTGACGTGCAGGTCCACGACCGCATCGACACCAGCCGCGACGATTGGCAGGACCAGGTCGCGCGACTCGTCACCGGGCGCGCCAAGGAGCTCGGCCTGCGCTTCGAGCCGGACGCCCTCGCGCTCTTCGTCCTGCTCGCCGGCGAGCAGACCCAACAGATCGGCAACGAGCTGGAAAAACTCGACCTCTACCTCGGCGAGGAGCGCCGCGAGGTCACCGAAGACGACGTGAGAGTGCTCGTCCCGCTCAGCCGCGCCGCCGTCGTTTTTGAAATCGGCAAGGCCATCCAGTTAGGCAATGCCGCCCGAGCGATCCAGCTCATCGACCAGCAGCTCGAAGCCGACGAATCCGCCATCGGCATCATGCGCGCCTCGATCATCGGCGTGGTTAGAAATTTGTTCATGGCCAAGCTGATCATCGAGAAATTCAAGGTCCCGACCGGCAACTACAGCGCCTTTTCCGGCGGCCTCAACCGCCTCGCCGAAGCCGACCGCGCCTGGCTCCCGCAGAAAAAAGACGGCACCGGCGTCAACGTCTTCCCGATCTTCCTCGCTGCGGACAACGCGAAAAACTTCGAACTCGCCGGCCTCCAGCAAGTCCTCGAAGCCACCCTCAAGGCCGACCAAGCCCTCGTCACCACCGGCCTCGACCATCGCTTGATCCTGCACCGCCTGATCGTGGAAATCGCTTCTGCCAGGAAAGCTCCGGCTAAGAGGCGATGATTCATTCGCTGGTGCTAGCAAGCGGGTTCCACACCCGCTTAAAGCCGAAATCGCGGAAGTCTTTTTCATTCACCGTGGCGAATTCGGTGACGCCTTGTTGAATGAGAACGAGCGCGGCTCTCCAATCGTAGGCGCGGCGGCGGGCGAAATTTTCCTCACGGAGTTTCGGCCAGAAAGCGTCGTGAAACTCCCGGCTTCCGGCCGGGAAACCGATGACTTGCCAACGCGGATGCCGGCGGAATGCATCGCAAACATCGGCGGCTGCCACAGGGGGGAGCGGCTTGCCAAGAACAGCGGGGTTTCTCAACAGAACATAAAGTTCGAGCAAAATGAACTCGCTGATGGCCACATCGTTGCGGTTTTGGAGGGAGTCGAGAAATTCCAACGCCCGGACATGATCGATATTTCTGACGTCAATCGCAGGCAGCAGGATGTTCGTATCCACGGAGATCATCACCGGACGGCGCTACGGGTGGCTTCCTCATCAGCGACGATTTCGCGAAGAGAATCCAGTGGAACCAGCATTCCGCCACCATCGATTTTGGGTAGTTTCCACGTATCCCGTGCGGGCTCTTCGGGGGGGAATCGATCGAGGAACAACTCGAGTCCACGGCGGGTAATCTCAGCTAGGGAGACTTCCCGCTGCGCGGCAAATGCTTTGGCCCGTCGATAAAGCTCGTCCGGAAGTTGAATTTGGGTCCGCGTCATGCCGCCAATCCTACATCACCCTCTTACCCTGTCAATTTTCCACCAAGGTTTAGTCTGGCCAGCGTGGGCCGGGTGCCCGAAGAAATCTTCACGCGATGAGCCACTTGCAAAACCCATCCCAAGAGATCCACCACCTTCGCGATCTCACGCTCCAGCAGAAGCGCTCCGGCCTGGCGGCGTGGCTCGGGTGGTTGTTCGACGGGCTGGACATGCACCTTTACACGCTGGTGGCGACGGCGTTCGTGGCGCAGTTGTTAGTGACCGGCGAGGGCGATCCAGAAGTGGGGAAAAAGGCGTCGATCATCCAAGCGGCGTTTCTCGTCGGCTGGGCGCTGGGCGGCGGATTTTTCGGACGGGTGGCGGATCTGATAGGCCGCAGCAGGGCGCTGGTGCTGACAATCCTGACTTACGCGCTGTTCACCGGGCTGTCGTTTTTCTCGCAGGAGTGGTGGCATTTGCTGATTTTCCGTTTCCTGGCGGCATTGGGGATCGGTGGCGAATGGGCGGTCGGCGCGTCGCTGCTATCGGAAACCTGGCCGAAGAAATGGCGGCCGTGGATCGCCGCCACGCTGCAGAGCGCGGTCAACTGCGGGATTTTGTTAGCCTGCCTCGCGGGTGCGCTGCTCAAGGGCCATCCGCCGCAATGGATCTTTCTGGTGGGCGTGCTGCCGGCGTTCATCACGCTGTGGATCCGCCGCGCGGTGCCCGAGACGGAGGAATGGACGGATGCGCGGAAGGGCAAGCCGGTTCCCCGCATCCGCGAATTGTTCGGACCGGAAGTGCGCGGCATCACCTGGCGGGTCATGCTGATCTGCGCGGTGTCTCTAACGGCGCACTGGACGTTCATGTTTTGGCAGCAAAGTTACATCCGCAGCCTGCCCGAGGTGGGAACCGTGAAGGCCGCGAAAGACCATGCCACCGTGATGGCCCTGCTGTGGATCATGGTCGGCTCGCTGATCGGGAATTTCGTCGCGGGCGGGCTTGCCAAGATGCTGGGCTACGGGAAAGCCATCGCGCTGATGCTGGGCGGTTACGCCGTGGTCATGTGGATCACGTTTTCCAGCGGCCATAGCTTACAAACGACATACTTTCTGTTCGCGGTGATCGGGCTGATGCAGGGCTGCTTCGGGCTGTTCACGATGTGCCTGCCGCCGCTGTTCCCGGTGCTCCTGCGCAGCACCGGGGCGGGGTTTTGCTATAACATCGGCCGGATCCTGTCTGCGGCGGGAGTGGTGTTTTTCGGGATCTTCAACAAAGTGCAGGGCGACTTCGCCGGAGTGTTGCTCACCGCGTCGTATCTGTTCATCCCTGCGGCGTTTCTGGCGCTTCTTCTGCCAGAGCAGGAGAAATCGGAATCATCCTAACATCCGTGCGACCGCTTCCCATACGCGGTCGGTCTCCAGCTCGCGTTGGCAGCGCAGGTCGAGCGGACACTTCGGCAGCAGGCACGGAGCGCATTCGACATGCCGGCGCACCACGGAGTGACGGCGGCCGAGCGGGCGCTTCCACGCCGGATCGTTCGGGCCGAAAAGGGTAACGCAGGTCGCACCCGCATGTGCCGCCAGATGCGGCAGCGAACCATCCGCCGCGATGACCAAACTGTGGGCTGCTAAAAATCGCAGTGCTCCCGCAGGTGGCGAGACGGGAAAAAATTCGACGCCCTCACCCAGTCGGTCCGCCAGGATTTTTCCCAAGCTGCAGCCGCCGTCCACGCCCGCCACCGACACGCAGTTGCCGGTTTCCTTCAGGCGTCCCGCGATTTCCACCCAGCACTCGACCGGCCACTCGTGGTTCGGACCGAAGTCCGAACCGGGACACAGCAACACCGCTTCCGCCACTGGCGCGACGCCTGACACTACGGGCGCAAAGAGTTCCGCCCGCCCCGTCTCGATGCCCAATTGCTCCACCGCCGCCAGATAGTACCTCACCCGGTGTTCCAGCGGGCCGGGCGAAATTGCTAACGGATGGGTGAGCAGTTTCTTCAACCTCCGCTCGTCAGGCCCGAGCCGCCGTGGAATCCCGGCCAGCTTGAAGGCCTCGGCCACCACCCCGCTTTCCCACGCCATTGACGCCTGCCATGAATCGGAAATCTTCGCCGCCACGACCTTGGCTTTGGTCTTCATGGGGAAATCGATCACCGTCAGGCCCTCCACCGTTAGCCAGAATTCCCGCTGCGCCTCCACGCACAGAATCCCGGTGGCCAGACCGGAGGCCATCACCGCCCGCACCGCCGGCCCGGCAAAACACGCCTCGTCCCAGCGCTCCGGCGCGGCCACTATCATTCCTCCCGCATTCGTCGTCACCTGCCCACGCTAACGGTCGCCCGCCGTCACGGAAACCGCAAAGTCAGCCCGCTTCGTCATCGTCCCACGCCAGCGAGGCCTCGGCCCTGGCCTGGACGAGCACCTCGAGCGTGCCGTGTTCCGCACACCATTTTTCGATGTAGGGCCAATCGAGAACCCGCTTGCCCTGCACCGCCATCACGGCCACCGCATCATCGAAATCCTTCGACCGGCGACCGCCGAGACACCAGCGGAGTTTCTGCACAATCACGTCTTCCGGGGTCGGCAACCATGCGTCGCGGGCCAGCAAGGTCAGTCGCCTGCGTCGCGAAAAGCGACTCTGATCGTGATCGTCGCGATTCAGTTCAAACAGTTCGATGGCGAATGGAATACCCGGCACCTGGATGATCGGACGCCAAGTCCCCGTCACTATTTCAAAGCTCACTTGCGGATCGATTTCGAATGCCGGCGGCAACGCGCCGTAGAGCCGATCCCGGTCCGCAGCGTCGATTTTGAGAACGAAATCCGCATCCTTGGTGGCACGAGGAACGCCATAGCGATTTGAGGAAATGACCCGACCACCATATAATCCAGTCCTAGCAGATTCAGGGCATCCAGTAAGACTGCCACCGCCTCCTCCCCTTGTTTCATGGTATCGATGGACGGGATCCTTCTAGTTTCCCTAGAGTTTCAAAACGCTTCAGCAACAGTTCGTGGACCTCCAACTCCCCGGCATCGGGCCGTTCATCGCGGATACCCTCCTTCATTCGCTCACAGACTCCGGCGAAAAGCCGCGGGCCGGCGAGAACCCGCTCTTCCTCGGACATGGTGCGGGCTTGCCGGACCTTTCCCAACCACAGGGCATCGGATGTCGCGAGGGCGAATTTCATGGGATTTCAGTAATCGATCATCTCTCGGGCGGCAAGAAATTGCGCGCGTCGGCCGGAGGCCAACACTCCTTGAGTCAATTCGCGGGAAACACGACTTCCTCTCCCGCGCGGGGGCCGTGGCCGAACTTGTCGCCGATGTCCTTGCTGGTGACGAAGAGCATCAGTGAAATCAACGCAAGGGCGCAGACAGTCTGGAGAATTTCCAGGGGCTTGGCCTTCACCGGGCGGCCGGAGATTTTTTCCAGGATGGCAAGGACGATGTGGCCGCCGTCGAGAACGGGGAAGGGCATCATGTTGAGGACGGCGAGGTTCACGTTGAAAAGCACCATGAAGGCGAGGATGCGCCGCCAGCCGTCCTCCATTTGCAGGAAATCGAACATCAGGGTGCCAATGCCGACCGGACCGCTGAGGTGGCCGACCCCGATGCTGGAATCCGGCGCGATGACGCTGGTGATGGTGGTCCACATCATCCGCAGGCTGTCGGCGACCTGCTTGACCGGACCCGGATGGATGATGCCTTGCTGTTGAACCGGAACAGGATAGAACACCAGACCCAGCATCGGTCCCTTGCCGGCCGGTGACACGGGAGTCACGGGGGTGACGGTGACCTTGAGGATTTCCCCCTCGCGGGAAATCTCGAACTCGATGGGCTTGGCGCCCACTTCCTTAACGAAAGCGAGGGCCTTGTCGCCGCTCGTGAACGGTTGTCCGTTCATGGAAATCAGCTCATCGCCATCTTTCAATCCCGCCTTCTCGGCAGGGCTGCCTTTGACGATGCCGAGCAGCGCGATGTGATCGACCTCGGGTTCGATGCCCACTTCGCGCAGCGCACCACGCTGATAGATCTTGGTTTTCTTGATCTCAAAGTCGGAAACGAGGGTCAATGGCTCGGCAACTCCCGGACGCTCGACGACGAACTCGATCCGCTGCCCCTTGCTGAGAATGATGCTCTCGGTGATGCTGTCGAGCGATCCGGCGAAGCCGTTCACGGACTTGCCGTTGACTTCCAGAATCTTGTCACCCGGCAGCATTCCGGCGATCGCCGCCGGCTTGCCAGCCTCCACCGAGCCGACGACTTGGCTGGGGAGGAAATCCGCAGGCTTGCCGATCTGCCAGACGAACACCGCGGAGAGCAGCGCGAGCAGCATGGAGAACAACGGACCGGCGAAGGCGACGATGATCTTGTCGAGCGGAGTGATCGGCGGGAGCGGTTTCTCGTCCTTGTTGCCCCCCTCGATCGACTCCATCGGCGCCATCTGGGGCAGGGCGACGAAGCCGCCGGCAGGGATCCAGCCGAGTCCGTATTGCACGCCGTTGATTTCTTTTTTCCAGATCGGCGTGCCGAACCAGATTTGAAAACGATCGATGCGCAAGCCCCGCCACTTGGCGGCGAGGAAGTGGCCCAGCTCGTGAACGAAAATGATGATGTTGAAGCACATCACGACGACGAAGATGAGCAAAATCACCTGGAGGATGGAGGAAATGGCGGGCATAAGCGGGCTGAGAACTGCGGCAACCTAGCGTTGCCGGACTTCCCGGCAAGTTCATTAAAATCTCTTAAAAATCCTCACCGACGTCCGATGGCGGTCCCGGCAAAGGGAATCACCGCCCGACAGCTCGCCGAGGGAATTCGCTAACAGTCGGACCCCGGAGCTCGCGGACCGGATTGGCCCCACCGACCGACGGGGTGTTTTCCTTGCGCCGCCCCTGGCCGCCGCATTGAATCCAGCCGTATGAAAAAATCCACTTTCCACCTGATCTTGGGCACTGTCTCGGTGCTGGCCCCGCTCGTTTCCGCCGCGCCCGTGAAACCCCTGAAAGCCCTGCTCGTCATCGGCGGGTGCTGCCACGACTACGCCACCCAGAAGGACATTCTCGAAGCCGGTATCGAAGCGCGCGCCAACATCCAGATCGATGTCTGCTACTCTCCGGACACGGGCACCAAGCCGCCATTTCCCTGTTACGAAAAGGAAGACTGGGCCGAGGGCTACGACGTGATCATCCACGACGAATGCGCTGCCGACACCAAGGACCTTGCCGTCGTGAACCGCATCCTCGCGCCGCATCGCAAGGGATTGCCGGGCGTCAATCTCCACTGCGCCATGCACTGTTACCGCACCGCTGCGGACATCGGCAAACCGGTCGAATCCGGCACGGACGGGGGACTTTGGTTCGACTATCTCGGCCTGCAATCCAGCGGACACGGACCGCAGCTGCCCATCGACATCACCTACGTAAATCCCGCCCACCCGATCACCGTGGCCTTCGAAAATTGGACCACCGGCAACGAGGAGCTCTACAACAACATCCGCGTCCATGACAGCGCCAAGCCCTTGGCCAAAGGCAAGCAAGGCGGCTCGGAAACCGTCATCGCCTGGACCAACGAATACGGCCCCGCGAAGACCCGTGTCTTCTCGACCACCCTCGGCCACAACAACGAAACGATTTCCGACAAGCGCTACCTAGACCTCGTCACCCGCGGCCTGCTCTGGGCCTGCAACAAACTCGGTGAGGATGGCAAACCGCTTGCAGGCTATGCGGCTCCGGCTGTCATTGATTCACTTCCGCGATGAACAGTTGCTGGACGCCTCGGTGAAGTTGATGGCACTACCGACGACTCTCTAGAATCTGTTTGAGCTCTTCCGGTGGCAGTTTCTCAAACACTTTGTCCTTCAACTCTCGGTTGTCCCGGAGAACTTCGGAAGCTTCCCGAATGAATCGATCCCGGCCGGGTCCAGGATTGTCTTGGAGCCAAGTTTGAAGTTTAGCCAAGTGCTCCGGCCACTGTGTTGTCCCGTCCAGAAAGGTGGCCAGCTGGTGGATATAGCCCTCCAGATTGGCTCCACTGAGTGAGCCATCATTTAGCGGTTTTAGGAACGCAGGAAAATCTCCTGGCATCCTCATTAACATGGCCGCCCGAGCCGCCTCCAGTTGTAGAGCGTCCGGCAAAGTGACGATCAGGGAAACTACCTCTTCGGTTTTTCCAGACGTGCAGGCGGCTTCCGCCAGACCCCGCACTGCCTCGATCCGCTGGGTGCTCTCTCCAAGGGACATCACCTGCGCCACCGCTGCCTTCGGATCTTGTCGGTAGAGTCGAGCCATCAGGTTGTTGATTCCCGTGTATGAGGTAACTCCCATTTCCTCCTCCAACCACCTCATGGCCTCGATGACGGAGGCGGACGATCCGCTGTTTATGGCGAACAGGGCGGCGTATTGCTTAATATTAGAAGGCGCATTTTTGATGTAGTTGAGCGCGAGCGCCGGGTCTTCTTCTGATAGCTGGAAGAGCAGCATCGGGAGCACCCGGCTCTGATAGTCCGTGGTCAATGACTCTCCCCAGCGGATGGCGGCGTTCACATCCTTGCTGGCGAGAAAGCTGGCGTAGGCGTTCGCCATCATGAGGACCGTGCCGCCGGGTGGGCAGCCGTTGACCATCGATCGGATCGCTTCCGGGTCGAGAGCTTCGAAAAGTTTGGGATCCATTTCATAACCCATGAGAAACCCTCCGCCGATCACGCCTTCGATTTGTGAAACCCAGCGCAATGCTGTCAGAGGATCACGATTGAACAGATCCCGTAGCTGCCTCACGAAAAACAAGTCTTCTGGGCCGAATTCGAACCGGGAGGGAAGCCGCAGCGCCGCGCGGAATGCCGAGTCAGGATCCCGCTGAATCCAGGCGCTGAAAAACGTCTCCACAATTTCCCGGGCAGGCTGAGGATCCGCCTTGAGCAACCCGCGGAAAAATTCGTTAGGACTCGTGGTGGCGCAAGCGCTGGCCGACTCGACCGTCGCCTTTTTCGCAATCTCCACAACGTCCGGGCGAACAACCGACCGGGAAGGCGCAGGCGCGGATTTGCGACCTCGCGTCTCGTCGGAATCTTTGAGTGGAATGACGGCGCCGATCAAACAACCGATGCTGCCGGCAATCAGCATGAATTTCACAGTCATCCGGGGCTGAGTCTTCATCGGGATCCTTCCTCATTATTTGATGGCTTCTGCATCAGCCGCCCGACCGTCTTGAGGCGCAACGCTTCGTCCTCAATGGAATTGGCCCAGTCCGTCGCCGCATCGGGATCCGCCGATGCCAACCGGTTCACAAGCCCCTCAATGGCGGCGTCCCGCTCCGGCCCGGCGGGTTGCCGGGCAATCCACTTCGACGCGAGATCCGAGTTGCTTTTCGACCATTCAAACGCGGCCAGCCGCAGTCCTTCCATCCGCAGCTCCATGTCCTGAATGGCCATCACCCCCTTCACTGCGGAAACCGGATCGGCCAGATGATAGACGTTCGCGCCGCCGATCCAACCCTTCATCAGTTTCGCCAACGCTTCCCGGCTGTTGTCGGATTTCGGCAAGGCCTTGATCATTTCCAGGCACAGCTCGGGTGCCCTCTCGCCGAAACCGGTGGCCCGCTGGCTCAGCAGCCACGCCCTTTCCTCCGGGTTTTGCTGGTTTAACAGTCGCACGCGGCGGTCCAGCGGAAGGGCAACGAACAATTCATCCAGAGCCACCCGGGCGTCCTGACTCTCCCCCAGGCCGAATCCGAGCGCGATGCTTCGATCGGGATTCTCCCGGATCAGTCGTGGAATTAGGCCGCGAAAAATCAATGACGCGATCCGCATGTCTTTTTGCCGGGTGAGCCAGTTGAGCAGCAAGTCGTAATGCAGCCCTTGCACGGATTCTACAAACTCATTGGCGAGCTTCGAGGCTTGTTCCCGGTCTTCCAGGCCGTCGATGAATTCCATCACATCATCTGGCCGGTCTTCCATCAATCTCTCCCAATCCTTGGTAGATGCCGGATTCAGCAGGAGCTTGGATATTTCAATCGACTTGGATGGAGTGTCGTTTCCGGCCTCCTCCAAAATGGCGACAGGGAGCGCATCCGGCAGCTTAGGTTCCAACCCCAGCCGGATGCAGACCACGATTACCGCCGCCAGCACGACCAGCCCCAGACCCAGGAACGCCCTCAACCATGTCTGATTTTCGGATTGCATTGCGGATCATTGCAGGCGCGGGAGCATTGATCTGAAATGTAATGGATGAAAGCGTGGATAATTTTAGCGCTTCCTTCCTGTTCGCCTCAACGCAAGCCGACGGGAGGACCGAAGATTTCACGCATGACCAAGGCTTGGCGGACCTCGGCCGGGTCGTGAAGACGGCGGCGGAGGGTGAGTGGGGTTTGTTTTACCAGTTTCGCAACTCCTTTGGCAGCAATGCGGGCGCGAGTGGCAGAGGCTCCCCCGGTGGTGGTTGCCTTGGTTTCCCGGATCTGGCGCAGGCGAGCGGCGAGATCTTGCTGGTGCTTGAGGGCTTTGGCGGTTTCGTTGGCAACCTCGGCGTCGTAGCCCGCCATCCGCAGGGGCGGCGGGCTGGCGGGACGGGTGAGTGATGGGGGGGCGGCTGGCTGGGTTTTTCGGTAACTGGTGTCGTCGTCGAGTGGAACCTCGGGCATTGGATGCCCCTCGGTTTCCCGCTCGGCGGCTTGTTTCGCCTTCGCGTCGAACATCGATTTTACCATTGAGCCGATGCCGAGCAGGACGAGAACGACAATCTGAAAGTGTTCGAAAATCCAGTCCATGAGTTTGGTTTAGTAGGAGAGATTCAAGAAGTGGGGACGGCTCCAGCCACGGTCATCAGGCACCTTCGGGTTTCGAAATGCTGGTGCGCATCTCGGTGTCGGCTTTGACGTTTTCCATTTTATAATAATCCATGACGCCAAGCCGGCCGCTGCGGAAGGCTTCGGCGATGGCGAGCGGGATCTGGGCCTCGGCCTCGACAACCTTGGCTTTCATTTCCGCGACGCGGGCGATCATTTCCTGCTCGAGGGCGACGGCGGCGGCACGGCGGATTTCAGCCTGGGCCTGGGCCATGTTTTTGTTTGCCTCGGCCTGGGCTTCCTGGAGCTGGGCACCGACGTTTTCGCCGACATCGACGTCGGCGATGTCGATGGAGAGGATTTCAAAGGCGGTGCCAACATCCAGGCCGCGGTGGAGAACGGTTTTTGAAATGCTGTCGGGCGACTCTAACACGGTCTTGTAGCTCTCTGCCATGCCGATGGTGGTGACGATGCCCTCACCGACGCGGGCGATGATGGTTTCCTCCTTCGCGCCGCCGACGAAGCGGTCGAGATTGGTGCGGACGGTGACGCGGGCGCGGACTTTGACCTGGATACCGTCTTTGGCGACACCATCGATGGTGGAACGGCCGGACGCGGGGTTCGGGCAATCGATGACCTTGGGATCGACCGAAGTGCGGACGGCTTCGACCACGCTTTTTCCCGAGCCTTTCGTGGCAAGATCGATGGCGCAGGTGCGGTTCCAGTCCAAGGTGATGCCCGCTTTTTGCGCGGCAATGAGTGCTTGGATCGACGGAACGACATTTCCTCCTGCTAGAAAGTGAGCTTCGATGTCGTTGATGGGAATTTCGATACCAGCCTTCTTTGCCGTGATCCGCGCATCGACCACCATGCCATAGGGCACTTGGCGGAGCCGCATGGCGACGAGATCGGTGAAGCCCACGTAGGCTCCCGCGAGCCAGGCGCGGAGCCAAACGCTGAAGAAGGAGAGAATGATGCCGAAGATCAACAATCCGAGGATCGCGAAGACAATGAGTATGGCGGTGGAGATATCGAACATGTTAGTGAGTTAGTGTTTGGTGAGAGTGACGATGAGACGGAAATTGTCCGCGCCGACGATTTCAAGCGCCGAACCTACCGGAGCCTGGCCGGACTGACAAAAAGCTTCGTAACGTTGGCCATCGACCCGGATGTAGCCGCTGGGGGAAAGCATGGTGAGGGCTTCGGCGGATTTTCCGATCAACTCGCGGGCTTCCTCGCCAAAGGCGGCGGAGACGGCGGTAATTTCCTTGGTCAAAAAGGCCCGCTTGCCAAATTTCGTTCTCGGCAGGACTCGGAATTCGATGAAGAGCGCCAGGACGACGATCCCGAGGGCGACGAGGACCGCCGTGATTCCGCCGACCGTTCCGTAGTCGATGAAGGCTTTGATCGATCCGGCTAACATCAACAGCGCTCCGACTGTTCCGAGAATCCCACCGGGGATGATCACCTCAACGGCGATGAAGAGAATGCCGATAGAAAATAACAGAAGGATCAATGTCACGACACCACCTCCACTGTGAGACCGAATTCAGCGAGGCCGGTAACTTTCACCGGTGTGCCCGCATCCGCAAAACCTACTGCGAGCTGTGCCTCATAGCGTTTCCCGCGGATTTCCACTTGGCCGCTTGGAAATAACGCCGTTGCAGCATGGCCGGTTTCGCCGATCAGGGAGGCCGCGCCAGGTTCTTCAACTCCGCCGCCAGCCAAGGCTCGAGGGGCGGGAGGTTCGCCCGCGACAGCCGCATGAAGGACCATTCTGCCCCACAATCCGCCTTGGGGGAGAAATTTCAGGATCGCGAGGAATAGGACGACCGCGATGATTACGCCCGCCATTACATTTACTAACGGACGGACAAAAACACCGTCGGAAAGGGGAATCGGCTCGCCTGGCCAGAGGTCGGTCATCGCCCACACGAGCGAGCCTAACATGAGTGCCGCCCCGGTCAGCGCGAGCACCATCACGCCCGGAAAGAGGAACAATTCCACGCCCACCAGAATCAATCCTAGCAGGAAAAACAGGATTGGCTCGTGCCCCGAAAGCCCGGCCACGAACTGGCCGAAGAAGACAATGCCCAGCAGGCTCAGACCGGCAATCCCGAAGATCCCGAACCCTGGCGTTTTAAATTCGATGAACAGGCACACCAGGCCTAACCCGAGCAGCAAGGGCGTCACGTTGACGAGATACTGCGCGAGTCTTTCGGACCAAGTGACTTCCAGCCGGGTGACGGTGTAGTTGCCTTTGCCGTGAATTCGATCCAGCAGCGCATCCAGGTTTTCATAAATCCCATTTCCTAACAAAGCCTGCGGCGGATCACCGTAAGATTTCATCGCTTCCTGTGCTGTTAGTGAAAGCAATTCGCCTTTTGCCTTAATGACGTTTTCTCCGATTTTGAATTCGGAATCCATGTCAATCATGGCGGAAATCACTTCGCCGCGGTAGCCCTTGCCCTCGGAGATCGAGCGCATTCTCGCTTTGAGATAGCTAACGAGTTTGCCGCGCATGGTTTCGCCGATCTCCGCGCCGCCGGAAAGAACGGGAGCCGCAGCGCCGATGACCGCGCCCGGAGCAAAATAGATCTCGTCGGTGCCTGCGGAAATAAACGCCCCTGCGGACATCGCTTCCTGATTGATGTAGGTCACGGTTTTCCCGGGAAATTTTTCAAGGGCTTTTAGCATGTCAAAGGTGACGTCAATAGCCCCGCCGGGTGTTTCCATATCGAGGACGATGGTATCCACCTTATCCTCGATGGCTTGCTTAAGACCACGACGCAAAATGAACAGTGCGGGCTTCGCAATCTGATCGCGCACAGGAATCACCACGACTTTTGACGGTGCACTCAATTGCTTTTCAGGTTGGGCGAATGCTCCCGCGCAAAGCCCTAAGGCGACCACGCAGACGCTGATAAATCCCTGTTGCACAAAGTCACCATGCCGGGGGTGGCCTCTCCGCGCAAGCTCGCCATCGTCTGAAGACGGGGCTAATTTTCCAACCTTGGACGGCTCACTTCAGCCGCTGGTCAAACATCCAGCGGATCAACTCGGGATCGCTGTAAGTTTGCACCCAAGATTCATGCTGGATTTGCGGGTAATAGGTGGCCTTGGGGGTTCCCCCGGCTTTTTCGAGGAATTCAATCATCTCGCGGGTGGTTCTCACCGGGACGACGGGATCGGCTTCTCCGTGAAATGCCCAGATCGGAACCTCCCGGAAGCGACCTGCCAACGATGGATCGCCGCCGCCGCAGACTGGAATCGCCGCCGCGATGCGACGGGGGATCCGACCCAGCAAATCCCAAGTTGCGAATCCGCCCATTGAGATTCCGGTCACGTAGAACCGCTTCGCATCCACCGGAGATTTTTTGATCGTGTCGTCCACCAGCGCCACCAGCGATTCTAACAAATCATTCGGTTTTTCCGCTTCGGATAATTGCATGGTTTCCGAATTGATGGGAGACCACCAGCGATCGGGCGGACATTGCGGAGCGATCAGGAACACGGGCTGATCTAACTTTTTCGCTCCGTCCAGAATGGGATTCACACCGTGCTTGAGCTGCGCCGCGTTATCCATGCCACGTTCCCCAGACCCATGGAGGAACAGGATGAGGGGATAGGTTTTTCCGGCTTCGACCGTTTCAGGTGCGCTCCAGCGATATTTTACCACCTTGCCGTCCGGAGCAGTCCATTCCCTTGCTTCCGGCGCAACGCCGAGCGAAAGACAAGATACCATCATGATGGCAGTTAGGATTTCGCTGGGGTGTGACATTGCCGGGAAACCTTGTGTTATCTAGGAGCGTTGGCTCCGGCGTTGCGGATCGAGTCGAACGTGCCTTCGATCAGTTGCTTCCCCTGCTCGCCGATGTTGTGATAGATCGTACTCATCGTCTGGATGGTGCTGGCGGCTGGTCCTGCGAAGGAAAATTCGCAATTGACGACTTCGCACTGGTTAAGAGTGAACGGGCCGTAACCGAGAACTACAAAACGGCAGTTTGTGAACGTGCACGCTTCATACTCGTGGAAATCGAGGACGACTTCTTCATTGGCAAAATTATTACTAGAGATTTTCATGATGGACGTGGGGTAATGGATTTCTAGGATTTTCGGTGCCGTAGTTAAGTCGCACCCCCACCATTGTGCAACCCTCATCCGGTCACCATCGACGACTTTCAGCAATCCGGGAACGGACTGGGAATAACATCAGAACGTCTGGGTGAAAGTAACCTGGTGGCCCGGCCAATAGTCTTTTTTCATAGATTATGCAGCGTCCCACCCACCTTGTTCTTCCCGTGGAACCCGCGTGATGAAGCCGGGGAACAGTCCTTCTGACTGGTTGTTCACACTATTAAGAAGATGATCTTATAGGTTCAAAAATAAAGAAATCATCATTTACTCAATGAAAAATCCTATCGGCCACAACGGACCAATAGGATTTCTTGAAACGAATATTGGCGGAAACTTTTAAAGCAGCATCAGCGCTGGCTGCTCGATGAGTTTCTTAATTTCGGCAAGGAACTGGGCTCCCACAGCGCCATCGACGACCCGGTGATCGCATGAGATGCCTAGATTCATCCGCAGGCCGGGAACGATCTGACCGTTTTTTACGATCGGCTTCTCGATGGCAGCTCCAACGGAAAGAATAACCGCTTGCGGCGGATTGACGATAGCATCGAAGGATTCAATTCCCCACGCACCGAGGTTGGATACGGTGATGGTTCCTCCATCAAATTCGTCGGGCTTCAGCTTCTTGTCCTTTGCCCGGACGGCGAAGTCTTTCACTGCCCTTGAGATGGCGAGGAGCGATTTTGTTTCAGACTGCTTGATGACCGGAGTGACGAGGCCGTCCTCCACGGCGATGGCGACGGAGAGGCCCACGTGCTTGAATTTCACGATGTGATCGCCCGCGAACGACGCGTTGACGGCGGGAACGACTTGGGTGGCGTTGATGACGGCTTTGAGAATAAAGTCGTTGACGGAATATTTGTTGCCGTGGGTTTTCTCGACTTGGGCATTGACCTGCTGACGCATCGCCATCAGCGGCTCGGCGTCCACCTCCAAGTGGAGGTAGAAATGGGGAATCGTGGTCTTCGAGGTGAGGAGGCGCGAGGCGATGATCTTCCGCATCGAACTCAACTCGACTCGCTCGTCGCCCTCCTTGGCAACCGGGACAATGGCTTGAACTGGAGCCGGAGCCGGGCTGGCTGGCGTAGCTGAGACCTTGGATTTGACGGATGCGGCAAGGGCGGCGGCGGCCGTTGCTTCGGAAGAAGGCGCAGGGGCGGCCTTTTTAGGGGAGTTGCCAGCGGCTTCCACATCGGCTTTTACGATTCGTCCCGCTGGACCGGAGCCCTTGAGCTCTGACAGGTTTACCCCCATGTCGGCTGCAATTTTGCGCGCCAAGGGAGAGGCTCTGAGGCGTTCACCAGTGGCCGGTTCGGTGTGCTTCACCTCGGGAGAAACGATTGTCGGGGTGGAAGGTGCCGAATGAATTGGAGCGGGAGCGGCTGCCGCAAGTGAAGGAACAGCTCCGGTGTCCCCATCGAGAACCGCAAGGGTTCCGCCGATGGGGGCTTTTTCGCCCTCTTTGATTAAAATCTCAGTGATGACTCCATCGTCGAAGGCTTCCATTTCCATCGTCGCCTTGTCTGTTTCGATCTCGGCAAGGATGTCACCAATCTCCACGGTATCGCCGACTTGTTTGTGCCATTTGATGAGGGTTCCCTCGGTCATGGTATCCGAGAGTTTGGGCATTTCGATGTTCACAGACATGATTTTGATAGGGATTGGAGTCGCAGGGAGAATGGGAAAAAGTCCGGGTATTTCCAGCCTTTTTACGGGGAGAGGTGGAAACAAAAAAGCGCGGGGAGCTCAAGTCTCCGCCGCGCTTTTGAAGATGATGGGAAATCAGCTCAGGGAGCGGTCACGCTTGCGCTGATAGGAAGCACCCGCATCGTTGGAATCAGGCCCAGGTTCGGGCTGCCGCTGCCGCCTTGCATGGTTGCCATCCGCATGGTGGCTTCCGAAGTGGTGCCGCAGCAATCTTTCTTCGGGCAGTAGAGGCGGACGCATTGGCCACAAGGAATACGGACCTTTTTGGTCACGGTCTTGTAGCGTGGAACTTTTTCCTCGATCGTTTGCACCATGCCACCTTTGCCGCTCTTCGAATCACCGG
>JANMSI010000023.1:0-6350 GCA_031389115.1 Akkermansiaceae bacterium
GCCACCGCTTTTGGCGGCCATGGTGATGGATTTGGCCAGCTTGGGAAAAACTTTGGACATCGTGGCCCAACGCGATTCTTTCGCCCGGCGGCGGCATTCGAAATGTCTTCCCATGGTGATCGGTGGAGGTTGCCGGTGAGGCACCGGGGCGGAGATGTAAGCAGCGATCCGGCGGGATGCAAGCGAAGTGCTGGCGCAGGGGCGGAGCTGATGTTTGACAGGAAATCCACATGCGGTTACCTCACCGGGATGGACGACGAGCGGCAGGAAAGTTGGTTTTACACCCGGGAGGGGGAAAAGTGCGGACCAGTCAGCTTCAGCGACCTGCGCATCAAGGCGGGGGAAGGAACGCTGAACCCCCGCCTCGATCTGGTGTGGACGCAGGGCATGGATGTCTGGAAGCCAGCGGGGGAGCTGGACGATTTGTTCGAACGCCGCGCCGCGCCTGGGCCGGCGGAAATTCTCGCCCCCGCCGCCAATCCGTATCAGTCGCCGCAGGGGGAATTAGTCGCCGGACCCATGGGCCAGGACGGCGTTTGGCCGGGGGCGCGGCGGCGGAGCTACCTGATCGCCACCCTGATTTTTCCGATTCTATGGGGCTTGGCGGTCGGTGCTGGGGAAGGATTTTTAACCCCTCAACTCGGTGCCGAGGTGATGAAGTATGTGGTGCCTGCTCTGAATCTCGTATCGTCGCTGGTCGCGATTTATTTCATTCTCATGCGTCTCGTGAACTTAGGGATGAGCCGGTGGTGGATCCTCGGGAGCTTGGTGCCGCTGCTGAATGTGTGGGTCGGCTATCGGTGCTTCGCCTGTCCTGGCGGCTACGCGTTTCATAAGAAACTCGACGGGGCGGGGATCTTTCTCGCGATCGTTTACTGGCTGATGCTCGCCGTGATCATCGCGGTCATCGCAGCGCTTATCTTGCTATTTTTAGGGGTGATCGGGACTCCTGAATTCAAAGATCAGCTGCGCGAAATGCTGGAAGCCGCCGCCGCTCCGAAAGCGTGATCCAATACTCGAAGCAAGCCGACGAGCGGCGCGAGGCCGGGCCGCTGGAATGCTGGTGTCTCCACGGCGGCGTCGGCATGGCGGCGGATTGGCGCGGCTTCGCGAAAACCCTGGCGGGCGCCGGGATCGGTTCGCGGGCGGTCGATTTGTGGCGCTTCCTCGAATGCAATCCGCTGTCTCTAACCGGCTTCGCGAATGCCCTCAACGCGGAAGCCAGCGGCGAGATTTTCCGCGGCAATGGCCGGGCCTTGTTAGGCTACTCGCTGGGCGGCCGGCTGGCCCTGCATGCGCTGTTGGAAAAGTCTCACCCGTGGCAGGCGGCGGTCATCGTGTCCGCCCATCCCGGTCTCGATGAACCTGCCGAACGGGCCGCCCGGCGCGGTGCCGACGCCGCCTGGGCGACGCGGGCGTTGGCGGGGAACTGGCAGGAATTTCTCACCGCCTGGAATGCCCAGCCCATCCTCGGCGGCGCGGATTCGCGTGACCCGCAAGCCTCCGGCAGCCTCATCATGCGCCGCCGTGAAATCGCGCGCAGCTTTGTGGATTGGTCGCTGGGAGCGCAGGAGTCATTGTGGGATCGGATCGAAGAAATCAAGATTCCCGTCCTCTGGGTCGCCGGGGAGAAGGACGTGAAATTCCGCGCTCTGGCCGAGCGCGCCGTTTTCTCCATCCCTAACGCATCGCTCGCCATCGCTCCCGGTTCGGGGCACCGGGTGCCATGGGAATCGGAAACTTGGTTCGCTGACACCGTCTCCGGTTTCCTCAAACTCGGTCGCGTTTGAGGAGGCTCAAGAGAAGAGAAAGGAACCGCGAATCGGGCGAATCTTTTGAAGACCATGGTCCCGGGCATTTCTTTCTGCCTCTTCAAGATTCATCAGATTCGCTAGATTTGCGGTTTAAAAATCCTCTCCAGGCAGAGGTTGCGGCCCTCGGTTGAAATCTCCAACCTGCCGCCATGTGGACCACCGTGCGCGAGTTTGAAGACATCCGATACGAAACGACGGACGAGGGCGGCATCGCCAAGATCACCATCAACCGGCCGGAAGTGCGCAACGCTTTCCGGCCGCTGACCGTGAAGGAAATGCTCGTCGCCTTCGACCTCGCCCACGAGGATCCCAAGGTCGGCGCGATCATCCTCACCGGTGCCGGCGATCTCGCATTCTGCTCCGGCGGCGACCAGAAAGTCCGCGGCCACGCCGGCTACATCGGCGAGGACGGCGTCCCGCGGCTCAACGTGCTCGATCTTCAAAAGAAAATCCGCTCCTTGCCGAAACCCGTTATCGCGATGGTCGCCGGATATGCCATCGGCGGCGGCCACGTTTTGCACATTGTCTGCGATCTCACCATCGCCGCCGACAACGCCCGCTTCGGCCAAACCGGCCCGAAAGTCGGCTCCTTCGATGGCGGCCTCGGCTCCAGCTATCTCGCCCGCATCGTCGGCCAGAAAAAGGCCCGCGAGATCTGGTATCTCTGCCGCCAGTATGACGCGCAGCAAGCGCTCGACATGGGGTTGGTGAACACCGTCGTCCCGCTCGCCGATCTCGAAAAGGAAACCCTCCAGTGGTGCCGCGAGATGCTCGCCCACTCGCCGCTTGCCCTGCGTTGTTTGAAATCCGCCCTAAACGCCGATTGCGACGGCCAGATGGGCCTGCTCGACCTCGCCGGAAACGCCACCCTGCTTTACTACATGAGCGAGGAAGGTCGCGAAGGGAAACAAGCCTTCCTCGAAAAACGTCCGCCGGATTTCTCGAAATTTCCGCGCGTCCCCTAGCTTCGATTTCCTTCGGGACGCAAATGTCCATCTGGCGGGCATCCCATGGAACGCGATGCGAAGTCTGGTGTCCGGGGTTGAAATGACCGTGGCAGCCCGTTGACAGCAGGGACAGCCTGCACCATAAAAACCCATGGTTTTGTGTCGTGGTTTCCTTGCCCTCGGGGCGGCGCTTTTGTCGCTAAGTTGTGCAGGCACGCAGGATGGCAAGATGTGGCAGGGGGCGGTGGATCGCCAGGCGGGCCAGCTTGGTTACCGCAACTGGATCGTCATCGCGGAGGCCTCGTTTCCGGCCCACAGCCGGCCGGGCATGCGCCAGGTGAGTGCCTCCGTCGAGGTCCCGGAAGCGCTCGATTACGTGCTTAAAACCCTCGAACAAACCGAGATCGTGAGGCCGCAAGTCTATGTGACGCGGGAGGCACGGGCGGTGGAAAATGACTTCGCTCCGGGGATCGACGATTTCCGGAAGCGCCTGCAAGGTTCCCTCCACGGTCATGAAACGACCGAGCTCGACCAGCAATCGTTGCTGACGCTGCTAGAGGACGCCAATCGCAGCTTCGACGTGCTGGTGATCCGCACGACGACCGCCCTGCCCTACACTTCCGTTTTTCTGGAGCTCCAACCGGGATACTGGGATGTCGATTCGGAAACCCGGCTGCGGGACCGGATCGAGCGCGAGCGCACGCAAAAGCTGGTGCGCCCGTTCTGAGTTCGTACATGCTCTCCGCGTGAGCCGAAAAGATGAAGAACTCCGCCAAGAACGCGAAGCCGCCTGGGTTGGCGATGCCGTCCTCGCCCTGTTTGCCCGCCAGTTTGTCATCCGCGAGCGCAATGCCATGGATGGCGAATGGTTTACCCGCCTGACTTCCAACGATTTCCTCAGTGCGTTCGGCAACCCAACCCGCGTCGAAGCCTCGATCGGGAGACTCTATCTGGCAGATGGCCTCGATGCCGCCTTCGCTTGGATGGATGCCGAGCTCATCCCGCTGTTCCGCAAGCAGATCTTGAAAAAGGGATAGATCGAATTCCCCCAATGGCCGACGACGCACAGCGGTGGACTTTGGAAAACCTCGTCGATTTCGAGCAGGCGGTGGGGTCGTCGATCACCACGCCGCCGGCGGTCCGAGGCAAGGTGCTCGCCGCCACCCGCGGCCTTGAGGGAGCGGCGGCGAGGCGCGCCGGACTGCGAATTTGGCTCGGGGAAATCGGGAGAAACTCAGGCGGCGGGCGGTTTTGCTCCGCGCTCGCGATGATCGGAGGCGCGCTATCGCTGGCGATGTTTCTCGCCGGTGTATCGGCGACGCTCGGAATGTTAGACCGCGCGCGCGGCGGCATCAACGTCACGCTGTTCCTCGCGATCCTGATCGGTGGCCAGTGGCTGATTCTGGTCCTTGCGGCCTTCGCCTGGCTTGTGCGCCGGGTGGCGGCGGATGGATTCAGCGGCGTGCAGGCCGCCGTGGGGAAACTTGCCCGTAAGCTTGCGGGAAATCGCGAAGACGATTGGTGGAGCCACTTGATGGATGGCGGCGGCACGCCCCGCGCCGCGGTCCTGTGGCGGCTCGCCCGCATGGCGCAGGCCGCGGGAATTTTTTTCAACCTCGGCATCGCGCTCGGGCTGGCCGGACTGGTGCTGGTGAAGCACGTCGGCTTCTTTTGGGAAACCACCACCGAGGCGGCGATGCGGGCGGCGCTGGAAGGCAGCGTGAAATTTCTATCAGCACCGTGGTCGGCCTGGTGGCTGGATGCCGTGCCCGACGCCCGCGTGATCGACGCATCCCGCTGGCTGCCGGAGCGGGTTGCGGGCCTTGCGCCCGGACCGGCGGCGTGGTGGGAATTCCTGTTAGCCGTGACGCTCGTCTGGGGGCTATTGCCCCGCGCGGTGCTGTGGACGGTCGCCTGGCAGGCCGGTCGTCGATCGCTTGAGAAACTGGATTTTCAAAGTCGGAGCCACCGCGCCCGGTGGCGGGAGATTACCGGAACCGACCGTGTGGAAACCGATGAGAAGCCGCTCGATGGTGTGCTGGTGCTCGACGTGGGCGGCAGCGGGATCACCGCAGAAGCGCTCCGGCCATTTCTCCTCCGCCGCCTGCGGGTGCATCCCGCCGCATGGCAACCGGTTGCCGTGTTAGATAGCGGTGCCGAGGATGAGGCCGCGCGGGCGCTCGCCAAAGCCCCCGCCGGGGTGGTCCTGTTGGCGGAGGGTTGGTCGCTTTCGCCCGTGCGGATGATCGCACTTCATGACAAGGTCCGGTCCAGCGCGGGACTTGAAACCCCGGTCAAGTTCCTCGTCGCCAACGTCGGTGCCGACCGTCAGCCCGTCTCCCCGACTGCGGAAGAGCGTCGCGAATGGGCTCGTTTTGTGGACTCGTTGCGCGATCCCGCGGCGGAAGTTTTCTTCTTTGAAAATCCTCAGGCGGACTTGTAGAGCTCCGCGAAAACCATCGTCCCGGTGGCCGTGTGCAAGGTGCTGACGACGATTACATCGACCGTGGAGCCGATCTTGGCCACGGCGTGATTGGCCACGATCATGCTGCCATCGGGAAGATAACCGACCGCCTGATGTTCTTCTTTTCCCGGCCGGACGAGCGCGATGCGGATTCTCTCACCGACGACCACGGCGGGTTTGAGCGCTTCGTCGAGCTCGTGAATGTTGAGCACGTCCAGGCCTTGGATCTTGGCGACTTTGGATAGATTCTCGTCTACCGTCATCAATCGAGCGCCTAGCAGCCGGGTGGTTTCTATCAGTCGGGTGTGAAGCACTTCCGACTCGCCTTGTGGATCGGTGTCATGGATTGAAATCTGGATGTCCTGCGCCTTTTGCATTTGCTCGAGACTGTCCAGGCCGCGTTGCGCCCGTTGCCGGTCCGCGTTGGAACCGGAGTCCACCTTCGCCTGCAGGTCATCCAACACGAACCGTGGGACGATCATCCGCCCGTGAAGGAAGCCCGAGCGGAAAATTGCCAGCACCCGGCCGTCCATCACCGCATCCGGGTCCAGCACCACCGGCTGGCCCGAGGAGGCATCCTGGCGGAAGCGCACATAGGGAATGATAAAGGCGAAATCGTCGCGGTTGCTCCTCAGCGCCAGCACCGTCCCGAGAAAGCCCAGACTCGCGAACAATGTCACATCGATCGCGAGGCGCAAGGCGTTCACCAGCACATCAAGCTGGACGGCCGAGACACCTCTCTCGTTTTGAAGACTGTCCCGGAACGCCAGTTCTAACAAATTCGAAATTTCCACCCGCGTCAGCAGCCACGCGCAGAACAAGCCCACGCCAAGCCCGAAGCTCGCGGTGGAAAATCCCCGCAGGGTGAAGCCCTTCATCAACGACTCGATCCAGATGAAAAACGCCGCAACTCCGAGCCCGCCGAGCAATCCCGTGCTGATCGAGATATCGAGAAGGCCCTTTGTACTCAGAGCGATCGCGACGCCCGCGGCTTCACAAACCAACAGATAGGTGAGACGCGCAACGTTAACGGACGGATGGGCAGCCATGGGAAATCTTGTGCGACACACTCCCCGACTCCACCCGCCACAGCAAGACGAAAGGGGGGGGCGGGCGGGGTTCGCG
>JANMSI010000062.1:0-4572 GCA_031389115.1 Akkermansiaceae bacterium
TCACCTTGATCCCGCTCTCGTTGTCCAAATTGCGCAGCGTGGCTGGCGTAGCTGTCATCCCGCTGTATCGGACATCTGTACTGACCGCCGAGGCAAAGATCACGCTGTAGTTGATGTCGCCGTCGTGGAGCGTGTCTTCCACGCCTTTCACGGTGATGGTTTGTGGCACTGAGAAATTCTCCGGCGTGAAGACCAGCTTTCGAGTATTTGCAGGATCGCCTGCATCGGTGCTGACCGCTGGGACTTCGATGGTGCCTTCCGTAAGATCCGAGCTACGGATCGTGATGGATACGTTAGCCGTCGGCACTTTCTCAAGCCGCACGGTGAAGCTCGCCATCGAGCCTCCCTCGTTGGTCATCAGGCCAGTTGCAGGCTCGACGATGATCGCATTGATCGGGCCAAAAACCCCCACTTTGTCGACTGCGGAGTGATCGATAATCGGATCCTTGTAATCAAGTTCGGCGAGGATATTGAAGGCCGCGCCGGTTTCGCCTTTCGGGGCGATCAGCCGCAGGTCGCGTCCACCGCTCTTATCGAACTCGTAACGAACCCCAGCTCCGGCGTCGAGCGACGCCACGAAGGCTTGCGGGAATGTCCCGATCTTCATTGGCAGATCAGCGTCCACGCCCTTCTTGTTCAAGACCTTGTCCTTTGAAAGCCAGAAACGGAGTTCGCTGGGTGGCGATTTCTTGTTGCCGGAATTCACGATAAGAAAGCTGCCTTTGAACCGCGCCTGAGTCGCCGCGCCCTGCCCTTTCAGAGTCCGCTCCGGGTCCGTCTCCCACGCTGAGACGAGATGCGCCTGCGGGAATGGCGGAAGATGTTGAGGAGAGTTGAAGCGTAGAGTCGCTGTCGACCACGCTGTGGCGGCCACCGAGGTGCCTGGCTTCCGGATATCGACACGCAGCGAAAAGGATTCCGCGTCGGTATACCGATGGGAACCGAGGACAGAGAACCCCTCGCGACCGGCCTTGACCTTTCCCTTGGTCACCGTGCCATCGCCCCAATCGATATCCGCATCATAACTGCCGGCATTTCCCGCCGATGCAGGATCCGTAAACGTCGCGACCACGAAATCGACTAACGCGGGTACTCGGGCATTGATCACTTCACCCTTGGCTCGAAGCAGCGTTGCAGAAACTTCCGGTGTAGCCGTCCCGTCGACGACGACTGCCTGGCCGCGAACAAGCGCCCGAGCGCCTTTGAGACCGGAGATTTCGGTGACGACCGGATAAATGCCAGGACGCGCGTAGGTGTGCCCACCGGAAACGACGAACCCGCTCATAGCCGGCCGCGCCGTATCACGAGCGATGACGCCCGTCGAAACCGCTGTCCCATCACCCCAATTGATCTTCGCGGTCCAATCTCCGGCAACTCCGCCGGTATCCGCATCCTGAAAGCGAGCCACGGTTGCGCCACTCAGCGCCACCGTCGACGAGGCGGTGACATTGATCGCCTCGCCTTCGAGACTCTTGTCGCCGATTCCGACGACCAATGTGGTCCGGTCTGCAATCTCTGCGCCCGCGCCGTCGATCGTTCCGCGATACGTCATGTCGAACTCCGTAACCGTGAATCCAACTCGAATTGGCCCCGTGAAGCCCGTCTTGCCGCGGATCGCGCCTTGTGAGTTCAATGTCGCGTTTGCGTCCGAACCGCCGACCAGTTGCGGGTTGCGGAAAAGATAGTCCTGCTCCAGATCGATCGCAGTCGCCCCAACACGAAACGCCTGCTCCTTCGGCGCGACGCCATTTCCCGGCGGCACGAAGAATGCCCGCGTATTCCACTCATCATCCACAGCAGCGACCCTGAAACTGCTCTCCGCCCGGCCCCCTTTTCCGTCTTCCACCGTCACCGTGATTGTCGCCGATCCAACTCCAGCCGCACTTAAAACGAGCACCGCATCATGGTTATTCGCAGCGATCGAGGCCGCGGTAATGGTCAGCGGCACACGCGGCTTATCCTCCGGCTTGGTGGGATCAGTGCCCGCGGGATGCCGCGGAACTTTGACCATCTTGTCGAAGATCTCCCAACCCCGCGTGAGCTGCCCCGCGATCGTGTGTTTGAAATCGAGGAAACGCGGCTGCCCGTCCGTGATGAAAAACTGGGAGCCATTCGTGGCAGTCCAGTCGCCCGGAACGAACTGATTGTTTTCGATGGTTCCATTGGTCCGATAGCCCGAATTCGCGAGTGCGAGCTGACCACGGCCTGTAAAGATTGCGCCGGGATGAAATTCGTTTTCGTAGCGAAACGGAGGACCGCCGCTCCCATTCCCCGCAGGGTCGCCGCCCTGGACGATGAAGCTTGTCTCGATCGTGGCGGGATCGTTGTCCTTCATCAAATCCGCGATTCGATGGAAGATTTTGCCGTCGTAAAATCCCGCCTGCGCAAATCCGCCGAGAAACTCTGCGGTGGTCGGGGACCAATCGCGGAAGAGCTGGAAAAAGAGGTCGCCACTAAAAGGCGGCGCGGTTTCGCCGTCGCCGGCATAGCTCACTGCGAGCTTCAGAAACGGATTCCCGGTTTTCACGCGCGCGAAAATCTTCGGGTTGCTGCTCTTTACCTTGTAGGTCAACGGATCGCCATCCGCATCGAGCGCCGTCACTGGGAATAGGAGGACTTTGCCGCACGCGATTTCCGGATTTACCACCGGCACTGTGGGAGGTAACGGGAGGAGGGGATCAAGAACAGGGGCAGTGTTTCCATGAAGCGTCGTCCACGACGCAATGCTGAGCAGCGGAACCAGAAGAGAAAGAGAGCCAAAGTGCGCCATAGAGAGGAAGGGGTTGGAAACCGAAAAGCTGGGGAAAATACCAGTCCAGAAAAGCGCTGCAAGGCGGAAGAATATTTTTTTATCATCTGGCGTTTCTGGAGCTGCCACCCGATCGCCACACTCTCCTACCCAGCAGCGCGGAGCATTTTCTCGATAGCCTCCTGCAACGATTCCAGCTTTGTCGGTTTTGCCACAAAGTCATCCATGCCTGCGGAAAAGCACTTTTGCTGGTCTTCTGAAGTCACGTCAGCAGTCATCGCGACGATCCGCACCGTCTTGAAAACCCGGTCGCTGCTTCGGATGCGCCGTGTGGCTTCAAATCCATCAACGTCCGGCATGTGACAATCCATGAAGATCAGATCGAAACAGTCCACTTCCAACGCGGCCAGGGCCTCGCTTCCGTTCGCTGCTGTCACAACGGAATAGCCAAGTTTCTCCACCTGTCGCGCCGCGACCTTCTGGTTGATCAGGTTGTCATCCGCCACAAGAATTCGCAGCGGTCTCGGGAAGTTTTGGTTTTCACTCATAAAGGCACGGGGATATTTGCAAAGTTGACGCCCCGCACGAGCAACTGATCACAGTTCAGCACGAAGCCTGATCTTCGTGAAGACGACTGGCGAAAAGCGAAGCCGCACACGGTGCCTCCTCGAAAGCGCTCCGCGTCAGGATGACCTCGGGGTGGAAATCTTCACGGCCCAATACTGAGTGGGAGCGCACGGTTTGCGTCCCCAGGAGCGAAGCCGGGCGTCTGCGCGTCTGGGAGCGTGCTCCGGGCGGTGCGTGGGCTTCCTGGCGGATCGGACGGATGAACAGTTAGATCCATGGGGGCACCTTCCCGGCTGACCTGAATCTTCAACTCGTCGTCGGCCGTGAGGAAAAACGCCGCGTTTCGGACGTCTTCTGGAGAGTGAACGGGTTCGTCGCCGACCTTGAGAAGCACATCGCCCGGGCGCAGTCCTGCCTTGGCCCCAGGAGATTCTGGGAGGAGATCGTGAATTTCGGCGGTGGAGCCCGCGACAGGCTGCGACGCGGGCTCGATCTCGATGCCAAGCCAGCCAGGACGCACTTCTCCAAATCTCATGAAATCTTTGCGGACCTTTTCTGCAGCTTCGATGGGAAGTGCATAGCTGGCATTGCCGTCATCGATCCTCGCGATCAGTATCCCCACGACCTCGCCGCGCATATTTAGCAGCGGCGCACCGCTTTCGCCGCGTTGCACTGGGAGATTTGCGCGAATATGGCGGAGCGCAAAGTAGCTGGCCTGGTATTGGATATCGAAGCCGCCAATCGTCCCAAAGCTCGGTGTCAGCGGAAACTCCATCGGATAGCCGATCGCCAGAACTGCAGATGCAAGCGCCAGGTCCCGCGATTTCGCAGGCATCAGGAATGCCGTCTCCGCGTCCACTTTGAGGATGGCGACGCCACTCCGCGCATCGGCAACGACACGGCGCGCTGGGTATTTCATATCGCCATGACAGACCACGATATCTAGCGATTCGCCCCCCACGGAGTAGGAGGTGTAAACGGTGCCGTTCGGATCGATGAAAAACCCGGTGCCCGAGAGTCTTCCATGCCGATCCTTGGACTCGATCCGGACTACCGCATCGCGAGATTTCGCGAAAAGCGCCTGGACCTCTCGCCCTATCGAGTCAGCTACCGACGGTGCTGCACCAGCGTTTTCCTCACCGACAGCCACGCATCCCAAGACGCTGCAACCCGCCCACAGGGTTGCCAGCCAGACCGCTCTAGAACTCAAAGGACGCCTCATAGCTCACGGGCCGGGCGTCGATCACATAGCGTGG
>JANMSI010000097.1:0-10634 GCA_031389115.1 Akkermansiaceae bacterium
CCGTCATCGCGATAGTATGGCGAGCTACTACTCGGCGGATGGCAAGGAGTGGAACCTCATGCATTTTGGCGGAACGCGCTTCAGTCCCGGTCTGCCGGAGGAAGTGCTGGTGGGTGTGGTGAACGGGCAGCACGACAGCGATGAGTTGGAGCAGGCGACCATCGACAGCTTCAGCATTGAGCAGCCGGTCAAGCTGCCCTACGTGACCTCGTGGTTGGGGAACACGTTCGCCTCGCAGTATTATCAGGGCCATGTGCAGATGCAGATCACCGGGCTGTGCCTTGACCGTTCCGGCAAGGAGCCGCGCCTGCGCGCCAGTGGCCAGAATGAGGCTTACGACTCCTCGGTCTATGATCTCGATGGCAATCTGCTTTGGATGTATCAACTACAGAACGGCGGCAGCAGCGCTATCGCGGCAGATGGTAAATTCATCTTCGAAGGATCGGGCGGAAATTGGAACGGCACGACGATGCTGGAACGGCTCGATCCATCGAACACGACCGCCGCCCCCAGCTCGGCCAAGAACCAGGTGCCCGGACTCTCGGGCAAACTCAAACACATCACCGGACTCGCAGCGGGCGGCGGCAAGGTCTATGTCTCGGAAGCCTATGACGAACGAGTGATCGTGCTGGACGCGGCCAGCCTCGCGGAAGTCGCGAGCTTCCGCTCGCCACGCCCCAGCTGGATCGCGCTCGATGGAAAAGGCGGGCTCTGGGTCGTGCAACGTCCCGGCACTGCGCCCGAAACACCGCAGATTCCGGCGGCTGATGGCAAGCTCGGCGTGGACGGCACCTCCCTCGAATCGCTGCCCGATGGCAAGCCGGTTGATCGCGAGCATCCGGGGAAAATTCATTACTTCACCGTGGACGGCAAGCAGGTTGCGGATCGCACCATCACGCTCGACAGCATGGTCGATCCCGGCCACATGGCCATCCATCCGCTCACCGGCCAGCTCTATGTCTGCGATGCCGGGCCGAATCAATGCGTGTGGATCTTCGATGCCCAAGGCAAGCCAGCCGGCCGCTTTGGTGAACTTGGCGGAGTCTATAAACACAAAATTGCGGGCCGCGTGGACGCCGCGCATCTTTACTTCCCGCGCGCCATCACCTTCGACGACACGGGCTGTCTCTACCTCGCGATGGCCCCGCGTATGGGCTGGACCGGTGGTGCCGTGCTGCGCAAATACGATCCGACCGGCAAAAATATTGTGTGGGAGCGCCAAGGCTTGGAATTCCAAGAGGTTGCCGATGGCGATCCCGGCACGGACGGCGTGGATGTGTTCACGCAAACGCACCGTTACCAAATGGACTTCACCAAAGGCCCTGGCCAGGAAGCGGTTTATACTGCGCTAACTTTCGACCCATTCACCTATCCCGACGACAAGCGTAACACCTTCAACGGCGGTGCCGTCAACGCCACAGTCGTGCGGCGCATCGGTGGCCAGCGCATCCTCTTCCTGCACGAATGGGCACGCAATGGCTGGATGCTCTATCGTTTCAATGAAGGCAGTGAGATCGCCATTCCCTGCGGCAAGGTGGGCAACAGCGGCCTGTGGATCGACAAGAGCGGCGATGGTAAAAGTGACCCCACCGAGGTCAGTCCGAAGCTCGCGTTCGGCCAGTGCTGGACGGTGGATGCCAACGGCGACATCTGGAACACCGCCGGGGAGGAAGTGCGCTGCTGGCGCAACCAAGGTCTGAACGAAAACGGTGCACCAATCTACTCACCTGAGCCGACGGAGACTTACGAAGTGCCCGCGCCATTTACCGAAGCGAGCCATGTCATCTACGACGCGATGCTCGACCGGCTTTTCGTCGGCGGTTTCACCGCCGGGCGGCCCAAGGATAGCAATGACCACGGTGGCAGCGTGGGCTCGATCCTGGGCGGCTTTGCCGACGTGCGTGCTAGCAAAGGATTGAGCAAACGGCTGTGGCAGCGGGACGTGCCTTACGAATCCGGCAAAAAAGGCCTGGGCAATGAGACCAACAACTTCTTCTGCTCCACCTATGCCGGCGACGCGCAGGGCGGCTACCTTTTCATCGGCGGCCTGAGCGAGCGCGGGGTGAAGAAAACTTCCATCCAGGCACTCGATCCGAAGACCGGCGAAATGGTCCAGCGCTTCCTGCCTGGTCCCGAGGTCGCCGGCTACTGCGGCTGGTTTGATTTCAACAACGCTATCAACGCGATGAAGCGCAAAGACGGCGAATACATCCTCTTCGCCGAGGACGACGGCGCGCAGAAGGTGAACATATTTCGCTGGAGGCCTTCGTCCGCCAGCCCCGAATAGAAATCTATTTGTGACTACAGCAAATCCGACGGCCACTTTGTATTACGAACACCAAACCCCATGCTTCGGGCGGGGCGGTTTGGGTGATTGCCAGTTGCATCATGGAGGTCCGCAAACGGTGGCTGAACCTGATAAAGCGGCTTTAAACCGACTTTCCCAGAAATCCAAATAGCTTATCCTTCTGAATAGTTAATCAAAATATTGATATGTTTACATCGACCGCGCCCTCATCCCGCAAATTGCTTTTTACCTTGTTGCTCGGGAATCTTCCCGTGCAGGCACAAACCGATCTAGACCGTCTCATCGCCACCAGCGCCGCACTTCCACTGGCGGAGGCGGCGGCGGCGATGAAGGTTCCTGAAGGATTCAGCGTTGAGCCAATCGTTGGAGAGCCTGATGTGGTTCAACCGATCGCCTACACGCTTGATGACCGCGGACGGCTTTGGGTCGTGGAAAACACCAATTACCCGAACTGTCCGGGCGAAGCCAAAGACCGCGTCCTCGTCCTGGAAAGCACCAACAACGACGGAAAATTCGATAAGAAAACCGTGTTCTGGGACAAGGCCACGTTTACCAGTGGCCTCGCGGTTGGGTTTGGAGGGGTATGGCTCGGTTCTCCGCCGAACCTGCTTTTCATTCCAGATCGAAATGGCGATGCGGTGCCGGACGGAGAGCCGCAAATCGTGCTCGATGGGTGGGGAAATCAAGACACGCATGAGACGCTCAACAACTTTATATGGGGGCCGGATGGCTGGCTTTACGGAACACATGGAATCTTTACGGAGTCCCATGTTGGCAAACCCGGCTCAACGCCGGCCGAGCGGGTAGCGATCAATGCCGGTGTGTGGCGTTACCACCCGACGAAGAAGTTATTCGAGCGCTGGGCGGAAGGTGCTAGCAATCAATGGGGTTTGGACTGGAATGATCAGGGCGAGGCTTTTTTCGCCGCCTGCGTCATTTCGCACATTTGGCATGGCATCCAGGGTGCCCACTATGAAAGACAGGCGGGCAAACATGACAATCCGCACTTGTATGGAGACATCCAGACCATCGCATGGGGACGTTACGAAAAGGCCGCCTACTGCGGTGGGATGATCTATCTGGGCGGTGCCTTCCCCGAAGAATGGCGGAATCGCTTTTTCTTCCACGACATCCACATGAACAAGATGCGCTGCGAAGAATTCGTCCGCGACGGATCTGGATACCGGAGTGTCCGCAAGCCGGAACTTCTATCCACCACCGACGCTTGGTTCCGGGGCCTTTCCCCCCAATACGGTCCCGACGGCGGAGTGTTCTTCAATGATTGGTATGACAAGGTTCCGTGTCACCAGCAGAGAGAATTCACGGACCGCTCGAATGGCCGCATCTACAAGGTCGTCACGAAGGCGGTCCAGCCGGTAAAAGTGGATCTCGAAAAGGCCAGCGACAGCGAGTTGGTGCAAATGCACCTCCATAAAAATGATTGGTATGTCCGCCACGCGCGGAGGCTGCTGCAGGAACGCGGCGCGGATTCCCAAACGACTGCGGCTCTCGAAAAAATCCTCTTGGAAAATCCGGATGATACCCGCCAGCTCCGCGCCCTTTGGACACTCCACGCGCAAGGTGCGCTCGCCGAACCATCCGGAATAAAAGCGCTGGACGCAAAGTCGGAGCATGTCCGGGCGTGGACCATTACCTGTATTTTCGAAGATGGGAAACCTACCGACCCGCTCTATCGGAAAGTAGTTGGGTTGGCGAAAAGCGATCCTTCTCCCTTGGTGAGACTCCGCATGGCATCGGCCGCGCAACGCATGGACCCCTCCGACCGCTGGGAGTTGCTCGATGCGCTCGCCAGTCACCAGGAGGATGAAAAAGACCGCAACCTCCCGCTGATGATCTGGTATGCGGCCGAACCATCCGTGGCTTCCGATCCGGTAAGAGGAGTGGCCTTACTGAACAACGCGAAGATCACGAAACTTCAGGAGTTCATTTCCCGCAGAATTACCTCGCTTGCCATTGATGACTCCCAAAAAGCGGCGCCGGCGATGGCAGCGATTTCGGCCACGCTGGCAGGTGCAGCGTCCCCGATGCGCCAGAACATCCTGTGGGGCATGTTGGCCGCAGTGAAGGGCCGTGCGACTATGGCGCAGCCCGGCGGTTGGGAAGCAGCCTATCAGAAACTGAAGACAGATGCCGATTCCGGCGTCCGCAGTGACGCCCGGACGCTCGCGTTGGTTTTTGGAAGCAAGCCGGCTCTCGACGAGCTGCGGGCCGTGCTTGACGACCCAAATGCGAAGGTGGAAGCCCGCATCGCTGCCATCGAAGTGTTGGCGGTCCAACGGGATATTACAACGATTCAATCACTTGTCCCCTTGTTAGCCGAGATTGGCCCTCTTCGCAGTAGTGCGTTGCGGGCGCTGGCCGTGTTCGAGGATGCGCGCATCGCTCCGGCAGTCATTTCGATCTATCCGACTCTGGATGCCGGGGAAAAGCGTGAGGCGTTGAACACTCTTACTTCCAGAGTTCAAGCCACCCGCGCGTTTCTCGCGGCGATTGATGCAAATCAGATAGAGCGTAAGGAATTAACAGCCCCGGTGGCGCGTGTCATCCAAGGTTTCAAGGATAAGGACTGCGACATGTGGCTGCAGAAAAACTGGGGTTCGCTCAAAGCCAGCACTGAGGACAAGCAGAAAGAAATGGAACGTTACAAACAATTCCTTTCCGCCGATGCCATCCTGCGTGCCGACCTGGATAACGGACGTGAAATCTTCCTGGCCCGCTGTGCCGTCTGCCACACGATGTTTGGAAAAGGCGGGAAGATAGGTCCCGAACTGCCCGGCAGCTTCGCCGATATGGACTACTTGTTGCAAAACATTCTGGATCCCAACGCCGTGATTGGTAAGGATTATCAGCAAGTTTTCATCACGACCAAAAGCGGCGAACTCAAGGCGGGGGTGATCACTGCTGAAGACCCGAATTCAGTGACTCTCAAAACCCTGGCGGCGATAACCACTATTCCTCGCACGGAAATCAAATCTACGGAAACCAGCCCCAATTCGATGATGCCGGAAGGCACGCTGACGGGCCTTGAAGAGCCTCAAATACGCGACCTTTTTCTGTATCTCCGCCAAGCGTCCGATCCGAAGAAATAAGTCCACTACGCCTCTGCCTCACGGTTCGGCGATGCTGAAGCGGAAGAACTGCTTGCCGTCGGGATCCGCAGGCAGCGGAATCTGGATCATCTCGTCGGCGTTCCCGTAGGAATTGTTGATTTCGGGAACCGGCCACGGCTGCCATTGGCCGAGGTTGTCGCTGGTTTGGATGGAATAGTAGCGGTGGGACTTGCGGAGAAATTGGAGCGAACCGTCCGCAATGTTTGCCTGCCACGAGCCGCTGCCACTGAGGGGCGAGTTGCCTCGCAAGTATTCGTTGTAGTTGCTCACGCCGTCGCCGTCTGCATCGGCGTTTTTGGCACCGTTCGGATCGAGTGCGGCGAAGAATCCGCCGCGCCATTGGTCGTAGAGCGGGCGGCTGTTGTTGATCCAGTTGGTGATGAGCTGGATGTTAGCAGGGTCCACCACGGTGGTGCCGAGCGGGGGCATCCGCCCGAAACCATTGGCGCCGGACATGCGGTTGAGGACGATGCTGTGGGTGGTGTCGCCGGGGACAATGTATTTGTTTAGGGAGCTGCCGCCGCTGTTGACGGCGGTGCCGTAGATGAGGCCGGTTTGTTCGAGTGTGAGATGCGCACGACCGTCCCAGAATCCGCCAGCGCTGCCGCCAGTTTGGTGGCAGTAAGAACAGTTTACCGCGAAATAGGAACGGGCCCGTTGTTCGAGAGGGAAGTCTTCGTCCGGCCGGACGTGGCGGGGGAGATTGGCGACGGGAGCCGGAGTATTGGCTAAAAAGTTGTTGGCGGAAAGCAAGTCGAGCTGGTTGCCGGCAAAGCCGTGAATCGTAAACTCATTATTGAGCTGACGCGTGTTGAAAGAAAGGGCGTGCCCTGCTTGCGGCGTGTGGCAGGTGAGGCAACTGGTGCGTCCCGGAATCTGCCAACGCTGGGTGCGCGGCGTGCCTTGGTCGTTGATGGCGATGTCAAACTCGGCACCGGCATCTTCGACCAGCGTGGCCTCGGTCTGGGCCTCATTCCAGCGGTAGCTGACACCGTAGCTGCCGGTGTCGATTTTTACGATGACGCGGGTTTCGATCCGTTTTTTGGTGGCGGGATTTCCACGGCTGAGTTCCAAATCAAAGTGTTTCACCCACAGCATGCCGGTTGGATAGGTCCAGTTGCCGTCCTTGCTCCAAGTCATCTTGCTGGTCGCGTCCGGGATGGTGAACCAGCGGCGCTTGATCGCATGGTCGCTCCAAAAGCTGAGGTTCGGCTGGTAGGGCAGCAGGCCGGGTGCGGGCGACAGATCCGTGAGATCAGAGAATAGGCCGGTGGCGCTGAGGGTGGTTGGTAAGCCGTTAATGACGGCACTGCCAGCGGCAAGGCGCATAATCTTGCCGGTGAGATAAGCGGCGAAAAGCGGGTCTTTGTTTGAGGGATCCACTCCTTGAGTGGCGATGACGCCGTAAGCACCGGGCAGGCCAGTTAGACGGGCCGTGGCACCAGTAGTCGTGTTCATTTGCCAGACATGGCCGGTGACCGAATCACTGAAAATATAGCCGCCGACGAGCGAGGCGAAACGCGTGCCACGATAGACATGGCCGCCGACCACGGAGTTGCCCTTCAAGTTCGCATTCCCGGCGACTGCGGTGTGGACGTATTCGTAAAAGGGATCGATGCTGGTAAAGCCAACGGGCTTGGAGGGCGGCACGGGATTGGTGAAGGCGGTGTCATGCGCGCCTTCCCGATAGACCCAACCGTAGTTGCCGCCTTTGATGATTTTGTTCACTTCCTCGTAGGTGTCCTGGCCGACGTCGCCGGCCCAGAGGTCGCCGTTAGACGAGTCGAAGGAGAACCGCCACGAGTGCCGCAGGCCGGTGGCCCAGAACTCAGTGCGCACACTTGTTAGGGGCGTGATGGCGTTGCCATTGTAGGTGCCGGTCCAGGTGCCGCCGAGGGTGGTGTGGACGAAGGGATTGTCCTTCGGCACGGAGAAACGGGCGACTCCGGAGTCGGTGGGGATGGCGGGGTGCGGGTTGGGCGCGAGGTTGGTAGGCTTTTTGTCCACATCGATGCGGAATATGCCGGAGAAGAAGTCGAGGTTGATCTTCTGGCTGTTGAAACGGAGGTCGCGCTGGGCTTCCTCGTCGCCGGCGGTGTAGTAGAGATAGCCGTCTGTGGGACCAAAATGGAGATCGCCGCCGTCGTGATTGGAGCCCTGGTCGAGCTGGTTGAGTAGGATCAGTTCGGAGGTGGGATCGGCCACGTTCGGATCGGCGGTGCTGACTTTGAATCGCGAGATGCGCTGATACCATGAGCCACCGCTGATCTGGACAGTGTAGGCTGCGTAGAAGTAACCGTTAGTCGCATACTGCGGGTGGAAGGCGAGACCTAGCAGCCCGTGCTCGCCGTCTCCACCGCCGGTGATGGCCTCGGCCGGAGTACGTCCGGCGACGACGGCTTGTAGATCGAGGAAGACGTTCTGCGTGGGTGTGGTGGCGGTGACGTCCGGAACGTGTTTGATTTTCGCGATGCGCTCGCAGACGAAGAGGCGGTTAGAGTTGCCCGGAATGGTGGCAATGCAAATGGGCTGGGTGAAGGTGAGGCCGGGAAGCGCGTCCACGAGTTGCCATGTGTTAGTCGGTGGCGCGGTGGGCATCGCGAGATTCTCGTTGATGAGGCGGAGCGAGGTGGCGAAGCTGATCGTGACTGTGCCGATCGCAGTGAGGCCGCCGATGTTGGCCACGCGATAGGTGAAGGTGACTGGCGTGGCGCTGCTGCCGCTGTGGGTGTAAAGGATTTTCCCGCCGCGGATGGTGGCGGTGCCGGTCGCGGGCGGGGTGAGGATTTGCAGCGTTGCGGGAAGGGGACCGCCGGTGTCGTTGGCAAGCACATCGACGATGACTTTCTGGCTGGAGTGAATCGTCGAGGCATCGTTAACGGCGACCGGCGGCATGAAGATGGCATTGGGGCCGGCGGCGAAGGAGGAACTCACCTCGGCGGGGGAAATGGGCCGGTCGTAGATACGGAGTTCGTCGAGCTCGAAGTTCGAGTTGTAGTCGCCGGCCCACATCGGGCGGCCGATCCAGTTGTTCACATCGTGAAGGTCGGGCAGGCGGTAGGGCAGATCGATGCTGCCTCCGAGGACGCCGTTGCGATACCATTTCACGAGGCAGCCGGTGGAACCGCTGGAGCCCCCGCCGTCCGCGACGGTCATGACGTAGTGGTACTGAGTGCCGGGAGCAGTGTCGGAGGACAGATCGGTGTTTAGGGCGACCTCCCCGGCACCAGCCAGTTTTGCCTCGACCCGTTGCGAGCCGAGGGTGTCGCCGTTGTTTAGGGAAAGAAAAAGGTTGTCTTTCGAAACGAAAGCACCCGGCGCGGTGGGACCGTCGATGATTTCGCCGGGGTCGGCCCCGCTGCCGCTGGTGAGCGAGGCATTGCCGAAATCAAAAATCCGCTGCCAGTTTTTCGATGAAAGCGGGGTCAGCCAAACCTCGAAGGTGAGGCTGGGCCGGGAGGAAACGATGCCGTCGGGTAGGTCGAGGTAGGCGGTGATGGTAGCGGCAGTCTGGTTGCCGCCGGCTGAGGCAGCCGGAAGGACGAGTTCGGTGCCGTTGAGGGTCGCGCCGTTGCCACGGACGGTGGCCAGTTCCCCGTTGGCGACATCGAGAAAATGGGTGCCAGCGGGTGCGCTGCCGGCCGCCGTATTAAAGGTCCAGCGGCGGGATGGAATCGGTGCGGGTGCCGACTCAGCTTGGGCAGGCAAGACGAGTGCGCAGAAAGCTAGGTAGGCGAAGGAACTCGCGAAGAGTCGAGGGTTTTCCATTTATAAACACCGTGTCCCCCGCCCCAGATAGCGTCAACCCCCATTAGCGGACATAATCACCCATGGGCAGCGTTCAGCGTTGGTTCACGCTTCGCAGTTCGCCACGAAGTAACGGTGATAGACGTGACTGGGGCGACCGAAGTTAGGTTACTTGTGGCGTTCTGGCGGTGTTTCCATTCTCCTATTTAGAGTGAGTGACGTGCCGCAAAAATAAGCCTGTAAAACTCTCGAAGTCGTGAACTGGGCCGGGCAGATCGTTTTATGTCCACGAATCTGGGTGGCGCGACATTTAGGATAGAAGGCAAACCTTCACCTGGCATCATATGCAATATCTAGACACCCCCACCTTGCTAAGAGTTCTATTTGTTCTTCTGACCCCGCTGACCGCTACTTGGGCGGAGGACACTGCGATGACGAATCTCCCCGCAGGCTGGACAGCGGCGGACATCGGCGCCGTACGCAAGCCGGGCGCGGTCAGCTATGATGCCGCCACGAAGGCGTTCACCATCCGCACCATCGGCGAGACGGCGGAGAACCGCGGAACCTTCGCTTACACTGCGGTGAAGGGCGATTTCGTGGCGACGTGCCGGATCACGGCGGCTTCTCAAAAATCCGTCGGCGCGGGGCTGATGATGCGCACGGACACCAAGGCCGGATCGCGCTTTCTGATGAATGCGTTCAATGGTTTCCGCTTCGGCGATGGCCCGGCGACGTCGGCCCGGCAGACGGATGGCGTCAAAGCGTGGCAGACCGGCGACATGACGTATGTCCAGACGGTCCCGTGCTGGGTGCGGATCATTCGTCACCGCGATAGCATGGCAAGCTACTACTCGGCGGATGGCAAGGAGTGGAACCTGATGCATTTTGGCGGAACGCGCTTCAGTCCCGGTCTGCCGGAGGAAGTGCTGGTGGGCGTGGTAAACGGCCAGCACGACAGCAATGAGCTGGAGGAGGCGACCATCGACAGCTTCAGCATCGAGCAGCCGGTGAAGCTGCCCTACGTGACCTCGTGGCTGGGCAATACCTATGCCTCACAGTATTATCAGGGGCATGTGCAGATGCAGATTCGTGCGCTGTGTATCCAGCCCGGGCCGACGCCCTTGCTGCGCGTCGCCGGACAAAACGAGGCACTCGATTCCTCGGTCTATGATCTCGATGGCAATCTGCTCCACATGTATCAACTCGAATGGTCCGGCGGGGAATGCATCGCGAGCGATGGCAATTTCATGTTCGAGACCACGGGCGTTGGTCCGCTTGGCAAGGGTCGCTTGGATCGTTTTCCCGTCGCCTTGGACCGCATCGGAAAAGCCGGATCAGATCCTTCCCAAACACGATCCGCTCTGGTTGGCACAACTATTACAGGAGTCGCTGTGCATGACGGCAAGGTGTATGTCGCCGAAGCATTGAAAGACCGGATCGTCGTGCTC
>JANMSI010000134.1:0-69844 GCA_031389115.1 Akkermansiaceae bacterium
CGGTGGGAAACTGGTCGGTGTCCCAGCCGACGTTGGGCGTGCCCATGTTCGCATCGATGCTGCCGAGCGCGCCGGCTTCGAAGGCGACGGTGAGCTCGTGCTCCATCGTGTGGCCGGCGAGGGTCGCATGGTTGGTCTCGATGTTGAGCTTGAAGTGCTCTAGCAGATCATACTCGCGGAGGAAATTGAGACAGGCGGCGGAGTCGGAATCGTACTGGTGGGTCGTCGGCTCCTGCGGCTTGGGCTCGATGTAGAACTGGCCCTTGAAGCCGATTTCCTTCTTATAGTCCACGGCCATATGGAGGAAGCGAGCGAGGTGGTCGAGCTCACGGCTGATGTTGGTGTTGAGGATGGTCGAGTAGCCTTCGCGGCCGCCCCAGAAGGTGTAGCCCTCGCCGCCGAGACGGTGGGTGACCTCCATGGCTTTTTTTACCTGGGCGGCGGCGTAGGCATAGACCTGCGCGTTCGGGCTGGTGGCTGCTCCCTGCTGATACCGCGGGTGGGAAAACAGGCAGGCGGTGCCCCAAAGGAGTTTTTTGCCGGAGCGCTTCTGCTCTTCCTCAAGCACGTCGGCGACGGCGTCGAGCGCTTTGTTAGACTCGGCGAGGTTGGAAAGCTCGGGAGCCACGTCGCGGTCGTGAAAGCAGTAGTAGTCCAGCCCGACTTTTTCCATGAAGTCGAAGAACACCCGGGCGCGGTTCTGAGCGTTAGCGACAGAGTTTGTGCCATCGTCCCACGGATGGGCGGCGGTGCCCGCGCCGAAGGGATCGGAGCCGGTGCCGCGCATGGTATGCCAGTAGGCGCAGCCGAAGCGGAACCAGTCGTTCATCGTCTTGCCGGCGACCCTTTCGGACGCGTTGTAGTGTTTGAAAGCGAGGGGATTTTTCGAGGTTGGTCCTTCGTAGGACACGGCTTCACATGGAAATGTGGTCATGGGGATTCGATGGCTGTGGTTTTTTAAATGAGCGCGCAACGAGCGCGGACGGATGAAAAGTATCGGAAAATCCGCTGGCGTCGCTACCGCAAATTCCGGTAGCTTCTTGATGAAATGCGACATCCCAAATTGGAGCCATCCCGCCGCATTGCCGTCGTACAGTCGTCGGTGAACGTGCGGCGGCTCACGCCGGGACTCGCGCCGTTTGCAGGGATGGGCTACGATTTCTGGATCATCGATCTCTATCGCCAGCCGGATTTATTGCTCGCCAGTCTGCGCGAATGGAAACCGGGCGCGATCGTGACGGAATGGTTGCCCGGACTAACCGTGGCGCTGGTGGAACTGGGCTGTCCCGTGATTTTGGTGCCCTCAGACGAACCTGTTGCGGGTGTCCATTGCGTGGATGTCGATGACGTGGCGATCGGACGGCTGGCGGCGGAGCACTTGATCGCGCGGGGCTATCAGAATTTCGCGTTCGTCGGCCGGAGCGACGCGCACTACGCCAAACAACGACTGGCCGGTTTCCAGTCCGTCGTCGGGGAGGTGCCGGTCTATTGGGAGGAGTTTCGCGACTGGCGGCAATATGACGAATATTGGAGGGACCCCGACGAAGACATGGTCGGCTGGCTCGCAGCGCAGGCGACGCCGTTAGGGATTTTTACCGCCCATGATCCGACCGGGCGGCATGTTTTGGAGGCCGCGGCGCAGGCGGGATTGGAAGTGCCGTTCGCCGTCGGGGTGATTTCCGCGAACGACGACGAGACAGTCTGTGAAATGGCGCGGCCGGCCTTGTCGAGCATTCGAATGCCTTGGAGGCGGCTGGCCGCCGAGGTGGTGCATATGATCGAATCGATATGGGCCGGGAAGCTGCCAGAAGCGCCGGTCCTGGTCCAACCGTTGGAAATCGTCGCCCGCGGATCGAGTTCATACGAAGCGGTGAGCGATCCCTTAGTACGCCGGGCGATGCAGTATCTGGTGGAGCATATTTCCACGATCATCTCGGTCGAGGAATGGGCCACCAAGGTTGGGGTCTCGCGGCGCGTGCTGGAGCGCCGGTTTCTAACGGCCCTCGGCCGTTCGCCCCACGCGATGATCCAGCACGAGCGGGTGGAGCGGGCGAAAAGCCTGCTAACCACCAGCGATCTGCCGGTGGCGCTCATCGCCGAGCGCTGCGGCTATCAGAGCAACGAGCGGCTGACCGTGAATTTCCGTTCGGCCGTCGGCGTGCCGCCCGCGAGCTATCGGCGCGATTCCCGGCAGAAGCCGGCGTGAGGCGAATTCCTTTAAGGATTCGAGAAATCCTTATCCTGAAAGGATGGAAGGTGATAGCCCAAGGCGTTGCCTGGCAACGCCTAGGGTCGGGTTTTGGAGAAAATTTCTAAGCCCTGATAGGGCGAAACCAAAATCGTGCCGCCCTGTCAGGGCTCACGATCATCCCCTGCCGTAACCCATGGCGTTGCCGTGGGCTTTCACATTAAATCCCGTTGGGATCGGTGGAAGCATGCCGATCCTTACGGGCATCGGGGGTAAGGCGAAAATTATTCAGGCGACCGTGGAGGTTGGCATGGCGGGTGCTGAATTCTGGTCGTCGCAAGACAAGGCGGTTCGACTGAGATGCCATCGGGTTAATGGGTTTTTCCGGACGGATGATCAGTCGGACCGCTTCTTTTCCGGGAGATGTTGGCAGCCACAGGCGGGGCGTTACAAATTCTGTCACATTTTCTTTTTTGGCATTGCCACGCACCGGCTCGTTTGCATCCTCCGGCCGTCCCGAAGTTCCTAGGTTTAATTTCGGAAACAGCTTGTGAAAATTTTCACAAGCTCCATTCTCCGAGCACTGCAACGCCCTCCTCATGGCAAATATTTTCCCTCGCTGGTCCAATTTACTGCCTCTCAAAATCGCTTTCTGCGCCGGGACCGCAGCGGCCGGCGTGGCTCTTGCGATTGCCTATTTTGCCACTCCCAAGGCCTTGGTGGTTGGTTACCAACCGTCGCAGCCGATCCCTTTTTCTCATAAGATCCACGTTGACCAGATCGGCTTGGACTGCCGCTACTGCCACTCGTTCGTGGATGTGGCCGGCCACTCGAACGTGCCGACCGGCAGTACCTGTTGGAACTGCCATCAGCACGTCCAGCGCGACAGTCCGAAATTGGCACCGCTGCACAAGTCGATGGACCCAAACTATGCCGGCTATGACGGCAAACCGATCGAGTGGGTCCGCGTTCACAAAGCACCCGATTACGTCTATTTCAACCATTCCGCGCACGTCAACCGGGGGATTTCCTGCCAGAGCTGCCATGGCAACGTGCACAAGATGGAGGTCATCTATCAGGCGGAGCCGCATTCGATGGGCTGGTGCCTCGACTGCCACCGCGAGCCCGAGAAAAACCTCCGCCCGCTTGAGGAGGTTTACAATTTCGCCTACGACGCGAAGACCTACATTTCCAACAATCCGCAGCTCGGCGTCAAGACGACCGAGGAGCTCGGCATCAAGTTGAAAGAGGAATTCATGGTGAGGCCCAAGGTCACCTGCGCCACTTGCCACCATTGATCTTCCCGTCCCATTTCCACATCTTCCGCAACCTAACATGAGCAAGCGCGTATGGCATCACCCCGAAGTTCCCGCCGGCGAAACGACTGTCGCTTGGCGCAGTGCGGGCCAGCTTGAGGACACCGCGGAATTCCGGCAATGGATGGACCGCGAGTTCCCGCGCGGAGCTGCCGAGCTAGCCAATCCCGAGGCGGATGAAACGTCGCGGCGGTCGTTTCTAAAGCTGATGGGCGCTTCGACCGCGCTCGCAGGGTTCGGCATGGCTGCCTGCCGTCGTCCGGAAGCGTATATAGTCCCATACACCAAGGCTCCCGAATGGGTGATTCCGGGTAATGCGACTTACTACGCATCGTCCATGCCGCGCGCTCACGGCGCGACGCCGCTGGTGGTGACGACCTTCGAAGGCCGTCCGACCAAGGTCGCTCCTAACAAGCTCCATCCGGATGCCGAGGGCACGGACGCTTTCGCCCAGGCATCGGTGCTCGATCTCTACTCGACATCGCGTTCGCGGAATATTCTCAAGGCCGGGAAATCTGCGCCGCGCAAGGATTTCGAGGCCGTCGTGGCCGCGCTGGCAAAAGATCCGGGGGCGAAAATCGGCTTTCTGTTTGGTGCTGACGACAGCCCCACCCGGGCCCGGCTGGCAAAGGAGCTGGCCGCGAAATTTTCGTCTGCAAAGTTCTATCAGTATGAGGCGCTCACCGGCGATTCGTCTAACATCGCACTTGGCGATGGTGTGAAACTGGTGGCCGATTTCGCCAAGGCGGATCGGATTCTTTCGCTCGATTGCGATTTCGCGGGTACGGATTCGCAAGGTCCGGTCACACCGTTTTTCGACCGCCGCAAGCCGGAAGGCAAAGCTTACGAAGCCAAGGCGGATGCCGCGACGATGAACCGCCTCTACGCGGTCGAAGCCGCGTTCACCCTGACCGGTGGCATGGCGGATCATCGCCTGCGCGTTTCACCCAGCCAAGTCAACACCGTGGCCGCCCAGATCGCCCGCGGTCTCGGCGCAAATGCCGCGGTGGCCGCGGTCGTTCCTCAACTCACCGATCCCAAGCACATCGAGTGGGTCAATGGCGTCGTCGAAGACCTCAAGGCCAGCGCCGGAAAATCGTTGGTTCTAGCAGGTTCACGGCAGTCGCTTTCCCTGCACCTCATCGCCCACGCGATCAATGTCGCGCTCGGAAACATCGGCGAAGGCAAGCCGCTCATTGCCGTCCAGACCGAAACCGCGGGTCTCGGCAACCTCGCGACGCTCAAGGCCGACATCGATTCTAACGTGATCGACACGCTGGTCCTGCTCACTCCCTCGAACCCGATTTTCGACGCTCCGGCAGATCTGATGTTTGCGGAAACTTTCGCGAAGCTGAAGACCAGCATCCACTTCGGCAGCCGCACCGATGCGACCGCCCACGCCTCCACGTGGCATTTGCCAGCCGCTCACTATTTGGAATCCTGGGCAGACGCCCGCAGTGCGCGCGGCGTTTACACGGTGGTGCAGCCGATGATTCTGCCACTTTATCCAGACTGTGTTTCCGAACTTGAGCTGCTGCTGGCCCTGCTTTCCGAAGACGGCAAGCTGCTCCACGGCGAAGGCGAAAAGGGCGCTCCGTCTCCCGCATACACTGCGGTCCGCGCTTCCTTCACCGCCCTCGGCGGGGAAGGGGACAGCGCTTGGAAAAAACTGCTGCGAGACGGTTTTCTAGCGGGTTCGGCCTATCCAACTGCCAGCCCGGCTTCCCGTGGGGACAGCTCCACTCCGATGGCTCCCTCGGCTCCGACCAAGGATTCCCTCGAAGTGATTTTTGCGACCGATTCTTCAATCTTCGATGGCCGCTGGATCGACAACGGCTGGCTGCAGGAAGCGCCCGATCCGATTTCCAAGCTCGCCTGGGACAATGTCGCGCTCGTCGCTCCCAAGACCGCCAAAGCACTCGGCATTTACGACCAGATCATCGGACTTGAAACAAAAACCGCATCGAGATCTCCCGACGATGAGGGAGAAAATCGCAAGTCGCCGATGGTCAAGGTGGAGGTGGACGGACAGTCGCTGGAAATCCCGATCCTCGTTTCGTTCGGCCAGGCCGAAAACACCCTCGTCATCCCGCTCGGCTACGGCCAGGGCTTCGATGAGCACGATGAACTCGGCCGTGGACCGAAGAACACCTCCCACGTCGGCCTTGTCGGCGTGAACCGTGGCTTCAACGCCTATCCGCTCCGCACCGCCGCAACCGCCTATTTCGCGACCGGAGCCAAGGTCACTCCGACCGGCAACCGCTACTCGGTGGCGATCACCCAAGAGCATAGCGCCATGTATGGCCGCGCTCTTGCTCGCGAGGTTTCGACGCTGGAGGACGAGGAAAAAGGTTCGTTCGACGCGCAGCTCGCCAACGTGCCGAAGCAAGGCAACGACGCCCACGCGCCGACCAATATTTCGCTTTATAAGACGGAAAGCTCCTCCGCCTTCAATCCTGGCAAGGATGGCAAACCTCAGCCGCTCATCAACGACCCGCTCCATCAGTGGGGGATGTCGATCGATCTATCATCCTGCATGGGATGCAACTCCTGCCTCGTCGCCTGCCAGTCGGAAAACAACATTCCGATCGTCGGCAAAAAGCAGGTCTCCATGGGCCGGGAAATGCACTGGATCCGGATGGACCGTTATTTCGCCGTGCAAAAGGACAACACCTTCGACGAGGACAATCCGGCGCTCGTTCCGCAACCGGTCGCTTGCGTCCAATGCGAATCCGCGCCTTGCGAAACCGTCTGCCCGGTCAACGCCACGATCCACACCGAGGACGGCCTCAACGCGATGGCCTACAACCGCTGCATCGGCACCCGTTACTGTGCGAATAACTGTCCGTACAAGGCGCGCCGGTTCAACTATTTCGACTACAACAAGCGCAACCCTCTTATCGCTCACAACCTCTACAAAGGTCCATTCGGCGAGACGCAGGTCGGTGAGGCCACCCACCTTCAAAAGAATCCGAACGTCACGGTCCGCATGCGCGGTGTGATGGAAAAATGCACCTACTGCGTGCAGCGCCTCAAGGACGCCGTCATCCGCCAGAAGCGTGGTCAAAAGCAGGAAGCACTCGTCGCCGGCAAGCCGTCCACCGAGATGCACGTCACCACCAGCACCCTCCGCATCCCGGTGGATTCGGTGAAGACCGCCTGTCAGGACGCCTGTCCCGCCAATGCCATTACTTTCGGAAATCTGTTGGACGGAGAAAAATCCGTGCTCGGCCGCAGCAAGCACATCGCGCGGAATTACGACCTTCTCAACTATATCGGCACCATTCCGCGGACCAGCTACCTGGCGCGCGTGAAAAACCCGAATCCGAAAATGCCGGACGCCAAGTTCATCGGCAAGGCGACCGTCCACATGGTCTAACCCATTTTATCACTTCCTCCTAACATGGCTTCCACCATCCAATCCGCACCTGAGACCCACACCGGGGTCAAGCTCCCGGTGCTCGAGCGCGAAAAGCTCATTCTCAGCGGCCGTTCTTACCATTGGATCACCGAGCGCATCTGCGGCGTGTTGGAAAACAAGCAACCGTTCCTCTGGTGGCTGCTGTTCATCCCGTCCGCGCTCATTGCCCTGATCGGCGTCGGCGGTGGTTTGACCTATCTCGTTTCCACGGGTGTCGGCGTCTGGGGCATGTCCAACCGTGTGTTCTGGGGCTTCGACATCACCAACTTCGTGTTCTGGATCGGTATCGGCCACGCCGGCACGCTGATCTCCGCGGTGCTTTTCCTAACCCGACAAAACTGGCGGACGTCCATCAACCGTGCGGCGGAAGCGATGACCATCTTCGCCGTGATCTGCGCGGGCATATTCCCCGCCTTCCACGTCGGCCGAGTGTGGTTCGCGTGGTTCCTCGCACCGGTCCCTAACGCCAACGCGATCTGGCAGAACTTCAAGTCGCCGCTGCTGTGGGACGTGTTCGCGGTTTCTACCTATTTCACCATTTCGCTGATCTTCTGGTATCTCGGCATGGTCCCCGATCTCGCGACCATCCGCGACCGTTGCAAGCCCGGCATCCGCAAGATTCTCTATGGAATTTTCTCGCTTGGCTGGCGCGGCGGCAACCGCCAGTGGAGTCACTATGAAATGGCATATCTTCTCCTCGCCGCTCTCTCCACGCCGCTTGTGCTATCGGTCCACTCGGTCGTGTCGTTCGACTTCGCGACCTCCGTGGTTCCCGGTTGGCACACCACCATCTTCCCGCCCTACTTCGTCGCTGGTGCCATCTTCGGTGGTTTCGCGATGGTGCTCACGATCATGGTTCCCGCCCGTTTCATCTACGGCCTGCAGGATCTAATCACCATGAAGCACATCGACAACATGGCGAAGATTATCTTACTAACAGGCACGATCGTCGGCTACGCCTATCTGATGGAGCTGTTCGTCGCCTTCTACTCAGGTGCGATTTATGAAATGGACGCCTTCAAGTTCCGGATCGCCGGTCCTCACTGGTGGGCCTACGCCGCCATGATGACCTGCAACGTGCTTTCGCCGCAGGTGTTCTGGTTCAAGGCCTGCCGCGAAAATCTTTGGGTCATCATGATCGTCGCAATGTTCGTCAACGTCGGCATGTGGTTCGAGCGTTTCGTCATCATCGTCACCACCCTCGAGCGCATGTGGCTGCCAGGCGATTGGAAAACCTACTCCCCGAGCGGCGTTGAAATGATGACTTTCGTTGGCACCATCGGACTGTTCCTCGCACTCTTCCTCATGTTCCTCCGCTTCCTGCCGTGCATCAACATCGCCGAAGTGAAATGGACGCTGCCGGAATCCGATCCGCACTTCGACGACAAGAACGACCACCCGGACCACGGCGTCGTCATCGAGCCCGCCTATCAGAAGGAACTCGCGCCTTCCAAATAACGTTTAACGAATAACTTCTAACTTCCACCGTGAGCACCACCCGCAAACGCGTTTATGGCTATCTGGCCGAGTTCAAGAGCGCATCCGCTCTCTACAAGGGCGCGGAGAAAATCCGCGACGCCGGCTTCCGGAAATGGGACTGCTACTCGCCCTATCCGATCCACGGCCTCGACGGCGCGATGGGCATGAAGCGCTCGATCCTGCCATGGTTCGTATTTTTCGGCGGCATGACCGGAACCGCAACCGCCTTCGCCCTCGCCTACACGACCCAAGTGGTGATCTATCCGACAGTGGTGCAGGGAAAACCGGCCAACATCTTCACGGTTCCGGCGTTTTTCCCGATCATGTTCGAGCTGACGATTTTGTTCTCCGGCTTCACGGTGCTGTTCGGACTGCTGGCGCTCATCCAACTTCCGCGGCTCAACCATCCGCTGTTCGCGAGCCGCCAGTTCCACCGCGCGACGGACGATGGATTCTTCATCGCGATCGAAGCCCGCGATCCGAAATTCAGCCCTAACGGAACGCGCGATCTGCTCGCCGACATCGGCGGGTCGAACATCGAACTTGTCGAAGAAGAAGACACCTGAGGGAAATCCGAAATTCTAAATCTTAAATTCTAAAGTTAGATGCGCTACTTTTTCCTCGCCTACGCGCTGATCGCGTTGCTCGTTGTCGGAATCTTCGGATTCCGCGGCCAGCACTTTTCCAAGCCGCCGGTCCGAATTTTCCCGGACATGGACGATCAGGACAAGGTCCGCGCCCAGAAGCCCGACGCGTTTTTCGCGGACGGCCACGGCAGCCGCCTCCCGGTGGGGCAAACGCAGCCACGTGGTTTCAACGAGGACGGCGCGCAGTCGATCGGTGGGATTCCCGAGTATGAATTCGGCGGTCAAACCGGCTATCTCTACACCGGCCATGTCGGCGACTATTTCGGCTCGGGAATGCCCGAGGAGTTAAAGCTAACTGAAGCGAGCGCCACGGCATTGATACAGCGGGGCAGGGAACGCTATGGAATCTATTGCGCGGTCTGCCATGGCAGTTCCGGCGATGGCCAGGGCGTTACCAGCCAGTATGGCGTTCCCGGCATCGCGAATTTCCATCTCGATACCTTCAAGTCCGCAACCTATCCGGACGGCCGGATGTTCGAAGCCATCACCAACGGCAAGGGAATGATGGGAGCTTACGGCTATAACATCCCGGTCAACGACCGTTGGGCGATCATCGCCTACGTCCGCACGCTGCAGACAGCCAAAGAGGCATCCGCCAAGGCCCAATAACCTTTTCCCGATTTCCAATGGCCCATCACCACGTCACCTCCGCAGACATCGCGATTAACGGCGATCACCTCGACACCTCCCGGGTGGCGAAGGTGAAAAGTATCGCCTTGGGCGTGGCCGTCCTTGGCTCCGTCATCAGCCTCTATCTGCTTTTCTTCGGTCCGGAAAAAATCCAAGGCACCTATGCCTACTCCTGGCTGTTCGCGTTTTACTTCTATCTGACACTGTCTATCGGCGGCGTTTTCTGGGTCCTCCTTCACAACGTCTCCAACGCCAGTTGGGGAACCTCCGTCCGGCGGGTGTTTGAAAACATCGGGTCCACTTTTCCATGGATGTTTTTGTTCTGCATTCCGCTGCTGACACCACACGTGCAGCACTATCTCTATGAGTGGATGAACATTCACCGCGCGGCTCCCGGCTTTGTGAAGGATCACCTGCATCACGTGGACCATCTTCTCTATAACAAATATTGGTTCATGAACCAATGGTTCTGGTATGGCCGAATTGCGTTTTACGGAATTGTTTTCAGCGCGGTCATCTATGGGCTTCGCAAGCTGTCCACCGATCAGGACACGGATCCAAACCCCGGAACATGGCGTCTGCTCAAGGCGCGATACCACTCCAACTATCCGCTGATCATTTTCGCACTGACGATCACCTTCACCGGCTTCGATTTCGCGATGGGCCTCGATTACAAGTGGTTCTCCACGATGTGGGGCGTCTATCTGTTCGCGGGCGCCGCGCTGAACTCGATGGCCGTTGGTGTCATTGTTTGCACTTGGTTGAAGAGCCAGGGCCACCTCAAGCACGTCACCGGCCCGGAGCAATTCCATATCATGGGCAAGCTGATGTTCGCCTTCACTGTATTCTGGGCCTACATCACGTTCTCCCAGTTCTTCCTGATCTGGTATGCGAACATCACCGAGGAAACCTCATATTTCCTGATCCGCAACACCGGTAACTGGAACACCGCGCAGTATTTCCTGTTGTTCGGTCACTTCGTGGTGCCCTTCGTCGTCCTGCTCCAAGCGTGGCTGAAAAAGAACCCCAAACTGCTCTCGATCGTCGCGGTTTACACGCTGTGCATGCACGCGCTCGATCACTATCTAATTATCATTCCCGAGCGCGGCGTATCGTTGGGTAAAATCGACCCGGCGGTGTTCGGCGATATCCAACCGTCCATTCCCGGCGCCTTCTGGGGTGACATCTTCGCTTTCATCACCATCGGTGCGGCCTTCGTGTTCCTGCTGCTCCGCGCCCTCGGCCAGCATTCGCTCTATCCGAACCGCGATCCCCGCATCCTCGAATCCGCGAACGCTTCCAACTGATTTTCTTTTCTGCCCATGGACCTATCCCGCGACAATCCGATCATCCGCTTCACCACGTTCTGGTGGGCGCTCGGCACTTTTTTCATCTTTGCCGTGCTGCTGGCGGTCATCTGGTTTTTCACCCGATCCGAACCGACGACGATGGAGGACGCGGCGGCGAAACCTCGCTATGAAACGAAGGCTAAGATCGACGCCGCGCAGGCCGCCGTGCTAACTGACGAAGCGATCGACACCGTAATGATCACCGTGGGCAAACAGCTCGCCGCCTCCAGGCCCGTTGCCATGGAGTTGCCCGCCCAGATCGTCCCCGGTTCCGAGACCGCCAAGAAATTAGCCGCCGCCCCGGCCGTGGACACCACGGCGATCGACGCTGCTCCCGCCGCTGCCGACGAACCCATCGATCCGGCGGTGATGGAAATCGGCAAGGCCGCCTATCTGTTATGCGGTGCCTGCCACGGCCAGAATGGCGAAGGCGGCCCGATCGCGCCACCACTGGCCGGATCCGAGTGGGTCACCGGACCCATATCCAATCTCGTCCGCATCCAACTGCGCGGATTGGTGGGACCCATCACCGTCGCCGGCAAGGAATACAACATGCCTGGCGGCATGGCGGCGCTGAGCTTCCAGACCGACGAACAGATCGCCGGGGTGCTCACTTACATCCGCAATAGTTTTGGCAACAAGGCGTCCGCCGTGAAACCCGAGCAAATCGCCGCGCTCCGCAGCGAGGTAGGTAAACCGCCTGTCACCGCGGCGGAACTCACCAAACCCTAATTTCGATTTCCCATGTCTTCCGTCATCCCAACCACCACAGATCAGGACGCTTTGCTTCGCGCGGGGATCGATCGTTCGCTGCGCCACCCGGTGATGTTTTTCATGACCAGCAGCGCCGCGTGGCTCGCGGTTTCCATCATCTTGGGAATTATATCTTCGGCAAAAGTCCATAGCCCGGAATTCCTGGCGGGTTACTCATGGCTCACCTATGGCCGGGTTTTCCCCGCCCATATCAATGCGTTCATTTATGGCTGGGGATTCCAGGTCGCATTCGGCGTGATCATCTGGATGACTGCGCGGCTTTCCCGCAAGGAATGCACGGCAGCCGGAATTATACTAACTGCCGGTCATGTGTGGAACCTCGCCGTGTCGTTTGGAATCATCGGAATTCTCTCGGGAAACAGCACGGGGCTGCCATGGATGGAGTTCCCTGCATTTACATGGCCGGTGCTGCTGCTCAGCTATTTCGCGATTGTCATCTGGTCGTTCATACAATTCCGGGTCCGCCCTGAGGGACATGTCTATATCTCGCAGTGGTATCTGCTCGCCGCGATGGTTTGGTTTCCGTGGATCTTCATTACGGCGAACACGCTGCTGCACTGCCTGCCGGGCCACCCGGTCATGGCCGCCGGAATCAATGCCTGGTATAAATCCGCGTTGATCTTCCTGTTCTTCACTCCTGTGGCTCTTGGAACCGCCTATTATCTGGCTCCCAAGGTGACCGGTCGTTCGGTGCACAGCTACTCGTTGGCGAAACTTGGGTTCTGGTCGCTAGCGGTGATCGCTCCGTGGGCGGGCATGCAAAAGCTAACCGGCGCGCCGATTCCCTATTTCCTGCCATACGTAGGAGCTGCGGCCACGGCGTTGTTGTTCGTGCCTGCCATCGCCGCCTCAATCAATCTTCTCCGCACGATGCTGATGACACCCGACACGATGGCGGGAAGTCCTTCGCTCCGTTTTACGACCGCCGGGATCGTCGGTTTGTTGATCCTGGCCTTCGCCGCCGTGGTATTAAACCTGCCGGATTCCACCCTGCCGCTCACGCAGTTTTCCATGTCCGGCTATGGATTTGAAATCCTCGCGCTCTATGGGTTCTTCAGTTTCGTGATGTTCGGCGCGATCTACTTCATCGTGCCACGCGTCACCCGCCGCGAATGGCTGTCCCGCAGATTGATAAAGATTCACTTTTTGTTCTCGGTCTATGGCATCATCGCCGTGGCCTTGGTCGCCCTCTATGGCGGACTCGAACAAGGGCGAAGCCAGGAAGATTGGCAGCATCCATGGCAAGCTGCGGCGACCGCCTATCCTTATGCGGTGGCCACCACAATCGCCTGGTGCTTCATCCTGTTTTCGAACGTGTTCTTTTTCATCCACCTCACGCTGATGTGGCTGCGCCTTGGCCGCCGCAGCTCGCACCCGACCCTGCTGGTTTCAGAACATGGCCACGGTGTGAGTCCGCACGGCGAAGAAGGTGATATCGACAACGCAGGACCGGGTCATGCCGCCGCCCACTGATATGGAATTTCAGATTTCAAATTTCAAATTTCAGATTTTCTTCAAATGAGCTTCCGCACATTCATTCTCGGTCTATCCGCCAGTTTTGGCATTGCTTGGCTGGCGGTCGTCGTCGTGCCGTTCATCAAGATGCGCAACCTGGCGCCCATCGAGTTGAATGAAGCGACCGACGGCGCGACCGGAATTTTTTATCCCAAGCGCACGGGCCGGATTGCCGACGGAGCCTTGGTCTATGCGGAGAACGGTTGTTATCTATGCCATTCGCAGCTCGTCCGCCCGACCTATGCCGGCAACGATCTCTATCATGTGGACCTCGGTGGCTTAAAAGCGGACCCGGAGCGCGGCGATACCCGTCGTGAAACGAATGCCTACGATTTCTTCGGTGAGAAATTCGCGCAGATCGGCGTTTCCCGGATGGGGCCGGATTTGTCGAATCTCGGTCGCCGCGTGGAAACGAATTATGCGGCTGGCAAGGATCCCGCGAAGTGGCTGTATGACCACCTCTACGATCCGCGGCGGGAGCCATCGCGCTGGAAATCCACTTGTCCTTCTTTCCGGTTCATGTTCGACGAGCGCCCGATTACCGGAAATCCCTCGAACGACTCAGTTTCCGTGAACGCTGAAAAAGGCACTCAAAGGGTTCCGAACTCGGATGCAAAGGCGCTTGTCTCGTATCTGCTTTCACTCAAGAAGGATCAGGCCGTGCCTGCCGCGCTGAATTTTGCTCCGGCGAAAAAGAAGGGTTGAGCCCCTTGAATGAACCCACTTCTTACCTAATTTCAACCATGTCACAGCCCAACCCAAAGCCGGACCTTGAGGACTCGATCAATGTGACCGAAGCCCATGGACGGGTGGTCCGCGAGGCCGCCGCCTGCGCCCGCGAGAAGCGGATCGCGGACAATGGGATCGCGCCCATTTCCCTCTGGGCCTTCGTCGCCTGCGGCGTCGTCCTGCTTGTCGCGGGCGGCATTCTGGGCGCGGGCGGAAAGCTGTTTGCCTATGGCACGACTTTCCGCGAGGGCTACGTCCGCGCACCTGCGGGCGGTGCCGAGGATACCGGCCCCGTGCCGAAGGAGGCGCTCGCCGCCTACTCGGCAAAAGGCGCGAAAATCTATACCGCGAAATGCAATGGCTGCCATGGTTCCGACGGCAAGGGCAACGGCTCGACCTTCCCTTCATTGGTTGGATCGGCCTGGGTCATGGGTGAATCCGAGCGCCTGGCCATGGTCATTCTCAATGGTCTGGAAGGACCTGTCAGCGACGGAAAAACCTACGGAGTGATGCCACCTCAGGGGATCGGCATCAGTCCCGAGGATCTTGCCGGAGTCATGACTTACGTCCGTAACAACTTTGGCAATGCCAAGGGCGACGTGATCTCCACCGAGATGGCCAAGGCCGCCATCGAGATATCGGCCGCCCGCAAAAATGCCGGCAAGTCGGAGACTGCGGCGGAACTCAACGCCGATCACGTCAAGGCGCTGCCGGGCGAGGTTCTCGATCCAAAGACGATGCTTGATCCGATTAACCTGACTCCCGCGAAAGCTCCCTGACCGGGTTTTCGCGACTTATCTTTTCACTACGATTCACCTACGCCGCACGACGGATTTATGAGCTCTCACGCCACTTCAGATACCGGGCACGACGCCCACCACGACGAACACCATTACGATCCGGGGTTTCTTCGGAAATGGGTCTTCTCCACCGACCACAAGATGATCGGTCTCCAGTATGGAATCACGGCGTTGTTGTTCCTAGCCTTTGGTTTCTATCTGATGATGGTGATGCGCTGGAGCATCGCCTATCCGCACCAGCCGCTTCCCGAGTGGATGAGCTGGGTGTTCACCGATGGCTGGAAGGCACGCTGGTTGCAGGATGGCAAGGTAACGGGTGAAACCTATAACATGTTCGGCGCTATGCACGGGACCATCATGGTTTTCCTGGGCATCGTGCCGCTTGGTTTCGGCGCTTTCGGAAACTATGTGACGCCGCTTCAGATCGGTGCGCCGGACATGGCGTTTCCGCGTCTGAATATGGCCAGTTATTGGGTCTATCTGGTGGGTGGCCTCATCATGGTTGGGTCGTTCTTCATGGAGTCTGGATCTGCCAAATCGGGCTGGACAAACTATTCCCCGCTCGCCGGGTTTGCCGACGGACAAATCGTTAACCAATGGTTGGCCGGACAAACGCAGTGGCTGATCGGACTGGTATGTTTGATTACTTCGTCGCTGCTAGGTTCAGTCAATTTCATCACCACTATCATCAATCTCCGGGTGCGGGGCATGACGTGGATGCGGATGCCCTTCTTTGTCTGGTCGATGCTGGTCACCGGTTTCCTCCTGCTGCTAGCATTCCCGCCGCTGGAAGCTGCTGGAATCATGCAATTGATGGACCGCGTGGGTCATTCCTCGTTCTTCATGCCTTCCGGCCTGTTCACCAAGAGCGAGGGTTTCGCCGATCTATCGGGCGGTGGTTCGCCGCTGCTCTTCCAGCACTTGTTCTGGTTTCTGGGCCATCCCGAAGTTTACGTGCTGCTGCTTCCCGCCTTTGCCTGCGTCGCGGAAATCATCCCGGTCAATACTCGCAAGCCGTTGTGGGGTTACAAGTCGATGGTGTATTCGGTTCTCGTTCTCGGATTCCTGTCCTTCGTCGTTTGGGCTCACCACATGTACATGACCGGCATGGGTGCCGCGGTTTCCACTTTCTTCCAAACCACCACGGTGCTCATCTCAGTGCCATCGGTGGTCATCATCACCGCCATGCTCATTTCGCTGTGGGGAGGCTCGATCCGCTTCACGCCGCCAATGATGTGGGCCTGCGCCTTCATTCCGATGTTTGGAATCGGCGGCCTAACCGGTCTGCCTCTCGCTTTCAACCTGGCGGACCTTCATCTTCACGATACCTATTATGTCATCGGCCACTTCCACTATGTCGTGGCGCCTGGCATTCTCTTCGGCTTCTTCGCCGGGGTGCTTCACTGGTATCCGAAAATCACCGGACGCTTCATGAGCAGGAAGCTCAACCACCTGCACTTCTGGCCCAGCTTGATCTGCATGAACCTCATCTTCTTCCCGATGCTGGTGCAAGGCATGGCCGGTTTCCATCGCCGTTGGTATAACGGCGGCGACGCTTATCTCTCGAAGGCCGCCGACAGCGTCAACGTCTTCGGCAACACGGTGGTCGAGTATATCGATATGAACATCATGATGTCATGGGGAGCCTGGATCATGGCGGTTTTCCAAATCCCGTTTATCATCAATCTATTCATTTCATGGAAATACGGTAAGAAAGTCACCAGCGACAACCCATGGGACGCCACCACGCTCGAGTGGGCGACGCCGACTCCTCCGGGCCACGGCAACTTCCTCAAGGATCCGGTAACCTATCGCGGCCCTTACGAATATAGCCGCCCGGATTGCGACGCGGATTTCCTTCCCCAGTGGACCGAGCCAAAGCATCACGAGACCGCCGACAAGCCGACCGTGAAACATTAAGTTATCTCCCGGTCCATTACCTCACACGTCTCTCATTTCTCCAATGGAAATTCCCTACGTCGTCACTCCCCGCAAGGACACCGGCCTCTTCAATGCGAAGATCGCGATCTGGTTGTTCCTGGCTTCCGAAGTCATGCTCTTCGGCGGCTTCTTCTCGGCCTATGTGTTTCTCCGCCTCGGCGCGGATTATCCATGGCCGGAGCGGACGCTGCCGGTGCTGCCGGGATTGATCAATACCTTCGTGCTCATCGGCTCTTCGGTGACCGTGGTGTTTGCATGGGCCTCGCTGAAAATGCGCGAGTGGCGCAAGTTTCAATTCTTCATGGGAATTACCGTGTTCTGCGCCCTGATCTTCATGGTCCTGAAAGGCGTGGAGTATAATGTGAAGTTCCATCACCAGGCGCTGCGGTTGAAAGACTATACCGTGATCGAAGGCCACCTCGGGTATGAGATGGAAGGGGACAAGCCCGTGCTCGACCACAACGGAAAGAAGGTCGAGGAGAATCTCATTTTCGTGGAAACATCGAAGCTCACTTTCAATACCCGCCGTTTCCACAAGCCATGGATCGAGGAGTTGCTTGCCCAAGCCGGGCATCACCACTCCAAGGTCGTTCTCGCTGCCGATGTGGTGGCTGTTGTGGATGAGGGCAAACCTGCCGAAGTCATCGCCAAGGCAGGCGAACCGCTGTCCACCGAACTCCTCAGCCGGGTTGAAAAGACCCGTTTCGCCGCTGCCAAGCACAACGCCGGCTATCGGACCGCCGCCCTCCGCCAGGAGTGGGTGAAGGCTCACAACGACAATCCGGGCAAGCAGGATTGGCAAATCGCTTCCACCGTCAATATCGACACGAAGGCGCTGGCACCGAAGCTGCTCGACGAGGTTTCCACTGTTTCATTCACGGTCGATCCACCCGCCCGTCTTAACTTCCATCCGCGCGATATCCAGGAGGCCGACGGGCAATCCCGCTTGCGCGACGATACCGTTGTGGAAGGAAAACTGCTCGATAGTCCGATGGTGTTTCACAATGTGGACGCGATCGACTTCCAGCACCTCGCGATGAAGGCCGTGCAGAAGGGCGTGGACCCGATGGTCGCCATCGAAAACTCCTGGTTGATCAAAAACAACCCGTTCGCCAAGGAAGCCTGGGAATGGAACAAAGGCCAGGTCGCCAAGATCGAGAAGGAACTCCTCGAAAAATATGGACGGGACAAGAAAACCGGCAAACCGAAGCGCGAACCGACGCTCAAGGAGCGCTATCGCATCGGTTGGCAGGATTTCGTCTCCAAGGCAAACGGAGTGGATCGTGAGAAGGCGAAGATCGGGATCAAGGAACAGTTCATGGGGCCGGACTACGCTGGTCGTGAAGACAAGCACACCTTTCCGCATCTGTCGGTTCCCCGGGAAGTGATTGGCTTCGCCGCTAAATTCACTCCTGCGTGGAATACTTACTACGCGATCTATTTCACCATTACAGGTCTGCACGGCCTGCACGTCATCGGCGGCGCGCTGGTGCTGGCCTACTATCTCTTCTTCGGCCGGAAGATGTATCTATCCAATCCCGAGTGGCTGGCCAACCGCGTTGAGATTGGCGGCTTGTTTTGGCACTTCGTCGACTTGGTCTGGATCTTCGTTTTCCCGATCCTGTATTTGATGTAGGACTCAAAGTTCAAAATTCGAAATTTATGGCTGATACCCCTGAAGCAATCAAGAGATCCATCCGCACCTATTTGTTTGTGGGCGGCATTCTGTTCCTCGGAACCATCATCACTGTACTAGTGGCGACCATTCCGGCGTTGGATGTCGGAAAACACGGGTTCGATGCCATGGACTGTGTTCTCGGTCTAACGATCGCCACCATCAAGGCCTCCTTGGTCGCATTCATCTTCATGCACCTTAACCACGAGAAGAAGGCGGTTTATTGGCTCTTCGGTTCGGGTCTGTGCATGGTGTGCAGTCTTGCCGGACTGACCTGGCTTGCCATCTACGATCCGATCCTCGATCCGCTTTTTTACGGACCCGAGTCCACCACTCCGCCGGTCTTGGCTTCTCCATCCCGTCGTTGAGTTTCCCTTAAAAAAATTCAAACCATACCCGCCGTGTCTCTCAAAGGTTTTCATCTCGTGTTCGTCACTGTCAGCACTCTGCTCTGCGCATTCCTGGCGTTGTGGGCCTTTGTGTTAGCGCCGGAGAAATCTTCAATGGCAACTGCCCTCGGCATCGTCGGCGTGGTCGGTGCCCTGCTAATGCCGATGTATGGAGTTTATTTCTACCGCAAGATTACCCGGATTCACATTTGATCGATCTGAATTCGAACCGAAGCTTCCCTCCATGAACCTTATGTCCCAGTTCCTCGCTTGTTCAACTTGCCGCGTCACCATGATCGATGGCGGGGGCGATGCCGCAGGATGGTCCATCTTCTTTTTACTAGCGGTCGTTCTCGCCGTGCTCGGCGGGGTGGGTTTCTTCATGGTTTGCCTCGCGCGCCGCGAAAAGGAAAACCTCGATCCTTCCCTCTCCGACGATTTCGTCAGCCCGAATTCATCCATCTGATGCCTTCGAATTTAGATATTAAGATTTAGAATTCCTATCATGAGTCCTTCCAAGTTTCTAGGTATCCCCGATAACTTCTCTGCCCACGGCGGCCAGGTGGATCACATGATGGATGTGGTTCATTGGTTCATGATCGCGTTGTTTGTTGGTTGGACCTTGTTTTTCTTTTACTGCATCTTCCGTTTCTGGCACAAGAACCACCCCAAGGCATCATATGAAGGGGTGAAAAGCCACCTTTCCAGTCACCTTGAGGTTGGGGTGATCATTATCGAAGCCGTGTTGCTGCTCGGCTTTGCCTTTCCACTCTGGGCTGAGAGGGTTGACAGTTGGAAAGACGTTAAGAATCTCGATCCGAATCGCGTCCGCGTGGTGGGTTGGCAGTTCGGTTGGACCTATCACTACCCCGGAGCCGACAACAAGTTCGGCCGTGTCGATGCGGATTTGATCTCAGGCTCCAACGATCTTGGCATCGACTATACCGATCCGAACTCGCTGGACGATTTCACCAGCCCTATCCTCAAACTTCCAGTGAACGAACCTGCAGTGCTTAACATCGGCACCAAGGACGTGATTCACAATTATGCCATTGTCCCGATGCGGATCCAACAGGACGCCATTCCCGGCCGTGAAATCCCGATGTGGTTTACTCCGGTCAAGACGTTGGAAACTTATGTCGTCTGCGCCCAGCTCTGTGGCGAAGGACATGCCAACATGATCGGTTCCATGGAAGTTCTATCAGCCGCGGAGTATGACGGTTGGTTCAAAGGCCAAACCGAAGGCGCGCTCAAAACCAACAGCCCGAAGTCGGCAGCGCCGCCGACCGCGCAAAACTAACACGCGGCCGTGGCAGAGGTCCCCGAAATCGACCGCGAGAACTTTCGAAACCTCCTTGTCGAGATCGGGAAAACACGGATCCCGTTCGGCAAATTCGGCATCAAGGCCTATCCGCCCGCAGGGGTTCCCATCATGGACCTGCCGCAGGAATATCTTTGCTGGTTTTTGGAGCGCGGCTTTCCGAAAGGTCGCCTCGGCGAGCTGATGGCCCAGGTTTGCGAGATCAAGAACGTGGGCATGGACTCGGTCTTCGATCCGATCCGCCGGCTGAACGGCGGCCGCTTCAAGCTCCTGCCGACACGGAGCAAATCGTTTGACTTTGATTGATGGCCCCCATCCGTCTGGGTGGGATGTCAAGTTGTCGTTTCATGATAACGCTATATGCTGAAGGCATCATGAGAACGATCATTGATTTACCCGACGAGCAGGTGAGTGCGCTGGCTCAGTGGTGCGACGAGCAGAAAATCTCACGTGCTGAAGCGATCCGCAGGGCACTTGCCACCATGCTGGCAAACCGGCATCAAGCGGGCAGGGAAGCGGCGTTTGGTGCTTGGAAGCGCGACAAAATCGATAGCCGCAGGATCGTCGAAAAACTGCGGAAGGAATGGGATTCGTGAAAGCGGTGATCGATAGCGATGTGCTGATCGATTTCCTGCAAGGGGTTCCCGAAGCTGAAATCGAAATCAACCGGTATAGCGAACCGTTGTATTCGGTCATCTCATGGATGGAAGTGATGTGCGGTGCCGAAAGCGATCACGAACGACAAGCTGCGGATTCGCTTTTCAAGTTCGATGCGGCTCGTCGAGCTATCGGCCCAAATGGCGGCGAAGGCGGTCGAGGAGCGGAAAAAGTCCCGTTTAAAACTGCCCGATGCCATCATTTTGGCCAGTGCCGACTGTGAAGGCTGCATTCTGGTCACGCGAAACACCAAGGACTTTAGCAAAGACGATCCGCGAGTGCGGTTTCCATATTCGTGCTGATAGGTCCAAGGCCGCCCCTCATATAATTGGCCCGAGCGGCGGCAAGTGGGGCGGCCGCTTCCATTGCATCAGAACGTTTGCTCCGAGTATCAGTATCCCGCCGACAACTATTTGCGTGGTGATGGATTCGTTTTCGTAACTTCCACCAATGAAATTCCCAAGCATCGCGGGAAGGAACAGCACTAACATCGCGGTGAAAACCGGCTCTGTCGTATAGATCAGGCCCGCTTCCGTCGCCGAGACCCGCGGCTGCCAGATGTTCATGATCAGATAGGCTCCGACCGAGCAGAACAGCGCCAGGCATCCGATAAGCGCGAAGGATTCAACTGACGCGCCCGCGGCGAAGCATGAGGATAAGTCAGGTGCCACCATCGCGGTGATGGGAATGAAGAGGATGCCGATGCCAAGGAACATGACGAAGCTAACGGAGAGCCCGCGGTTTTCCTCGTAACGGGGGTTTTCCAGAGCGAGGATCTGGAAGGTGAAAAGGCAGGCGGCGCACAAGGTTTCGATTTCACCGCGTCCGAGCTTGAGATGATCGGGTCGAAGTCCGGACAATATGGCACCGCCGGTTAGGACCAGCAAAGTCGCCACGACCACCCGCGTGGCGGGTTTCTTGTGCAGACGCAGGCAGGCCCAGAGGGGCAGAAAAATGCAGTAGGCCTGGGTGAGGAATGCGGACGTGGAAGCATCCGTATAGGCGAGCGCGTCCGCTTGAAGCCACATTCCCGCTCCTCCCCAGAGCGCGAGGATCACTCCCTGATGAATCTCGCTTTGACTCGGCCGTTTCCGTGGAATGAGGAACGGCAGAAGAATTAGGGCCGCGAGTCCGAACCGCGCCACCTGCATCCATGAAGCAAGGAACAAGCTCGAAACGCCGGGCAATCGCGCGGACTGCTCGAGGTGCAAGGCCTTCACTAACGGAAAGCTCACAGACCACAAGGCGCAGGCGACGATGAGGAGAAAAACCGGCATGTTCCGGCCGGGACCATGCGGCGTTTCGATGATCCCGCAAGCCGCGATACCTGTCCGAGCAGGTGTCCGCCCGAAATTTCACGCTTTCTTCATTGGCATTTCACGGGGAAGGACTCAAATCCCGCCATGCCCAGAGTCCTGTTGGTGGAAGACGAACCGGCGATCGCCGACACGCTTGTTTATGCGCTTGGAACCGAGTGTTTCGACGTCGTCCATGCTCTAACCGGCGCGGATGCGCTTGCGGCGGCGGCTCGGGAAAACTTTGACTTCGCCATTCTTGACATTGGCCTGCCCGACATGACCGGGCTGGACGTGTGCCGCCGCCTGCGCGCGACCTCATCGATTCCCGTGCTCTTTCTAACCGCCAGAGATGGCGAGGTGGATCGCATCCTCGGGTTGGAACTCGGCGGCGACGATTACGTCACCAAGCCGTTCTCTCCGCGGGAAATCGTTGCCCGGGTTCGCGCCATCCTGCGCCGGTCACAATTGCCGCCCGCAATCCCGCAGGCAGTTCCGGGCCCCGGAAAAATTCTGCACCACGACCCATCCGCGATGCGCATTCACTGCGATGGCGAACCGCTCGATCTAACCGCCCACGAGTACAAGCTTCTGCTCGTGCTCCTGGAAAAGCCGGGCCGCGTCTTCACCCGCGACCAGCTTCTCGAACACGCCTGGCAGGATCCCGGTGCCGTCACCGACCGCACCATCGACGCCCACATCAAATCCATCCGCGCCAAGCTGCGTATGGTCCGCGTGGGCGCGGAAGACCTCATCCAAACCCGCCGCGGTCTCGGCTACCTCCTCTCCCTTTCTTCCTCATAGATCATCTCTCATAGCTCATCTTTCATAGATCCCCATGCGCTTCACCCGGGTCACCCTGTTTTTCATTGCGTTCATCATCACGCTCGGGTTCTATCAGTTGGCACGGCACTTTCTGGCCGAGGTCGAGCCGCAGACGTTTCAGGCGACCGAGGAGGTCATGGTGGACACCGCGAACCTGCTGGCGGAAGTCGTGGAGAGCGAAGTTGATTTCAAAACGGACAATCTCCGTGAGGCGTTCGCCGGGGCCCACGGGCGGGTGCTCCAGGCCCGCATCTTCGAGCACATGAAGCGCAGCGTCGGGATCCACGCCTACCTGACGGATTCGAAGGGGATCGTGGTTTTCGATTCCGATGGAGGCCGCCGCGAAGGACAGGATCTATCTGCCAGGCTCGATGTGGCGCGGACCTTGGTCGGCCGGTATGGAGCGCGCAGCAGCCGCGACCGCCCGAACGATAATGCCACCTCGGTACTCTATGTGGCCGCTCCCGTCGGCGATCCCCTGAAGCCCGCGGGTGTTCTAACGGTTTTCAAGCCCCAGGCCGATGTCCTGCCTTTGGTGCGGGAGCGGCGGCGGATTATTTACACCGCCTGCGGCCTGATCGGCGGCGGGATCCTGTTTCTCATCGGGGCGGTGTTTCTCTGGCTGTTCCGTCCCATCGGCAGAATCACAGAATACGCCCGCGCGATTGAGCGCGGCGAACGTCCGCCGAAACCGCAGATCGGCATCGGCCGCGAAGTCAACACGCTGGCCCACGCGCTCGACTCGATGCGCAACGCGCTGGAAGGCCGCCGCTACGCCGAGCGCTACATCCAGACCCTCACTCATGAAATGAAGAGTCCGCTGGCCGCGATTCGCGGGGCAGCCGAACTGCTCGATGAGGAAATGCCCGTCGATGTTAGAATGCGTTTCCTCGAAAACATCCGCGCGGAAACCTCCCGCAGCGAACGGTTGATCAACCGGCTGCTGGAGCTTTCCGCCATCGAGGGTCGTGCCAGTTTGGAGAAACCGGAGGAACTGGATTTCCACTCCATCGTCGCTCAGGCCATCGATCAAGCCCGCCCACTAGCGGAGTCGGCCGGCGTTGCAATGATCGCACCCGCCGCCACCGCGCCCGTCCCACTGCGGGGAGAAGCCTTCATCCTTCGCGCCGCAGTGACCAACCTGTTGGAGAACGCCATCGATTTTTCTCCGGTCGGGGGCCGCGTCGAGATCTCACTCGAGTCCGGCGGGGGGGAAGCCGTCCTCACGATTCGCGACCACGGTTCCGGCGTCCCCGAGTATGCACGGGAAAAAATCTTCGAGCGCTTCTACTCATTGCGGCACCACGCCTCGAAACGTAAGGGCACCGGCCTCGGGCTGACCCTCGTTAGGGAAACCGCGGAACTCCACGGCGGCACCATCACGCTGGAACCCGCCGATGGCGGTGGGACCCTGGCCATTCTCAGTCTGCCGTCCGCCTGAAAAAACGTGGCGGCGATTTCCAACCGCCGCCACGGCTTAGCGCCGCGTTTCCTTCCTCAGCAGTCGTTCGCTTAGATAGAGAACGGCGAATGCGATGCCCGCGGAGATCGCGGCGAGCTTCCACACGGTGGCGTCCTGACCGAGCTGCACGTGCTGATAGATCGCGACCGACAGGGTGGTCGTTTTCCCCGAGATGTTGCCGGCGACCATGATGGTGGCTCCGAATTCACCGAGCGCCCGGGCGAACGCGAGCAGGCAGCCCGCGAGGATGCCGCGTTTGGCGAGCGGCAGGGTGATGAAGAGAAAGACCCGCCATTCAGAGGCTCCGAGGGTGCGGGCGACCTGCTCCATTTCGGGACTGACCTCCTCGATGGCGGCGCGGGCATTGCGGACTAACAGCGGCATCGACATGACCGACAGGGCAAGAATCACGGCCTTCCAAGTGAAGACGACATCGGTCTGAAACGTTTGATCCAGCCACGCTCCTAACGGACCGCGCCTGCCGAACAGGCGCAGCAACACCAGCCCGGTAACCACGGGCGGAAGCACCAGTGGCAGGGCGATCAGCGTTTCCACCAAGGTTTTGCCGGGCCATTTCCTGCGGGCCAGCAACCAGCCGAGTGCGACGCCGGGGGGCAGGATCAAGGCGGTGCCGAGCAAGGACATCGCCACGCTGAAGGCGACGATCTGCCATTCCTCGGAATTCATGCCGGGGCAGGATGGGCGATCACTCGATCACGGTGAAGCCGAACTTTCGGAAACTCCTGTCCGCTTCGTCACCCGCCAGATGAACGATGAATTTCCGGGCTGCCGCCGCCTGCCGCGAGTCTTTGACGACCGCGACCGGATAGATGATTTGCGGCCCTTCCGCGGCGGGGATTTCCAGCGCGATCCGCACTTTTTTTGAAATCGCGGCATCGGTTTTGTAAACGATGCCGGCCTCCGCGTTGCCGGATTCCACCACGGCCATCGCGGCGCGGACGTTTTCCGCCGGGACGACTTTTTTCTCCAGTTCCGCCCACAGCCCGGCTTTTTCCAGCCAGGCCTTGGCGTAGATGCCGGCCGGCACCGCCCTGGGATCGGCCAGGGAAAGGTGTTCTATCCGGGCGGCAGTTAGGTCCCCGGCGCTGGTGAGCGCGGGCGCGTCGTCGGGAGTGATGATCACCAACGAGTTCTCCAGCAGATCCTTCCGGGTGTCCCTGGCGATGAGTCCGGCCTTGTCGAGGGCGTCCATCTTCGCCTGATCGGCGGAGAAAAAAACGTCAGCGGGTGCGCCGGCCTGGATCTGTTGGGCCAGGACGTTGGACGCGGCGAAATTGAAACGCACCTTGTCGGCGCTGGATTTTTCGTAGTTCACGGCGATTTCCTTGAGCGCGTCAGTGAGGCTGGCGGCGGCGAAAACAGTGATGTCGATTGCGGGAAGCAGCCCGGTCCCTAGCAGCGAAATCGCGGTCGCGACAATGCGGATGTTAGCTTTCATAATTGCATGGATGGTGGGGCCGTATCGGCCATCCCCGGCCCCGAGATGAACTCCCAATTGGAACGGGAACAAGTTCAATGAACCGGAAGTCGATGCGATCCATCGATCCATCGAGGGCGCGCATTTTTTTACTTAGCGACCCGGCGGGCGATCGGCTACACCCCCTTGCATGGACGAACCGACACGCGATCACGGACCGCAGCCGCTCGACGGATTGATGGACCGCTGGAAAATTACCAATCATGAATTGGTGGAAACTTCGGCGGAGCAGCTGAATCACAAACAGGTGCAGAAGGCGCGCAAGGGCCGCCAACTAACACTCCACCTGATGCAAAAGTTGATGAGGGCGCTCAACGAGGCGGTCGTGGCAAAGCTGCCCAAGGATCAGCAGGCGAATTTCACGCCATATTTGCACAAGCATTTGTTCAACTACGCAAAGGCGCACGATGCCGCCTGGCAGGATCCGAATGAACCATTGATGCCGAAGTGAGCGCGCCGCGATGGACCATCGTCGGACAAGGCCTCGCAGGGACATGTCTCGCGTGGGCGCTCAGGCGGCGCGGCGCGGATTTCACCCTGATCGATCGTGGTGCAGGCGGCAGCTCCAGGATTGCCGCCGGGATGATCAATCCGATCACCGGGAAAAATTTCGAGCCGAGCTGGCGGATCGCGGAGTTCCTGCCTGGGGCGCTGGATTTGTTTTCCGAAGTGGAGCAACGGACCGGGCGGAGACTGTGGTATTCACTCCCGGTGCTGCGCCTGGCTGGCTCGGATAAAGAGTGGCGGAAAATTGTTTCGAAACTGCACGCTCCCGACGTGGCACCGTGGGTGGTCGGCGAAGTTCCCTGTCCCGAAGGCTGGGCCGGTGCCGTGGAACTGCGCGGCGGCGGGCGGCTGGACACGCGGGCGTTCTTGGATGCATCGCGCGAGTTTTTTGAAAGCGAAGGGCGCTATCGGTTCGCGGAGGCGCACGAATTTCAGCCGCATGAAATCCGCTGCGAGGGCGCGGCAGGTTTGCTGGCCGGACATTGCGGGCCGCACCGCTGTGCGAAGGGGGAAATTCTAACGGTCCGCGCCGGGTGGGACGAAACGCGCATCCGCATCGGTGCGGGCGGCTGGCTGGTGCCGCAGGGCGGGGGAGTTTTCAAGGTGGGCTCGACCTATGAATGGAACGAGTTGGACGAGTTGCCGACTGGCAAGGGACGCGCGCGAGTGGAGGAAATCGCGGGCAAGTTAGGCGGTGACGTTTTTGAAGTGATCGGCCACGACGCCGGGGTGCGGCCGATTTTGCGACGCAGCCAGCCATTGATAGGGCCGCACGATGACGGTGGACGGATCTTCAATGGTCTCGGTTCCAAGGGTTCGCTGTACGCGCCTGGCATGGCGGACCGGCTTGCAAGGTGGCTGATCGATGGCACCGCGCCCGAGCCGGAAGTGGACTTCCGGGTGTTTCGCGAATAATCTCGCGGCGATGTTTCCCGCTGATCCGTTGTTTCCCCCGCGTCCGACGGCTTTGGCGCAGGAAATTCTGAAGTCCGTGATCCGGGCGGGAGATGTGGTCATCGATGCGACCGCGGGGAACGGCTATGACACGCTGTTTCTAGCGGAATGCGTCGGCCCAACGGGGAAGGTGTTAGCGTTCGACGTGCAGGAAGCCGCGCTCGATTCCGCCAGATTGAGAGTGGGGGATTGGGGATGGGTGGAGTTTTTCCACGAGTCACATGTGCAAATGAGCGACCACGCTGCGGCGGAATCGGTCGCGGTGATCATGTTCAATCTCGGCTATCTGCCCGGGGAGAATCACGAACTCACTACGGAGACTGTGGAGACTCTGGCAGCCATGGAGGTTGCTGCGCGCTTGCTGAGAACCGGTGGCGTGCTATCGGTGATCTGTTACCCCGGCCACCTGGCGGGCGCCGCAGAAGCGGTGGCGGTGGAAGCATGGATGACCGCGCAAGCTGCCAATGGCTGGCGGGTAGCGAGGTATGGAGCGGTCGGGACGCGGCGGGCGGCGCCGTTTTTGCTGCTGGCGGCGCGGAGCTCAAAGGGAGGAGACCTTCCTTCCCCCTATCCAGGGTTATTCTCGCGGCTTCGCGGTGGCTAACAGGGCCTCGGCGGTTAGCTCCGCAAACGAGCCGGGCGCTCCGGCATAGTGAATCTTCCGCTCGCCATCGAGGACGTAAACCAGCGGCCAAGTGCCGATACGGTATTCCGAGGCCAAGCGGTTCTCCGGATCGGAAAAATTCGGCCACGGCACGGTGCCGTCTGCCTGGAGAGCGCGTAGTTTATCGACGGGGTCGTTATTGACGCCGATGATCGCAAGTGGACGACCTTTGAATTTTTCCTCCATGGCGGTGGTGATTTTCACCACCCGTTGGGCATCGGGGACGTTGCTGTTCCAAAACAGAAGGAGGATGACCTTGCCCTTGTTAGCGGCCAGGGAAAGCGGACGTTTGGCGGAATCGATCCCAACCAGATCAGGGGCGACGCGCCCCTTCGTGAGGTGGCGGATGATGTAAAGCTCGTCCTCGGCGAGCTTGGCGACGGTCGAGCCGTCGAGCTCGAAATCGGAGCTTTGGATGATCGCCGTGCGGAGGTAGGTGAGGCGTTTGCGCATGATTTCCCCATCGTCGCCAATCGCTTTGAGCTGCATCGCGGCACCCAGCGCTGCGATGCCTTGGATTTTTGGGTCAGGGTGGTTGGCTTGGACCTTTTCCAGCAAGGAGAGCGAGCGCGGATCAGGGCTGGAGGCCAAGGCGGTGCAAACCGGAGCAAGTTTAAGGCTCGCCAGGTGATAGGTCTCAATGGCCTTGCGAATGGCTTCGTTTTCCCTGGCAAAAATCGGGCCAGCGCCGCCGGTGGCATTCGAAGCTAACAGCCCCGGCGTGGTTCGGAGGAACCAGGCCGCAGGTTCCAGAATCCACTCCTGGCCGAGCGATTGGCCGATGGCATTCCACATTTCCCGGGCGAAGGGGGTGGCATCGGGACGGCTGCTCCAGGCTTTGGCTTGTTCTACCGGAGTGGCAGCGATGCGCATTTCCAGCGACCACTTATCCATCGCGAGCTGATGGGATTTCTGAATTCGCGCGGCATCGGCCGGCGCGGCCTCTAACTGGGAAATGGCGAGCAGGGAAATCAGTGCGATGAGGCGGTGCATGTGGGAAGTTGATTTTTAGATCAGGCGGTTCCGGCAACGAAGATCGCAGCAGTCTCGCGTGCGTGGCGGTCTGCCGCAACCACCGACTCCAAGGTGTTGGAGGGCTCGACCCGATGGGCATCCATGGTGGCCGCGACGCATTTCCAAATTCCGGGGAAGGGGATTTTTCCGGCGCGGAAGGCGTCCACGGCGACCTCGTTGGCGGCGTTGTAAACGGCGGGCAAGGTGCCTCCTGTTAGTCCGGCGCGGCGCGCCAAGTCGATGGCGGGGAAATCGGCGGTCCGCGGTGCTTCGAATTCCAATTTCGCCAGCTCGGGGAAATCCAGCGGTCGCAGGCCGCCCTTGACCCGCCGGGGCCATGTTAGAGCGTACTGGATCGGGAAGCACATGTCGGTCCGGCTGAGCTGCGCGAGCACCGAACCATCGGAAAACTCAACCATCGAGTGAATGATGCTTTGCGGGTGGATGACGACATCGATGCGCTCCATGCCAATGCCAAACAGCCAACGGGCTTCGATCATCTCAAGGCCTTTGTTAAAAAGTGTGGCGGAATCGATGGTGATTTTCGGACCCATTTCCCACGTCGGGTGCTTGAGGGCCTGGGCCAGGGTGACATCCGCGATTCGATCGGAAGTGAGCGTGCGGAACGGTCCGCCCGAGGCTGTTAGGATGAGCCGCGTGACCTCCGCTTTGCCGCCGCGGTGACCGTCGAGGCATTGGAAAATGGCGTTGTGCTCGCTGTCCACGGGCAGCAGTTTGACGCCGCGTTTTGCGGCGGCGGCGGTGATGATTGCGCCGGCCATCACGAGGATTTCCTTGGAGGCGATGGCCAAATCCTTGCCCGCTTCAATGGCGGCGAGCGCGGGATGAAGCCCTGCGGTGCCGACGATCGCGATGAGCACCATGTCGGCGCCAGCCAGTGTTGCGAGTTCCAGCAGTCCCTCGGTACCGACGTGGATTTTCACATCGGCGGGCAGCAGGGCGCGGAGCTGGGATTCTTTGGATTCATCGTAAATCGCGACATGCCGCACGCCGGTGTCGCGGGCTTGGGCGGCAAGTTTTTCAAAATTTCCCGATGCGGCCAACGCGACGATTTCGATCTCGTCGGGCAGGTCTCGCGCCACCTTGAGCGTGGAACAGCCGATGGATCCGGTGGACCCTAACAACACGACCCGGCGTTTGCGTGACGGCGAATTCATGAGGCGGTTAGAAGCACCCATTCCAGATAGAAATACAGCGCCGGCGCGGTGAAGCAGAGGCTGTCGATGAGGTCCAGTGAGCCGCCGATCCCCGGAAGCATGTTGCCCGAGTCCTTGGCATTGATGGCGCGCTTGAGCACGCTTTCCGCCAAGTCACCGATCACGGCCAGGATGCAAAGCAGCACGCCGAGCAGGATCACGTGGCCCCAGGCTTTGAAAAACGAAAGATGCTCGGGAAACAACGCATACAGCCCGCAGGCCGCGAGTTGGGCGAACAGCAGCGCGCCGCCGAATCCTTCCCAGGTTTTTCCCGGACTCACATGGGGGATCATTTTGTGCCGTCCGATCATCGAGCCAACGATGTAAGCGCCCATGTCTGAAAATTTCGTCACCGCCAGCAGCCACAGCAACAGGAACGCTCCCGAGTGGCCGACCAGGCCCGGCACCGCATTCGCCCCGGGCGCGATGAAGGTGATCCGCGCCGCGAAGTTGAAGAGAAACGCAATATAGACGAAGCCCAGCAAATTTGCGGCCACCGCCTGCAGGCCTTCGATGCCGCGAATCGGATAGCGCAATTGCAGCGTGAACGAACCCGCGATGGCGATGAAAACCGCCAGCGCATCGATGTCCGGCGGGACCGATGTGCCGCCGCGGAGGAAGTGCCAATAGATCCCGCAGCTGTAGGCCGCCGCCAGCAATAGACCGAAGCGCGGGAAGCATTTCACCGCCGCCGCCCGCAGCATTTGGAAGTATTCGAAGGTCGCGATCATCGCCAGCACGCCGATCAGCCCAAGAAACGCCCATGAGTAGCGGCTGAAAAAAATAGCCGTCACGAGACCCCAGAGAAACAGCGTGCTCGCACTGCGCCGGGCGAAGACGAGCGCTTTGGACTGGGCTGGAGGCGTCGGGATATCAGCCATTGCGGCGGCATCCAAGACGCCGCCGCTGGGCGTGGCAACTCATTCATCCCACGCGGCGCAACCTTTTTTCCGAGCCGAGGTTGGATGCGGGCGCGATGTCACCATCGAGCTTCGAACCTCCAAACCAAAACCAACGATGAATACCACCCGACTAATCACCCTGGGCGCTCTGATCGGCACCTGCAACTTTGCCGCAGCTCAAGACGCCCCTCCGGCCGCACCCACGCCGAAGATCCGTCCGCAGCGCGAAGTCCCTGCCGATGTGCTCAAAAAATACGACAAGGACGGCGACGGCAAGCTCTCGCCCGACGAGGTCAAGGCCATGCGCGACGCCCGCAAGGCGGAAACGCTCAAAAAGTATGACAAGGACGGCGACGGCAAGCTCTCCGACGAAGAGCGCCAGGCAATGAAAGATGACATTGAAACCAGACGCAAAGCCCTCCTCGAAAAGTATGACGCCAACAAGAACGGCAAGCTCGATCCCGATGAAATGAAGGCCGCCCGCGAGGCCGGCGAGGAAATCCCGCCGGCCGGACGTGGCCCGGGCGGAAAGCGTGGCGGCGGCAAGGATGGACCTAAGCCAGCCGACGGAGGACCCCAGGGCGAGTAAGCCAAGTGGCGGCGATCACCGGTCGCCGATGAAAGCGAGAAAGACGCGGCGACCGGTGATCGCCGCTAATTTTTTCAGGCTTCGGCAAGCTTACTCACATCCCAAGCGGCTTGTCCGAGTTCGGCGTTGATTTCATTGAACTCAGCCACTTCGGCGGCGGTGAAGAGCAGTCCGCCCGCCTCATCAGATCGCTTGCGGGCGGCTGCTTCGAGCTGGCCGGGAAGCATCGACGTCTCGTTGCCGTGGCCGAGAATGTCGTCGATGACCGCCTTGAGATTGTCCATCTGACTCCGGCCCTGCGCGAAATTTCCGCCTGAAATCGCGTCGGGGTGGATGACTTGGAAATAGAAAACCGGCGTGTTTTTTTCGCCGAAAATGGTGAGGCTTCGCCCGCGGATTGTGGGCAGCGAGCCGCCGATGAGGCCTCCGAAAATTTCGTTGAGGAGCGACATACCATAACCCTTGTGCCCGCCGAATGGCAGCAGGGCGGCCACCTGGTTCGGGTCGTCGGTGGGTTGGCCGTTCGCATCGACTGCGGCGCCGGGCGGCAGCATTTTTCCTTCGCGCTTCAAGGCTTCGACACGGCCCATGGCGACGGTGGAGGTCGCCCAATCCATGACGATCGGGAAGCCGTTCGCGGCAGTGCTGGGAATGCCCCACGAATGAGGATTGGTGCCGAGCGTCGGGAATTTTCCGCCGAACGGGACGACCTCGGCGAGCGCGGAAGTGCAATTGGTGTAAGCGAAGTAGCCGCGCTCGGCGGCTTCCATCACGTAGCCGCCGCCCCACAGGTAGTGGAACGCGTTGTCCACGGCGATTTGGGCGATGCCGTATTGGTCGGCGAGCTCGATGGCGCGGTTGATCGCCCGGTAGGCGACGGACTGGCCGAGTTTTTTGTTCGCATTCCAGCGCTCGGAAGCGGGAAAACGGGACAGCAAGACCTCGATTTCCGCGCCGGGGACGCAACCGCCGGTGGCCGAGCCGAAGAGATGGTCCAGGTGCAGGGCCTTGAGCGCATTATGGGTGCGGATACCATGGCGGGCGGCCTCGGCGGCGAGTTTGGCTCCCTCGGCAGACTCCTCCGGGGTGTAGCCGCGGGATTGATAGGCCCGGGAAACAAGGGCGTCGTGGTCGCGGCGTGGGATGACGAGAAAATCGGACATGGGGAGCATGATGGAACGCGCGTGCCCCTTGTCGAGCGGGATGGAGTCACCCGCTTGCGTGACTTGATTCGGAAAAAACGAGCCGGCCGGAAGATCGGGAGAACGCGGGGGGCCGTTGCATTCTCCGATCACTCCGACCGGCCGATTTTTTCGGGGGGGAATTTTTGGTTACGGCTGTGTGCCGTCGGTGAAATCAACCTGCATCGCATTGACGGCGATCGTGCGTTTCACGGTGAAGGTGATGGGATCGCAAAGAAGTTCCATGCCGTAAACGGTTTCGCTCATGAGGGCGACCGTGTAGGTGCCGTCCGGGCCGATGGCCGCTGAGAGTTCGGTCACTTCGAGAATCGTGGTCACGCTGCGGTCGCGGTCCACCGGGAAGGCCTTGACGAGCGTCCCTTCGACTCCGTTGATTTGCGTGCCCTCGTAAACCATCAGATAGGTGTCACTGCTGGGATAAAGGTCGTTGAGATTCAGCTGGAGGGTGGGGATCTGATAGTGAAGGCACTCGCCCTGAACGATCCCGATGATGGCACCAGAGGCGACCGGCCAAACTTGCACATGAGCGGCGGCCAACTGCGTCTGGGTGATTTTGCCATCGGCCAAAGCGTGGACGATGAAATGTTCCTCGCCGCTGCCTCTGGTAGGATCCGCCGCCCCGAGCGATGAAGCCGGGAATCTCAAGAAGGTGGGTCCGTTCTGGGAGATATAGGCGGAGTAGAGCGGCGTGTTGGCCGATACGACCGCACGGTCCAGCGAGATGTTTCCATTTTCGTAGCCCTGGATGTGTTGTTCCAGCAGCACCTTGGTGGCGGCTTCCGGTAGTCCGGTGCCGGTTAGAAGGTCCGCCACCTGGATTTCCACGGTGAACGGTTGATCGACCCGGGTGCGGGTGACGTGCGGGTAGGGATCGAGCGTGGTAATCTTGACATCCGCCTTAGGCAGGTAGGCTCCGACGAGTTTTTGATCCAGGAGATAGTCTTTCGCGTCGTCGGACTGGATGGTCCAAAGTTGGAACAACGACCCGGTGCCTTCCAGTGTTAGGGAGGATGGCGCGGCTCCCTTCGACTCGACCTGCATGTCCCAGACGACGTTGGTCTGTTGCTGGGCTTGGCGGATGAAGTTGATGTGGTTGCTGGACTGGGCCGATGCATTCAGGGAGGCAAGGGCAAGAAATAGGGGGAAGAATTTCATGATCGGGGGGAGGATTGAGGATTGTTGCTGGCGAGGACCGAAATCGGGCCGTTCTGGTGGACTGCGATCACCAACTTGTCGTGCTTCGCCCAGAAGGCGGCCCGCTCGGCTGGGAGTGGTTTTGCGCCGGTGGCCTGATCGAAGGAAACGTCATGGGTTGCGATCCAGGCGATGTTGTTTGAGAGGAATTCGCTCCATGGGAGGAGGGTTCCAACAGGCTTGGCGACCACACGGTGCTTCATCGAGTCCGGGAGGAAGATCACCGCGCCTTTCGGAACGAGGGTCCAATTTTTTCCGTCATTGAGAATGACCGACTGCCGGATGATAGACTGATCCTCCGGCCGACGGGCCACGGACTTGCCTTTGGGTGGTGACTGAAGGCGGGTCATGGGATTGTTTTTTTGAAGTTCGACCAAAGCCTCGGGAGTGATGCGGGGGAGGACTGGGACTGCGGCCAAGGCGCTGTTAGCCAGCACACACAGCAAGAGTGCGGATTTCATGGGGGGAGGAGGGTGGAGGATCAGGAGGAAATTTCCTCAAAAGTGACGAGGAGAACGACGTCCTGGAGATTGAAGTCGGCGTAGATCGGGTTGGTCTGACCGAGTTCGATTAGAACGATCAGATCGCGCGTGCCGATTTTCACGGTGTTGTTCGCCGCAAGGTAGGGCCTGAGAATGCTCTCGATAAAACTTTGCTGGATGGTGGAGGGAACGGTGGCTCCGTTCGCAAGCACCAGGACATTCGGCGAAGTTGCTGCGGTGCTGTAGAATGGCAGCCAGGCTTTGTTGCGATAACCTTGGGCACCAAAACTGATGATGTCGCCCTGTTTCACGGTGGTGTTGAGGACTACTGATGAGGGGTTCACGTTGGTCTGGGTGCCGTAAAAGAGCCGGGTCCACGAGGAGTTGTTAAGGCTCCACATCACTTCCACCGGAAGGAACACCGCTTTGCCGAGCTTTCTCTCATCGTCGTAAGAGCCGGAGGGATCGTAGGCTCCGGACCGAATCGTTTTCGGATTGGAAGCATCGACCCGGTCCAGGTTGTTGCCGTGACCGTTGTTCGTCCGATTTTCTTGGAACGAAGAACCCAGGACACGAACCCGCATCTTCAGGGTCTTCTGGGTCTCGATCAATTTTTTGACAGGGACGGGATATTTAATCTTCCAGTCGAGCTGGGAATGGGTGCCTGCTCTAACGAACGAACGGTCCACATTCAGGGTGCCAGTGGGAATGTCTGAGGCGAAGGCGGAGCTGAATGAGCTGAGGCATGCGATGCAGCCGATCATCAAGCGTCCACCACGGGGGGAGTGGGGGAGTTTCATGGTGTTGGGGGGAGGTGTCAGCGCTTGCGAACTGACGACGCCATTGAAAGCCGAACATCTGCGAAAATCAAGGAGCCCGGATCAAACTACGCGATCATGTAGGGCCGGAGAGCAGGCCTACCTGCTATTCTGATAGAATTTAACTTGCTTAAAATTAGTCACAAACAGATCTAAATAAAAATCCCCGCCGCGCCCTGTTAGGTAGCGGCGGGGATGATCCGATAGTTAGGAAAACCTAACTAACGTGTTTTAAGGGGTAAATTCAGCGGTCCAGAATGGAGTTCCAATGCTCCAAATTGTCCTTTTGCGCTTCGAACAGGGAAGTCGTGTCATCGGTGATGGTGATCGAGGTGATTTTGTCGCCCTTGGCAATCTTGTTGACCACGTCCTGGCCGGTGATGACCTCGCCGAAGACCGCATGTTTCCCATCAAGATGGGGGGTTGCGAGATGGGTGACGAAGAACTGGCTGCCGTTCGTGTTCGGTCCGGCGTTGGCCATGGAAAAGATGCCGGGCTTCGTATGCTTGAGCGAGCTGTCGATCTCGTCGGCGAACTTGTAGCCGGGGCCGCCGGAGCCGGAACCGGTGGGATCGCCGCCCTGGATCATGAAATTGGGAATCACGCGGTGGAACGCGACGCCGTCGTAGTAGCCGCGCTTGGCAAGATTCAGGAAATTGGACGTGGTGACCGGGACTTGGGAGGCGAAGAGCCTCGCATTGATGTCGCCCGCGGTCGTGTGGAGTGTGATTTTGATGTCTGACATGGCCGGTAGGAAACACCGGTTTTCCAGCGCTGGCAACTCATGCGTTTGCCAGCACCCAATGGTATTCCCCGGCGATCTGGTCCTCGACAGGGCGCTGCAGCCCGTTGGGTAAAACGCCCCAGGTGTAGGTCTCGATCTCGTAGTGCAGGCAGGCGTCCGGGTGGTCGCGGCGCCATGCGAGCACCGCTTTCACGTCGCCGCAAGTTGACCGAAGGGGCGGGGATGGTTCCGAATCCAGCGGGATGTGGAAATGCACGCGGGCTTCGACGGCGCCGGGCCATTCGCCAGCAGCAAGGAAGTCCGGCAGATCCACGAAGCGGGTGATTGTTTCCTCATCTCCGAGCACCAACACCTGATGGAAATACGTCGGCTCGTCGAATGCGCGGATCGCCTCAATGGCGGATGGATCGCGCGGATCAAAGGCCAGCGCGCTCGAAAGGTGAATCTTCGAGATGCGGATGCCGGCGTTCACCAAGGCATCCAGCGATGCCCTGACGTCGTCATATTCCAGAGCGAAATGACAGGTGTCGAAATTCACACCGATCCGACGGCGAATGACTTCCGCATCGGTGGCGTCCGCATGCAGGCGCTTGAAGAAATCGAGCGTTTCGGTCGTGTTCTCGAAATGTCCGAGCGGTTCTGGCTCAAGTCCGAGGTGGAAATCATGACCCGTTTTCACTGACAGTTCCTCCAGCCACGACGCCAGCTCGATTAGATTCCGGCGGATCGGCGCCTCATCCGCGTGAAAGGTCTTGTGGGACCCGGGCAATGTCGAAACCGAAGCCCCCGTGCCCGGTCGCGCGATGGCTGCCAGAATCTGGAACAAGTCCTTCGTGTAATCCGCCCGCGCCTGCTCGGTCCAATCCGGTTTGAAAACCTTCTCCTTCACCCGCGTCCCATGGAAGCTCCCGTACGGAAAGCCATTGATCGTGAATACATAGGTGTTCGTTTCCGCCAGCCAGTTCCGAAATTCCGCCAACCGATCGCCTTCCAGCAGCTCCCGGGCCGCCACCGCAGATAAACGGAGCCCAATGGCGAACGCCTCTTCCAGCCCGAGAGCGCCCGAGCCACGCAAGCGATCCCTAACCGCCAGGACGTGGGTTCTCAGGACTTCCGCCGTTTGCTCCCACGTCTCGGCGGGATGGATGTTCGTGCAGTAGGCGAGGTGCGAGGCGGCGAGTTTCAAGCGATCAAAGGATGGGAGTGAAACCGGGGCGACTGGCCCAGGAAGGTGCGGGGGTTCTGATAGGCGATCTTTTCGATCTCCTCTGCGGTGTGCTTGCGCCGCTTCATTTCCAGCACGCACTTCGGCACGGCCAGCGGATCGGAATGACCCCAGTCGCAGGCGGAGTTCATCCACAGTCGCTCGGAGCCGTAGATTTCCAGCATGTCGATCGCTCGGTTAGGCGTGCACTTGCTTTCCGGATAGAGTGTCATGCCGGCCCAGTAGCCTGCGTCGAGCACGTGGGAAATCGTGTGTTCCTCGACGTGGTCGATGATGACCTTGCCCCGGTCGAGTTTGGAAAACGAGGCGAGCGAATCGAGGATCAGCCGCGTGCCCTTGAGCTTGTCTTCCAAGTGCGGGGTGTGGATGAGGATCGGCAAATCGCGGTCCAGCGCCAATTGCACGTGCGCCTCGAAAATCTCCAGCTCGTTGCGCGTGTTTTTGTTCAGTCCGATTTCCCCGATCCCTAACACCGTCGGACAATCGAGAAATTGCGGGATCAGGCTCATCACCTCACGCGCGAACCCAGGATCATCGGCTTCCTTCGGGTTGATGCAGAGCCAGCAGTAGTGCTTGATGCCGTATTTCGCCGCGCGCTTCGGCTCGTATTCGGTTAGCTGGCGGAAATAATCGTAAAAGCCGTCCGCAGACGAGCGGTCGAAACCCGCCCAGAATGCCGGTTCGCACAACGCCTCACAACCGGCGATCGCAAGCCGCTCGTAATCGTCGGTGGTCCTACTGACCATGTGGGCATGTGGTTCGATGTATTTCATACGTCGGAAAGGACGGGGCGCGCACCGAAGGCCCCTTGAAACGGAGCGCTGGCGGCGATTTCCTCGCTGTGATCGGAAAACGATTCCAGCACCGCGCGCGCACGGTCCGTGCGGTCCGTAAGCAGAATCGGCAGGGCCTGTTTCAATGCGGCATACCGGTAGTCTTCCACGCCCTCATGGCGGTCGATGCGATCCATGAACGCGGCCAGGTTGATGAGCATGTGGCGCGCATCGATGAATTGGAGGTCAAGGAGTTCCTTCTTGCTCGGCATGAGGGAAGTTTATTCAGGGAATTTCAAATTCCCATCTCGAAGAATGGAGAAAAACCGCGGTCTGACTCTGCTTGCTAGCCACGCGGAGATCGTGTGTGCTCCGCCCGTGTTTGCCTATTACGTGCATGATTTGAATCCCATCGCGCTGCCAATCTACGGTGGGCTGGCGTTGCGATGGTATGGACTCGCCTATCTGATGGGATTCGTGGCCGGGTTTCTTCTTCTCAGAAATCTTGCGCAACGCGGCCTGTGGGTCTTGAAGCCGGAGAAGACGGCCGACTTCATCGCCGCCGCCGCCCTGTTCGGTGTCTTCATGGGGGGGCGGATCGGTTACATCCTTTTCTACCAACTTCCAAAGATCGGCTGGTCTGGTCTGGCCAGCGATCCGCTGCTTGTTTTCCGTGTTTGGGAGGGTGGCATGGCCAGCCACGGCGGCATCCTCGGTCTGGTGATTTTCACCTGGTTCTACGCGAGGAAACACAAAGTCTCGTGGACCGGCCTCGGTGACGGGCTTTGTGTTGTGGCACCGCTGGGCCTGCTGTTCGGCCGCGCCGCGAACTTTATCAATGGCGAACTCTACGGCCGGGTGGCCAACGGTGTCGCCTGGGCGGTGAAATTCCCGCTTTCGCTCAGTGGGGAATCCGAGGCCGCTCAAATGGCCGCTTGGCAAGCCTGCACCGAGGTTGCTCCATCCCTCGCCACTGCGAAATCGCTCGATCCGCTGATCGCCGCCGCCCGGGACAACCCGGAAGTTTCCAGAACTCTTGGTGAATTCCTCCAACCGCGCCATCCCTCGCAGATCTATGAGGGACTGTTGGAAGGGCTCGCGCTTTTCGCGATCCTGTATTTCGTGAGGGTGAAATTCCGCAATGCGCCGGATGGTCTGCTCACCGGCTTGTTCTTCGCGCTCTACGCGGTTTTCCGGATCATCGGCGAGCACTTCCGCGAGCCGGATGCCGCCATGGTTGGAATTTTAACGAAGGGGCAGTTCTTCTCGGTGTTCATGTTCGTTTTTGCCGGGGCGTTCCTCGCCCATGCGTGGCGGGGGTGGAAGAATAGGGAGGGTTGAACTTGGGTCAACCCGGTGGGCCGAAGTCCCACCCTCCTTATAACCTTACTGAAACAGCTCGTGGGCGGCATACGCCATCCCGATCGCTGCCGCGGCGTCTCCTCCCAGAGCCCACTCGAACTTCGTCGTCACGTGATCGCCGTCGAGCGGACTGTGGCGGTAAACCGGCCACGCGCGGTCGGCGAAGCCTTCATTGATCCACGCCATGTACTGGTCGCGGAACGAAGTTTCCGCCAGTCCGCCGCCGATCACCACCAGGCCGGGATCGAACACCCGGACGAGATCGGCGATCGCATAGCCGAGGATGAACCCCTGCTGTTTAAAAATTTTCACCGCGAGCTGGTCGCCCTTTTCCGCGAACTCGCGGAGTTTGAAGGCCTTTTCCTCGACCGGGGCGTCACCCTCGTTCAGCGGATGATCCGCCCATTCCGGCCTGGCGAGTTCGAGACGCAGTCGCCGCCGCAGGGCCACCAACGACACCCATGCTTCCGCGCAGCCCTTGAGCCCGCAGGAGCAAATCGGCAGTTCGCCATCATCCTCACGAAAGGGCACGCTGATGTGGCCGACTTCCAGCGCGAGACCGTTGGCTCCCTCATAGCCGCGCCCGCCGGGGAGCACCAGGCCTCCGCCCAGGCCGGTGCCGGGCGCAACCAGCATCAGGCTGCCGAGGTGTTTGCGGCGCAGTGCATACTCGCCTAACGCCGCGGCGTTTCCGTCGTTGGTCATGTGCACCGGCACGCCGGTGCGGGCCGAAAGTTTCCCACAAATATCCGTGCCGACCCAGTCATCCCCCAGATTCGCCTGGCCCCAGATGACTCCGGCGCTGCTGGGAGCCGGCACGTCCAAGCCGATTCCAGCAATTGCGGACCGCTCCACTCCCGCCCCCATGGCGAGCTGGTCGAGCGCTGAATCAAGCTGCCCGAAAGTCGCCTCATAACCGTCCTTCACCCTGCTCCGGACCTCCGCCAAAGGCCCCACTTGTTCCGCGAGATGATTGACCAGAACCGCCTTGACCGTGGTGCCGCCGATGTCGAGACCGGCATAATAAGATGAATCGCTTGCCATGAAACGAGCCTGTTTTCCCGCTTGGTGGGTGTCAAGGCATTGAGGCGAGACTCCACAATCACGGCCTGCCGCGAGACGCGGCAGCCACTAACATGGACCACTCAGACCAGCTCCGGATCCGCGCCGATCATGCCGACGAGGCTGGCGCGGTGCGCGGCCGAACTAACAACCTCCAGCATCGCCTTCGCCTTCACGATCCGTTCATGGATGCGGAGGCGCTTGAGTTCGCTCTGATAGTTGGGCTTGGTGAGAAAGTTTTCCAGATAGGCCACGTGGCGTTTCCAGAGTGTTTGATCGACCGTGGCCTTGGCGTCGAGGCGCGCCCGATACCAGTCCGAGGAAATCAACGACTCGCGGGTGAACAGCGCGCGGATGGTGGGATCGGTGATGGGTTTGCCCTCGTATTCGCCATACGCCATGAGGTTGAGCAGCGCTTTGAGCGGCGGGCAGGCGACATCGATGCTGCCGTCCTTGAAATAGTTGAGTGCCACCAGCCGCTGCGTTTCGATGATGTTGTCGAGGCCGTCGATGAAGTCGTCCATCGACTGCAGTTCCGGCCGGAGCATGTCTGCGGAAAACACGGTGTCCGCGGCGGAAAACATCCGGCCGAAGAAGGTGGTCACAAAACTCTCGGTGATGCGGTAGCCGAGGCGGCTGGCCGCGATGAGTTTTCCGCCGTGTTCGAAGTCGGCGACTTTTTCGAGATAGCCGTTCTGGATGAGATAGTCCGGCTCGCGCTCGGGGATGAACATCCGCGACCACACCTCGGGTACTAGCAGACTGATGTCGTGATCGACCCGGTATTTCCTGCCGATGTGGCCGGCGGCGCTGGTGAAGCCGTGATAGTTTGTTAGGAGGAACGAGACGAGCGCGGCGTTGACGTCGTGGATGGGCAGGATTGCGTTGAACGGGCCTTTTGTGAGCGCGCCCTCGCTGCCCGCGCCGGTGGTGGAGGGACTTTTGCCGGTGAGGGAGGAAATGAAATCCATGAACAGCTCCGGCAGTTCCTGATAGTGGATCGGGCCGTAAACCGCGAGCGCGCGGATGCCGGCTTTCTCGTCCGGCGGATTGTTGCGGCGGCCAGCGAGGACGGAGTTCACCGGCATCGGCACGGCGGCGTCGAGCGGCAGGCGGCGATAGAATCGCGCACCAAGAATTGCCAGATAGACGGCCCGGGGATCCTCAAGATCGGGGCGGTTCTGCAGGTAGCGCGGGTTTTTGGTCGGCTTGCCATCGACGATCCGCGGCTGGTGCGAGCTGATAACGTAGTCCGGTTTTTCCGACTCGACGAAGGCCCCTAACATTTTCCGCATCGGCGCGGTGAACTGCTCGAAGCGGATGGCGTCCGTGACCATGCTCTCGGCCTTGGCGCGCGGAAGGGGCTCGTAGTTAGAGAAGAACAAGCCTCCATGGCTGAAGTCGCTTTCGGTTTTTTTGTCGTAGCCGCGGACGATCGCGTCGTCGGGTCGTTGGAAAAGCCGGTATTCGCAGTTTTTGATGAACTTCACCGACGGGTTCTTCACGTCGGGATGCAGCCCGGCGACCGAGTCGTGCGGGACGACCATCGAGGCGCTGATGTCGTCCTCGGTCTGGATTTTTTTCGCGGGTGCGAAATCCTTGCGAATGCTGAACGTCCGCCAGGTGCCGTCCTCGCTGAAGCCGACGCGCAAATACTGCGTGACCAGCCGGTCGCGCCGATAGATGAGCTGGCGGCCAGGCTGGCCGTTGACCAGATCGACGCTGAAGCGCTTCGTCCAATCGCCCTCCCAGCTTGGTTTGTGAAAGCGCTTGATGATGAAAACCAAGTCTCTAACGGACGTGGGGATGGTGGCGATCCAGGCGTTGTATTCGGCGGTGTAATTCGGATTGGGCGTGAGCAGCCGGATCACCGAGCCGAGCGATCGCTCGGGACTGAGCAGCGGGCGCGGGGGTTTGCCGGGATCGTTGGGATTCGAGTAACGGTTCGAGAAATCGTGGTCGGTGATTTTTAAAGCGGCAGCGAGGTCCTTTTTCAAATCGATGACGATCAGGGAAGCGGTGATCATCGCGTCTGACAGGGACTTGGAAATTTCCGATTTTCCCCCTCCGGAAACGGTGCAGGGCTTGTGGCAGAACGTGCCCTCGGCCGTCGTGCCGATGAGCCGCCAGCGCTGCCCGGCGGTGGGCTTGACCATTTCGACCTTGTAGCCGGACGGGAGGACGTAGGTGATGCCGGGCTGGAGCGAAATCTTCTGCGGGCCGCTGTCGTTTTTCCACGTCACCACCTGGTTGTGCAGGTCGATGTGCACGTCCTCGGGCACGTAGAAAATATCGGCGTAGCGCTTGTCGATGCCGTAGCCCTCGGGCTGGAGGTCGAAGATCTCGTGATAACGGGCGGTAAATCCGTCGGCGAACTTGTGATCCACCGGGCGCGAATAATCGCTCAGTGAAAAGTCCTCGCCGAGGTCGAAGCTGGGAAACGCGATGGCACCACCGGCGTGCTCTTCCTCCGCGTTGCCGAAGAGGTTCGCCGCGTAGCTGAGCTGGGTTTTTACCTCCTTTTTGCAATAGCCATAATAGTTGTCCGCGATGAGCGTGACGACGATTCCGCGCTTGTCGCGGCAGGTGATCTTGAACGCGCCGCCGTCGTTGTAGAGTTCGTCCGGCGCAGTCCAGCACATGCCTTCAGCCTTCTGGCGTTCAGTGGCGTCGGCGATGTTAGGAAGTCCGAGGTCCTTCTTGTTGGTCGAAACCAGGTGTGGCGCGAGGATCACGCAACCGGTGTGGCCCGACCAATGTTCCGCGTCGAGGCGGGCGTCGTTGTCCGGCAGGAAAGGGTCGCCGGCGTTGCCGAAAATGCTCTCCACGAAGTCCAGGTTGCTGACCAGATTTCCCGGTGCGAAGAACCGCGTTTCCATGGATTTTTCCGGAGAGACGCCGGGCACTTCCGGTGACACCACCGGGCGCAGCAACAGAGAAACGAAAACCTTCGCCGGATTCTCGCTGGTCCCGGTGAAGGGTAGCGTCATGATTTCCGGTGGTGGGGCTAAAGCGTGTTTCAGCAGCCGTGCGAATACGCCCTTCGGCACCCCCTTCTTGTCGGCGGGGATCGGCAGGCCGCCCTCGGCCACGTGGAAAACGCCCTCGGTGGTGCGCCGGTCGCTTGCCGGATTGTGGCAGACGCCCTGATGGACGCGGTAGGAACTCAGGATCGATGACTTGAATTCGTCCTCATCCGGCGGCAGCGAGAGCATCCGGGCAATCCCATGCCGCTCCATGATCAACGGGCTGGTGGGCAGCAAATGCATGCCATCCGGGAAGACTTCCGCCACGATTTCGCTGCCCAAGTAATCCCGCAGAAAGGCGTCGATCGAGGCGTCCGCCGGGCACAGATAGTCCGAGAGCAGCCGCGTTTTTTCCTGGAAGCTGGCGATCAGCGAGCGCCCGAGGTCGAGAAACGGATAGTCGCCCTCGTCGCCGACGATCGGATAGCCCCGCGCCGCCAGCTTCAAATTTACAAACTCGCGCAGGCGGTTTTCCTCGGCAGGGGAGGCGATGGCAGGTCCGTTGTCTGTGAAACCGATTTTGTCTTTGAGATTGGGCATGGTGGGATGCGGAGGGTTTAAGGGACCGGCGGCAGGAAGCAAGCTCCGGGCCATTCTCAGTTTCGCGAAATTGAGAGGGCCAACCCGCTGGAAATGACGGATCATCCCGGCAGCGACCCTCGCCAATGAACCGACCGCATTCCATGGCCGACGCCACGACAATTCCCCATTTCACGGGCTTAGGCGTAGATCGGAGCGGCGAGGCGGTGGCGTTGATTGAGCGGATGGCGAAAGAGGATGGCTCGGCGCTCACCGAGCTTCATGAAATGTGGAGTCCGGTATTGCTGGGCGCGGCCTGCAGGATGTTGGGCGACCGGCGCGAGGCGGAAGAGGCGGTGCAGGACACTTTCGTGCGGATGTGGCATCGGGCTGCGGACTACGATGCAAGGCAATCGCCCCCGTTTGTCTGGGCGTTTGCGGTGATGCGCGGCTACTGCATCGACCGGCTGCGCTACCGCCATCGCGGCAAGCGGGACTCCTCGCGGGTGGTGTCGATCCATTTGCATGCGCCGCCGGAGCAGCTTGAGGATCCGCGCGTCATGGCCCTCGACGATTGGCGGCGGGTGCGGGCTTCGTTAGACATTCTTGAAAAGGAGGAACGCCGCTGCCTGGAGCTCGCCGTTTTCCTGGAATACACCCACTCGGAGATTTCCGCTCACCTTGGAAGTCCGCTGGGGACAGTGAAAAACCGACTCCGCCGCGCCTTGGAAAAAGTGCGCAACCAACTATCCCGCCATGAATTCTGATCCACACGAGAGCGCCGCCTGGCGGACCTTTGGAATGCTGGATGCCGACGAGGCAGCCGGCTTCGACGAGGCGATGCGCCATGACCCGGAGCTAAGAAGCGCCTATCAGGAAATGGCTTGCCTCGCCACGGCGGTCGCGGTCGTCACCACGGTTCCCATCGCTCCGCGCGCCGGCCAACTCGAGCGCCTGCAGGAGCGGCTGGGACTCAACCCGTCGAAAGGCACCAACTGGTTCGGCATTTCCGGGTGGGCGGCCGCTGCGGTTCTAACGATGGCTCTGGTCCTCGACCGCGATCCGGCCACCGTGCATCAGTTAGCGAAAAATCGCCCTGACGGATCAGCAGCTTCGCCTCCAAGCCCACCGCAAATCGCGACGCCGGGGTCTCCCGCAGATCGGGACGGACCCGACGTGGCAGATCTGCAAAAAGGCGATCTGCCCGACACCAGCGCGGCCAGCGACGGCAAAGGTTATGCGAAGGTGGAAACGAGGCGGCTGATCCAGGAAATCGAAGTGCTCCGCGACAAATTGGAGAATTTTCAGGAGCGGGACCGCCAGCGCTTCGAAGCCGTCGCCGGGATGGCATGGCCCATCGTCATGCGGATGGTGCCTCCGGGAACCACCGGCGAGACAGCTGGCGGTCTGGCGCTGAGCAAGGATGGGCCTCCGCTCGCTGCGATGTTAGGCGACGCATTGGCAGGGGCCGACCTTGCCTCCGGCACGACCGTTCTGCGGGCTGGCGAACTTGCCGCGCCCGATGCTGACCCGTTAGCCATCCCTATCTACGATGCGGCACGGGACACCGGCACACTTGTCGTTAGCAATCTATCGGCCGACCCGACCGTGCGGCGCTACTTGTGGGTGAAAACCCAGGAAGGCGGCAGCCCCGTTTACGTGGGAGAACTTCCCGCGACTAACAATCAGGGGGCGGACTCCTTCGATTTCAGCCTGGGCGCCACCGGGATCGTGCCCGCCGGATTCCTTCTCACTGAGGGCGGCGCGGGCGAGCCCGTTCCACCTTCGGCGGACAACACGATTCTCCAAGGCCCGAATTGACGTCAAAAACTGGTGCTAACGGAGAACTCGATGCGAGGATTTCCACCGATGTCATCCGGGTGGTCGATGGGGATTCCCAAGTCGATGCGCGAGGAAACCGTTTCCTCGAACCGCCAGCGGATGCCGACACCCACCGAGGCGAGTTGTCCGGCATCCGTATCCTCGTCGCGATGCAAAGCGGCCGCATCGATGAAGGAAATTCCCTGAAAAGAGCCGACCCAAGGTGTCTGATAGAAGCGCGACTGAAGCTCCAGGGTGGCGACGATCCCGGTCGAGGCGTAGCCCACGGTTTCATCGAGTCCCCGGACGCGGTTGTATCCGCCGGCCGAAATCTGGTCCGATGACAGTAAGCTCGAATCCGACCATTGGGCGCGCGCCCGGCCGACCAAGGTCGTATCTCCGCCCAGCTTCAAGGTGCGTTCCAACTCCAAACGTCCGACCAGCGACTCGGCTCCCGAGCCGCCGAGTGCGATGTAGTCCTCGTCATTGGATCCGAGAATTCCCTGGCCGGGATTGTAGGAAAGCGATGCGTCGAGCCGGGACATGCCGAGGCGGTCGGTGAGTCGGCCTTTCCAGCCGGTTTCGACGTTGAAAAAATTCACGGTCGCGGACGGACTGTTGGAAAAGGAGTATTCGTTGTTCCTAAACTCAAGCCCCAGCCGCCACTCGTGGCTGATCGACTTCCAGCGTGGCAGCGGCACGCGGTAGCCCAGCGCGACCCGCGAGAACTGGCCGCTCTGGTCGATCGGCCCTGCATTGTTAGATTCGGACTCCGTATAGCCGAGCGAAACCTGGAGCAGATGACGGACCGGCAGCGGGATTTCATAAATGCCGCTAACTCCGAGCAAATCATGAGGATCGAGCGCCGAGGTGACCTGCGCCGTGAGCCGGTGGTCGAGCGATAACAGATCGCCATGTTGGAAGCCTAGGAACAGCCGCTCGTCCCCGAGATCGTTGCTGAGTTGATTGTCGATCCCGGCGTAAATCCGCCACGCTTTGCGTGCGACGAGGCGAAGAGTTAGATCCAGTGTCTCGGGCGTCGGTCCATCCGTGTAGGCGATGGATGCGCGCCGCAGCGGGTTCTCGTTCATCCATTCCAGATCCTCGACGATGCTGTCCCCAAGAATTTCATCGCCCGGACGAGTCCTGAATGCCTTGGCGGCAAATCCTCCACCGAACGCCGGCTTGCCCGATAGAAGCACCTGACCCGCGCGGGCCGGCTGGATCAGAATGGCGACAATGCCGGAGGTGATTTCCTGCTCCGGAAAGCTGACCTGCATGAATGGCCGGCCCAACGACCGGAAAGCGACCTCCAGTTTTTTGGTGAGTTCATCCAGCGAGCGAAGGGAAACCGGCTGGCCAAGCGAAGGTTCGGCAATTTTGCGGATCGCCGCGGATTCCCCATCGGATAATCCCGCGGTCCGCAGGCCCGCTCCGCCCTGCCGCTGGAGGTCGAGCGCGGACTCGGAACGATTGGCGATGGCAAGGCCGAGCAGCGCGGGAAGCAGGATATCATCCTGCCCGGCCTTCACCGCGTCCGACGAGTCCGCCTTTTCCGGCACGGACCGATCGGTGGACCGGGATTCGGGCGGCGGACTCGGACGACCTGCCTCGTCCGCGCTCAAGCCGAACGACGCGTGAGGAACGATCGCGCAAAAAGAAATTAGGGAGGCAGCTGCTTTCATCGAAATTTCGGGAATACAAAAGCCGCCGGATTGACCCGGCGGCTTTGAAGGAAATCATATCGGCTGCAACGATCAGCGGAGGAAAACCCGACCCTTTTTGATTAGAGCGACAGGGGCTTTTTTCTCCCGTTGGATCGGTGAAACCACCGGCGCGTCCTGCGCCTCGATCGCAACCGCTTTTTCATCCTGGCCGAATGCCTTCGCCGCGGTTTCGCCTTTGAAAACAGGAGCTTCTCCGCCGGCCATGTTGTAAAAAATCACGTCGGGATTTTCGCCGTCGCCGCGCTTGACCCAGTCGAGAGGGATCGCCTCACCCTCGGTCACCTCGCCCTCGGAACCGCGGTCTTCCAAATCAACCACGGTCTCATCGATCACGATTTCCTCGGAGGTTTCACCGGCATCGACGACAACTTCATCGCCGTCGGGAACTTCCTCTCCAATGACCACTTCAGCGGCCTCGGGTTTAACGGGTGCCTCTTTGTTAGCAAAGGCGAGCGGGCTGGTGGCGAGAGCTGCGACCGAACCAATGACAGTGAGTTTTGAATGGAGTTTCATGGGGTAGATAGTTTCAGGTTTCACAATTGATCCGACAGGTGAATGGATTCCGGATCAGTCTATTTCAAAAATTTCGGACCGGACCGCCGCTCCCGCTTTCAGTGACGATTATATCTCCCGCCGCTGAATCCATGCAATGTCGAAGTTCAGCCAAGTAGGGGGCATGGACGTCTCGTCCATGCGAAGGGACGAGACGTCCCTTCCCCCTATTTCCACTCGCACAGACCTTCCAAATACGCGGCCGAGCCGTCGCGGAGCCAGCCGTCTAGCTGGGAGGAGGCGACGGTTCAACTTGGCAGCCGGTGTTTCACGAAATTCTGAATCCGCAGGTCCTTCGCCGCAGTTAGAAGGTCGCGGGGCCAGACACAATCGCACTGGATGTCGTGATCAACGAAGCATTTTATTGACTCGGACGAGGAGATGACCCTTCGGAAATGTTCCAGCTGACCGATGGCAGCACGTGAGTCAAGAATTCCAGATTCAGCAATGGAGACCACTTCACGAAGATACGCCCGCACGATTAAAAGCATGATGCTCACATGTTTGAAATCGTTCCTGTTCGCTTGGTCCAGCTGGGCCAGGTTTGCGAGTTTGGCTTGAAGAAGGGTAACAATTGCAGGTTTGCAATTAATTGCCCCACCATAGGACTACGCGGGCCGGCAAAGCGCACGTCCCCGCCAAACTTCTTTTTCATGGCATCCAGCAAGTCAGTTGTTCCGACGAGGTCCAGATCCTTGCTGTTGAGAGGAAGCCATTGATCCAATTCACGACCAACACGTTCTCGATAGACGATTGCCCAAAGGTTTACAGCGTGGCCTCCGACCAAAAGCGGCAGCTGGCCATCCAACGGCGTGCTTAGGACTTCTTTGAAATCGCTTACCTCGCTGAACCACCCGGAGTCGGCCATGTTCATTCCTGAAGATACGTTCTAGTGAGGAATCCCGTTAGATCTCGGACGGTGATTTTGGCGTTCATCGGGAAAATCGAGTTCTCCTCCTGCAACTCCTCCGGCGTGATTTCGCCATTGCGCAGCCGTTCTGCGTCGCGGGCGACATCAGCGCGGGCCTCGCGGTCGAGTTCTTCAAAAGTGACGAATTGCGGTTTCATGATCTTACCGGAGGTGACCACGGGAGTAAGAGGGTGTCAAGTAGGGGGCATGGACGTCTCGTCCATGCGAAGGGACGAGACGTCCCTTCCCCCTACTTCCACTCGCACAGCCCTTCCAAATACGCGGCCGAGCCGTCGCGGAGCCAGCCGTCTAGCTGGGACGGGTCCTTAAGCTGCTGGCCGCGGAGGCGGGGGACGGCGATGTATTTCGTTTCTAACGAGGGCAGGTTGCTCATGTCCACCCACAGTTTTTCGAACTGGCAGACGGGGAAAATGTCTTCCTGGCCATGGCCCCAGCGCTTTTTGACCTCTTTGAGCGTGATGTAGGTGGGCATCCGCGCGGCGAGGGTGCGGATGGCGGTGTTGACTTTTTCCAGGTCGGTTAGGTCGGCGCGGGCGAGCTGGAAGGCTTCTAGCAGGGCGTCGATCTGGATCCAGCAGGTGTTGCTGTTATAATACGATAGATTGAACTCGTCCTCCTCGCGTGGCATCGCGAGGCCCTCGACGAGCTGCGGCCGGCCATTGACGCGGGCAAGGCCGCCGCCGCGGTCCTCGAGGCGGCGGGTGATGACTTCGAAACTGAGGCCCGCGCCGCTGTCCAGATGGTGGCCTAGCAGCGCTGGGTCCACGTTCATGCCGACGGTGTCGATGTTGTGGAGGACGAGGGTTTGGAGCTGCGGGCGATCGGCTAACAGGCTGGCGAGGGTGCCGTTTCTCAGAAGGTTGGGGACTTCGTACCAATGGCCTACAGGGTGAAGGCATTGCAGCGGGAGATTGTCCGTGTAGTCGCTGGCCTCGCCGGTGGTCTCCGCCCAGTGGAGAAGGGCGGTGCGGAGTGAGTCGCGGACTTTTTGCTGCTGCACGTCGAGCACCTGCTGGGGCATTTCCTCCCAGGCGAAGCGGAGGTCGCGGACGGTGGGCACGGTCCGCAAGCCGATGGATTTCCCCTGCGAGAGATAGAGCGTGCCTGGGTAGTTGTAGTTTTCGTAATGCGTTAGAAAGCGCTCGGTCGGGTCGTGGGAGAAGTAGCTGGTGGTGAAAATGTGAGGAATCGGGGTGCCGGCCTCGCGTCCGGATTTGCGGCTTTTCGCGAGGTGGGTCTCGATGAACGAGCGGTGGCGGCCACCCAGTTTGCAAAACGGATGCAACGCCTTGACGACACCCGCGCCCTGGGTCCAGCGGGAGCCGGCTCCGGCGGCGAGGGTGACGACGGCCACTTCTCCGTTTTTTAGAGCGGTTAGACCTCTCGTCCGCGAGGCGTCGGAAATGGCGCATGCTTGGGTGAGGTCGGTTTCCCTAACATCCTCAATGATGGCATTCGCGGGGAGCCGATTCTGGGCGAGGCCAATGCGCCCAGCCTTGAGATCCCCTCGGATCTGTTCGTGGGCGCTGCGGTCGAAGCCGTGGCTGGCGAGAATTTCGGATAGCGATTCGCGGTTGCGGCCGTTTCCCAAACTGCGAGGGAAGATCGAGTCGAAAAGCGTCTGGACCATGCCGCGGAGTTCGGGGTGGTCGCGGCAGGCGGTGGCGAAATGGTCGAGCTCGGCGAGGCGGACCGGCGAGAGTTCGTGGCGACCTTTTCGCAGAAGCTGGGGGACGATGTAGCTGTAGTAACCGGCCGGCATCAGCGCGTCCTCGCCGACTAGCAGATCCGCCCAGGTGCCGCGCTCGTTGATGGCGAAATCGTAAACGACCGGCTCCATCGCGAAGGGCAGCGCCGAGGCTAACATTTCCTTGGTTTCGGACATGATCGCCTGGAGTCGTGCCTGGCCCGCGGCCTTTCTAGCAGGCGCAAAAATGAAGCCCATCCCGCCGCCGGCCATCCCGCCTAACATCCAAAAGCCCCAGAAGTCGGGACCGAACTCGGCGCTGACTTTTTCGATGAGCGTCTCCGTGTAGAGATTACTGGCCCAAGGGATGATCGTCTGGATCGGCTGGCGGAAATTCTCGGTGGTCGCCGCGCCGATGGCCGGGATGTCGCCGGTGTGAAGAGCGGAGAGGATTTTTTCGAGAATCCCGTGAGTCTGCTGGCGGGCGATCCACTCGGGGCCGCTGCGCAGGAGATACTTCTCGGTGACCATTTCCAGGATCGGGCCGACATTTTGCGCCATGCCGCCGTGGACGAGGACGAGCGAGTCCTGAAGTTTTTGGCGGGCGCTGGCGGGGACGTCGGTGTCGTCGAGGACCTTGTGGGTGGGCATCAGCCTGCCGCGGGAAATGCCATGCTCGGGATCGCCCTCCTTGGCGAAGGTGCCTTGGATGAGTTTCATGCCGGGCCAGACGCCGCCGGAATCCTGCCAGCCACCGCCGGAGCCGCCGATCCATTCGCCTAACAAAGCGCGGGCGAGCACGATGCGGCGCTCGTTTTCCTCGAGCGGGCCGGTGAGCGAACGGGCCTGCCCGGTGGCTCTCATGCAGACGCTGATCAGCGCGGCTAACAAGTTGGTGGAAACGGCGAGGCGCGAGCCCTTGGGGATGTTGTTGACGTTGGAAACGAGTTCGAGGCCTTTTCCCGGACCGACGACGCGGGCTAACAAATCGGCAAGGCTCTGGCCGGAGCCCTCGATGCCGGGCGGGACGATGCCGCTGGCGATGACGGCGGCCTTGAGCAGGCCTAGGTAGTCTTTGGCGAAATCGAAGACTTCGTTGAGGCTGGAAATTTCCGCGCTGCAACCGAGATCGACGCTGGTCAGGCGGAGGATGGGTTCCTCGATGATCCGCAGGCTGGCTTCGACCGGCGGACTTGGGGCCTTGTCGCGGCCGTGGACGGCGAGGTCGATGGAGATATTGAGAACCTTCGCGCCCTCCGGGTAGTCCATGCCGAGGAAGAAGATGTCGCTCCAGCCGCAGTGCGTTAGATCCATGCGCACCGGCGTGCGCTCGCGCAGGATCGGATAGGTGCCGGTGGCGGGATCGCGCCTCGCGATCTCCGGATGGATGCGCAGCGGTTGGTCTGCCGGGTGGCCCATGCGGAACATCCACTGATTTCCGCTCACGCTGCGGACACTGCGGCGGACCTGGTCGGCGAGGGTTTGAAAAGCGAGCCGCTGATAGACGGAGGCGAGGGCGCTGGAGATGCCGTCGCTTGGGCCTTCCGACAACTGCGTTTTCAGAAAAACGTCGATGGCTTCCTCGAAGCGCCGTTCGAGCAGATTTTCGTAGCCTTTGAAAGGAATCGCTCCCGGCTTGTCGCCCGCAAGCCTGAGCGGGAGGTGGAATCGGTGGATGGAATAGAGGAACAGCAGGGCGCGGACGCGGTGATAGAGATTCTCGCTGGTGCGTCGGAACGCGTCGAGGGCATCGGCTTCGGCGAGGAGTTCCGCGAGTGTTAGTTTTTCGCAGGCCGCGTCGAGCGACTGGTTGCGGACGACGTCGTCCGTGGAGGTGATGAGGGGGAGCAGGGCCATGACCGGTTAGGCGTGGGATTGCGCGAGCAGCTCGACGATGTTGGTGAGCACCTCGTCGCGGTCCTTGCCGGCGAGGCCCAGGGCAAGCTGGGCCGTTAGAAGGCCGTAGCGGACGCCGATGTCGTGGCGGCGGCCCTGAAGCTGGTGGGCGAGGTAGCGCTCGCGGCGGGCGATTTCGGAGAGCGCGGCGGAGAGGTCGGCAGGACCGTCCGCAAGCTGGCGGGCGAGGATTTCCATGACCGTGGGGGTGAGCACGTGCAGGCCGAAGAAGCAGAGGTAATTCCCCGCGCGAAGGCCTGGGACCACGAGTTTCTGCTCGGCCTCGGTGGGAGTGGGTTTCTCGATGACGGTCTCGACCTGATAGAGGAAATCGCTGCCCGGGAGGCGCCGCCCGCCGATGGCGCCGTAGAGCGGGAGCTTGCTCTCGTGGGTGGCCTGGACGGCGGAGACGGCGCAATTTTCCGCGGCGGCGGTGGCTAACAGTTGGGCCGCGCAGGACGTGTCGGTGCGGCTCAGATAGAGGTGGTCGCCGACCATCAGCAGGAACGGGTCAGCGCCGGTGAACCCGGCGGCGCAGTGAACGGCGTGAGCGTAGCCGAGTGCGTCTGGCTGCTCGATGAAACGCATGCGTCCGGCGTGCTGTCCGGCGGCAGCGGCGTAAGCGGTTTCGTCGCCGGGGCAGATGATCACGGCGATTTCCTCGATGCCGGCGGAGGTGATTTCCTCGGCGAGGATGGCCAAGGCGGATTTCGAACTGCCGTCGCGGTCCACGAGCGTTTGCAGCGGCAGGGTGCGCTGGGATTTTCCGGCGGCCGTAATGACGGCTTTTTTGACTTTCACGGGGCGGATTCTGGCGCACCGACCCGCTTTGGCAACCCCCGAGATGCGAGCTTTACGAGCTGCGCCCAATGAATAGGCCGTAGTGCCAGATGCCAGCGTAGGCGGAGTGGCGTTCATCGACCAGCGGTTTAAGGCTAACACCTGCTTCCTGCCAAAGATGGCCTTCCATGCGGACGTGGTTGACGCCCATCCAGCGGCGGAAGAGGCCAAAACGGGAGTGGGAGAAATCGACTATCGCTAGCAGACCGCCGGGAGTTAGATCGGCCTTGGCGGCGCGGAGGGCTTGTTCCCAGCCGGGGTTGAACATCGAGAGCGCGTAGGAAAACAGGACGAGATCGAAATTTCCCGCAACCGGGGCGGCGTAGGCCTGCTGGATCAATTCGACGCCGTGGGTCTTACGTCTGGCGATTTCCAACATGTCCGCTGATAGATCGATGCCGGTGATTTCCGCCTGCGGGAAAATTTTTCGCAGGCTCTGGAGATTGCGGCCGGTGCCGCAACCGACCTCGAGGATGCGCTGCGGTTTATAGATGGCGGCGATGCGGTGCAAGATGCGCTCGCGGCCGAACAGAAACGTCCAGCGGGTGGCGTCATAGACCCGCGCATGGAGCGCATAGTAACGCTGCAGCGAGTCGCTCATGCGATGACCTCGGCAAAGTGGGTGCTGCCATAAGTGCCGACGCGGTCCAGGCGATGCGCCGCCGCGGTGACCTCGGGTTGGAAACGGAGGCGGTCGCGCACCTCAGCCGGGACGAAGCTGAGATCGAGGCCGGCGGAGCGCATGAGGATTTTGGTGCCGGGGCGGCTGTTAGCGAGGATGAGTTCCCATTCCTCCCGCAGGGCGGCCGGATCGTTCCACGCGAGCCAGTCCTGATGGTCCAGCAGGACGTAATGCGAGTAGGCCGATGGGTTCTCCCGCAGAAAGTTAGAAAGCGTGCCGGTGTGTGGTTGCAGGCGGCCGATGCGCTGCCTCAGAATTTTCTGGTTCTCGCGGCGGAGGTAGTTCGGGCAGCAATGGAGGGTGTAGGAGCCGGTGATGTAAACGCGCCAGAAGTAGTTGTCCTCGATGGGCAGCTCGGTCATGACGTGTTTCAATTTATCCTTCACGTAGCCGGTTAGACCGCCGGGATAGGAGGCCTCGATGAGGTTGATTTGTGGCCGGGGCACCCCGAGCAAGGTCATGAGCGCGGGCTGGCGGAACAGCCAGTTGCTGAAGCGGCCCCAGACCTCGGTTTCGATCAAGGCATAGGCTTCGCGCTGTTCTTCGAGCGTCCGGCAGTCGAGCAGGCAGGCGGCAAAGTTCTTGATGTTAGGGCGGAGCTTGAAGAGCGCGTTCCCCATGACCCACGCGGCGAGACCGGACGTGCCATGATAATAGAAGGATTTTTTGAGGCTCTGCGGGTTGAAGAAACCGATGCGCTTGTCCCAGAACATCTGCGCGGACCCGCTGAGCTGATGGCGCACGCCAGCATACAATTCCCGGTGTCCGACGTGCGAGCCAATGCCGAACATCTCGAACAGATCATCGAAGTGATCGCGGGCGATGAGGGCCTGCTTGAGTTCCAACAGGGCGTTCTGGCGATAATTGACGTCGATCGCGTGGATTCGGGCAGGATTGTCTAGCAGGTAATCGAGCGCATTGCAGCCCGCGCTGGTGATCATGACGACGGTGCTGTCACCATCGAGTTGCATGAGCTGGCGGTCGATCCGGGGATCTTCCCAGGCGCAGTTGTAAATGAGGTTCGAGCCGTGGACGTGCCGGAAGAGAATATCGTGGGTGGCTTTTTTACCAGTTAGCTGCTTCCGAGGTTGGTGCGTGGGCATGGAAGCCAAAACGATCCCTGACAGTCCGAAAGAGCGATGGGAAAATGATGACGAAACCGCCACTGAAACGGCGGTTCTATTTTCCTCTTTAGGCACATGGCACGGAAACGCTCACTGGCGCGCCGTGGCGGCTTCGGCTCTGCTGGATGGGGGGCGGAACTCTTGCGGGAACGGCACTCCGATCACCTTACATTTCAAATTCTCCCAAATCTGAAAAATTCAAACCTTCAGCCTCAGGGAGATTCGCCTGAAATCCAACACTCACCGAATTCGAGCGGCCAGCGCAATAGGCCCCGCAAACGACCCCGGACCGGATTTTTCTCCTAGCCCGTGGCGGAAACCTCCTTACTCTGCCGCCGGCGGGATCGCCCATGATCCTGAAACGCTAGCAGCGAAATCTCCATGAATCTGACACTCAAAGTATGGCGGCAGTCCGGGCCCAAGGCCAAGGGCAGGATCGAAACCTACGACGCCAAGGAAATCCCGACCGAAGCCTCTTTCCTGGAAATGCTCGATATCGTGAACGAGCGATTGATCGTCAAGGGGGACGAGCCGATCCATTTCGACCACGATTGCCGCGAGGGAATCTGCGGATCCTGTTCTCTAACCATCAACGGGATCCCGCACAGCAAGGAGCGCGCCACCGCGACCTGCCAGGTGCACATGCGGAAATTTGCCGATGGCGACACGATCTGGATCGAGCCGTTCCGCGCCAATCCATTTCCGGTGATCCGGGATTTGATCGTGGACCGCTCCGCCTTCGACCGCATCGTGGCGGCGGGCGGCTACATCGATGTCCGCACGGGGTCCAGCGTCGATGCCAACTCGATTCCGATCTCGAAAAACGATGCGGACCACGCCTTCGACGCCGCGGCCTGCATCGGTTGCGGCGCGTGCGTGGCGTCCTGCAAAAACGCCTCCGCGATGTTGTTCGTCGCCGCGAAGGTCTCCCACCTCGGGCACTTGCCCCAAGGTCAGCCGGAGCGCCACAAGCGCGTGCTCGCCATGGTTCGTCAGATGGATGCCGAAGGATTTGGAAATTGCACCAACCAATATGAGTGCGAGGCCGCGTGCCCGAAGGAAATCAGCGTCGATCACATCGCCCGCATGAACCGCGACTACGCCAAGGCCGTGCTCGTCGAACAATTTGCCTGAGGCGGGTTGCGGATGGCGGGAATATCTTTACGTTTCGTTGCTCCGAAATGCAGGCAACCCCTGTTCCCATCATGATCACCATCCGCTCTATCAGCACCCTGATTTTTTCCGTCACTCTTGCGGCGTGTTCCGCCGAAGATACCAAGAAACCCGTTATGGAAACCCGCACCGAAGCTCCCGCAGAACCCACCGGAAAAGTCGTCAAGACCGATGCCGAATGGAAGAAACTCCTCACTGCCGAGCAGTACCACATCCTTCGCGAATCAGGCACCGAGCGTGCCGATGGAGCGATTTACAAGGAGTTCAAGCATCAGGGGAAGGGCAACTATCATTGCGCCGCGTGCAAGGCGTTGCTGTTCTCCTCCGAACAGAAGTTCGATTCGGGTTGCGGCTGGCCGTCCTTCTACGATCCGGCGAAGGCGGAGAACGTGCATCTCAAAAAGGACGTCACCATGGGCATGACCCGTGTCGAAGTCACCTGTGCGAAATGCGACAGCCACCTGGGCCACGTTTTCGAGGGCGAGGGCTACAAGACGCCTACCAATCAGCGCTACTGCATCAATGGCGGCGGGCTGATTTATGTTCCCGCCAAGGACGAACCCCCGAAGTGACGATCTAACGAATCCTAACTACCGCCCGGAGTCTGGCATTCTCCGCCGCCGCCTGCGGCGGATGGAAGCTCCGCTCCATGCGGTGCGGAACTCTTCTTAAGGGGCATGGACGTCTCGTCCATGTGAAGGGAGGAGACCTCCCTTCCCCTTATTCAGAGCGTCGCGCCCTCCGGGCGCGTGCGCACTAGAACGGACTCTCGTCGTCGAAATCCGAATCGCTGCGCAGGTCTGCGGCGGAAGGTTCGCTGCTCGCAGCCGCCGGACTCTGGCGGCGCGATGGCTCACCGCCGCCGGAACCTTGCGGCGATCCGTCCGCAGCCTGGATTTTCCAACAGGCCAAATTGACGAAATATTTCCCGTTGTACTCGTTGCCCCGGATGTCGAAGCTGACTTGGACGTCCTGGCCGGGTTCGAAGGAATCCAGCAGCGGACACTTGTCCTTCACGATCTCAAACTTGATGTCCTGCGGGTATTTGTCGTGCGCGGTGGTGACCACGAATTCGCGCTTGGAGAAGCCACTCGGGAAACTTTGCGTGCTCCCGATCCATTTCAATTTTCCTGCTGCCTCGTACATGTCCGGAGTGTTTCCAACCGGGCGGCGATGTCAAACCCGCGGGTGCCCGCTAAAGGGTTTCCGTCTAACCATTCGCACGCACGGCTTCGAATCCGGAACCTTCCGCCGACTCGGACCACGCGCCTTTGACCGGGGCTGACCGCCGACGGCCGGGAAATGCCAGCTCCAGGAGGTAGGGCACTGCCAGCGCATAGGCCAACCCGATGCCCAGGGAACGCGCGATGATTTCAAGCATCGTCTCGCCCGAATTTCTACCAGTCGGATTCTCGGAAATCGATGGCTGGGAGTGAATCACCACCGTTCTTCCAAGTGCCGACAATTCCCGCCGGGCATCGTCGGCCCGCTCCCGGTGATCTAGGACCCGCCGGTTGGCACGTTCCCACTCGCCCCGCGCCGCATCGAGATCCAACTGCGAGACAGGGTCCGCCGCCTGGTCGCCGCGGACGGAAATCATCCGGGCAAGGTCCTGGCGTTTTGCACTGGCCTCATCTTCGCCACGGGCTACCGCATCGAGCGCCGCTTCCAAGCGGACGCCGATCTCCACGGCCGCCAAGGATCTTTCATAGGCATCGAGCGCTTGGGGAATCTCGGCAGCCAGATCGCGGGCGATGTCTTTTTCAACAAGTTCGACCCGCAGTTTAATCATGCCGGTTGCCGGGTCCACCGTCGTTCTGGAGCACTTCGAAATCACTCTGGAAAGGCTCTCGGAATCCATCTCCATGCGTTTCGTTAGTTCGAGATTGGTGATCGCCCGGGAAATAACATTGTGCGACTTCAACAGCGCTGCCGCTTCCTGCAGGGTGCGTTTCCCCAGGTATTCGAAAACGGCCGTGCTCTCGTAACGGCTCGGCGTCAGGTAAAACACCACGCTGCCCGTGACGAACAGCAGCAGCGGCAAGGCCGACAGCCCCGTGCGAACCGTCCATTTCCACCTCGCATATACCCGCGATGGCAGAAACCTTCCCGCAAGCCGTTTCTTTGGATTCATCAGTCAGCTTTAAACGAAGCCTGCCCGGTAAAGTCAATCGTCGATCCCGGCGCAGGGAAGCGATAGCCCGCGCCGCGCACAGTCTCGATCAGTAGCGGTTGCGACGGATCGGCCTCGATCTTTTTGCGGAGATTCAGGACGTGTTGGTCCAGCGTGCGGGACTCGGGGAAATATTCCAGCCCCCAGCACTCGTTGAGCAATTCGTCGCGCGTCACCACTTCGCCACGGCGACTGAAAAGGAGCACGATCACCTTCACCTCCCTCACGCTGAGTTCGATTTCCACGTCTCCGCGTTTCGCGATAAGGCGTTTCGGATAGATTTGCCATGGTCCGAAGGAAATGACCTCGGTCGTTAGAGGGTCCTCGTGGCGGCGCAGAACGGCGCGGACCCTTGCAAGAAGCTCGTGCTTGCCAAAAGGCTTGCGCAGGAAATCGTCCGCGCCGAGCTCAAGTCCCAAGACAACATCCACTTCCTCGGACTTCGCGGATAGGAAAACGATGGGAGTTCGCCGGTCGTCGCGGCGGATCGCCCGGCAAACTTCGTAGCCACTCGCGCCCGGCATCATGATATCCAGCAGCACAAGGCCCGGACGATGGGCCTTCCAAGCCTCAATGGCTTCGAGACCGTTCTTCGCAGCCACCACGCGATGGCCTTCGCCTTCCAGCAATTCGGCCACCGCCTCGCGGGTTAGCGCATCGTCCTCCGCCAACAAAATGGTCATGCCATCGTCCTTTCCCGCACCGGAATGATCAGCCTGAACTTCGCTCCCTTGGAAAGCGGGTGCAGCTCCAGGCACCCGCCCATTTGTTCCGCCAGATCGCGGCTAATCGCGAGGCCGAGCCCGGTGCCGGTGGCTCCCTCGTCCACGCGCGATCCGGCACGTTCGAATGGAAGGAAAATCCGTTTCCTAGCTTCCACCGGAATCCCAGGCCCATTGTCCTCCACCTCAACGATTAGATTTCCCGCCGCCTGCGAAATGGCGACGCAGGCCTTCGTCGACTCGCCTGCGTATTTCTCCACGTTGGAGAGCAAATTCGATAAAATTTGCGACAGCGCATCGCGATCCAGCGGGAGTTCATCGGTTAGGGCGCAATCGAACTCGCAGCTGATCGACTTCCGCTCGAACAAAGGTGCGAAGTTCTCCCGCAGCTCGCTCACAATCTTCCCGACATCGCAAGCGACGGGACGCGTTTCTAATTTCCCGCGTTCCATGCGGGCGAAGGTCTGCACGTTGTCCACGATCCGGGAGAGTCTCGACGTTTCCTCACGGATCAAGCCGAGCCGTCGCCTCAGCTTGCCTTCACCTACCGACAGGCCGTCGAGCGCGAGGTCCGTGTTGAGCAAAAGGTTGGTCAGCGGCGTGCGCAATTCGTGGGAGACGCGGTTGACGAAACTGACCCGCTGCTCCGCGAGGCGGGTGGCTTTGCGTTGCCACGAAACGATGGCGATCCCGCCCGCTAACAACAGCGCCGCCATCGCGAACGATCCGGCGAGCACCGGGTTCCGGTAGCTCGTCACGACCCGCACCGGATAGAACCGCCGCAGCGTCCAATCGCCGAAGCGCGAGACGTGGCGGAGAATTTCGTCGGGCTTTTGATCCGGCGCGGGTTTGCCGTTCGTCAGCCAGGCTTTTCCGGACGGGCCTTCCCATGAAAGGACTCCCGGTCCGGATGCCGCCGATTTGAAACGATCCTGCAAATCGGCAGCGACCACCATTGAGGCCTCGTTGGAATCTAGCAGCAGGACGACCGCGGAGCGCCCGTTGCCCTGCCACCATGCCAGCGGACGGTCTGGCATCTCGATCCAGCCGGACCCTGATAGAATCTGGGATTCATTGAAGACCCATTCTCCCGCATCCTTCCTGGTGAATTTTTCCAGCACCGGCTTTACCACCGAAGCCGCTCCATCCGCCCGGTGATGGGCACGCGCCGGATCGGAGATGTTGGAATTGAGCCGAGAATACTGGGCCACCCCGGAAACCTCGATTCCCACCTTTGGGGATGCCAGCAGCCGGGTCGCTTGATTCTCCAATGCGGTTTGCCACAGCCGCTCTATCTCATCCACCCGTCGGGCGATCTGCCGGAAGCTGTCATCCGCTTGGTTGCCGGGCGGCTTCACGGAGATTCTATCCGTCTGTTTGGACAGCATCAGCCCGGCTCCCGCGACAAGGATGGCTGACAGCGAAAACAGCGCGGTCGTCCACCACCACGGAGCGAGGTGGTTGGACTTGGGTTCTTCCTGTGATTTCCACATGAAAACGAAAACTGTCACTCCACTTTCACGAAGACCAGCAGGCAATGCTCGCGGTCCACCTTTTCGGTTTTCAGAAACTCGGAAGTTGCGCCGAGCAACGTCCATTGGCCGGGCTGGAGCCGGACATCCGCGGTGATCCGGCTCCACGAGAAGAGCGGCATCGTTACATCCGGGATCCATTCGCCATCCACCTTAATGCGGTGATAAACGGGATTGGCGATGTGGAGGACCCGCCCCCAGTAGCAGCTCAGGATCAGTCCTTGATCATCATTCGACAATACCGCCTCGATCGAATTGCCAAGGTTGCGGGTATCGAACGCGCACGCCAGACCCGCTCCATCAAGGCCGGGACGAGGCGTGATCTTCATCCGCTTGAAGGTCGCAACGCCCTCCTTGCCGTCTTTCTTTTTCCCTTCCTCCCATTGTTCAATTATCTCGGTATCATTGCTCGGCATGAATTCGGTGGGATAGATGAATTCCTCGATGTTTTCCAAAGTGCTCCAGGTGCCAGCGCGGGCTAGGGTCGAAAGCTCGCCGACGTTTTCCGCATTACTCTCCTTGCGCCAGCCCTCCGCAGCCTTGAAAGCCTCGGTGGTTGCCGCCATCGGCGATTGGTTTTGGAGCCACGAGGAAAATGTCAGGAGGGACACTCGGATCGTCCGGAAGGACATCCGGGAAACATCCCCTTTGGCTGGATTCACTTTTTGAGGGGCTGCAATGGACCCGCGATAGAAGACCAGTCGCGACAGAGGATTGTCCGGGTTTCCGTCTAGCACCGGATCGAAACGGCCGGCCAATTGCATTACATCGGGTTTGAAAACCAAGCCGTGCGGCTGGTTGTAGTTTATCATAGACTTTCCTCTAACCGGTTCAGCGAATGGATCGGCGGCTGCCTCATCCACATTGGTATCACGCTGGCTGAGCCGTTTTGTGTGGAACCTGGGAAGAAATAGATCGGTGGGTTGGCGGGTGCGTTCGATGAGAAGTTGATGGGACTCGCTGGAGGTCATTTCGCAATATTCCATCTTCGCCCAAAGCGATGGAATTCCCTCTGCGGTTGCGACACCGGATTGCACGTCATGGCCGAGATTTCTGGTTACGAAGGCAGTTGGCCACGGCCATGCCCCCGGACCACCGGGGCCGAACTCCGTCGGATACATCTTCTCGAGAATCGTTTCATTCGTGGTCTTGCGCCCTGTAGTTCCAAGGTTCAGCGCGATGTGATCGAGTTTCGCCTTGCCCTCGACGACCCACCCCTGAACGGCGGCCCGCAGTGCGGTCGCGTCCTCCTTCAGCGGATGTTCCCGCAGCCAGTCGTCCAACAGATCGGGCGGCACCAGCACGTTCTCCAGCACACTGGCGAACGAAGCGCCGGCCGGTGGCTCGGGCTGTTTCGCGGCGGGCTTTTTGATGAAAGGATTCGCGGCCTCCTCCGCCAAACACGGCGAGGCAAGGGCGAGTAGTAACAGCGGAACAGTGACAAACGGTTTTTTCATAATCGTGACGGAGCGGGGTTGACGCTCACGGGCTGATAGAATCCGACCTTGGATTAGCCTGCGCCAAACGGCCACCAAAGTTGTGCAAAATTTCCGCAAAAAACCACGCTGCCATTCGTTCTGGTCGCGCATCGATCATCAGCCTAGCTTCCGGCCATGGACGCCTTGATTCAGCATCTTGAGGAACAACAGGAACTCTCCGCGCTCGAAGTGCAGGAGGCCGCCGCCATTCTGTTGGATGCCGGCGCGCCGGATGCGATGAAGGAGCGGCTGCTGGAAGCCCTTGCGCTCAAGGGCGAAACGCCTGCCGAGATCGCGGGCTTCGTCGAGGCGTTTCTCGAACAGGCCGTCGATCCGCAACTGGAGCTGATCGAACTTGCAGGCGCCACTTTGGACGTCTGCGGCACCGGCGGCGACCAGCTTGATCTCTTCAACGTTTCGACCACGGCCATGTTCATCGCCGCCGCTGCGGGGGCCGTGGTGGTAAAGCATGGCAACCGCGGCATCACCTCGAAAAGCGGCGGTGCCGACGTGCTCGAAGCGCTTGGGGTGCGCATCGACTTGTCGGCCGACGAATTCCGAAATTGCGTCGAGCAGGCGGGGATCGGGTTCATGTTCGCTCCGATCTATCACCCGGCCTTCAAGGCCGTCGTGGGTGTTAGGAAAGCGCTGGCCGCCAAGGGAGTGAAAACCATCTTCAACCTAATCGGCCCGCTGCTTAATCCCGCCCGCCCGGGATGTCAGCTCGTCGGGGTTTTTTCCCGCGATCTCTGCCCGGCGTTCGCCGAAATTTTGCAACGCCTTGGCCGCGAGAGCGCCTGGGTCGTCCACGGGACCACCGGCGACGGCCGCTCGGTGGATGAGGTCAGCCTGATGGGCTCGACACGCATTTGCAAAGCAGGCCCGCTTGACGTTCTGGATGACACGGAGGTCCACCCGGGCGATTTCGGCTTCATGCCGGCTGAAGTGGAAGACCTCCAGGGCGGCGATGCCAGGGCGAACGCGATCATTCTGGAAGCCATCCTCGCGGGTCACGAGACCGGGCCGAAGCGCGACATGGTGCTGATGAATTCTGGGGCCGCGCTTGCCTGCGCCGGGCTGGCCGACGATCTCGCCGACGGCATCGTCATCTCCCGGGAGATGATCGCCAGCGGGGCGGCGCTCGAGAAACTGCGCCTGTTGCAGAAGGCTTCACGGGTTTAAGGAGGGTGGGACTTCGGCCCACCCAGCCGATGGAAATCGTTAGAGCAGAGCTTCGACTGGTGGGCCGAAGTCCCTCCCTCCTTATTTTTCGTGTCGCCAACCCGTCGGAGTTTTCGGACATTTGATTTGAAATCATGAACATCGTTTTCCGCCTGAACTATCACACCGTTGCCGGGCAGTCGCTTTGGTTGAAATATTCGACCGTGCTGGATGACAAGGGCGTGCGGTTCGATCAAGTCGCGCCGTTGCATTGGATCAACGACGGGCAATGGGAGGCCACGGTCGGGGTCCGCGGGACGGGCTGTTTCCGCATCGAGTACAACTATCAGCTCCGGCAGGCCAACGGTGTCGAGCTTGATGAATGGCATGCCCCGAGGACCGCGCATTTGGATCTAGCGGCGCACGACGCCTTTCTGCTGCTCGATTCATGGTGTTCGGCGGGCACCGTGGACTATGCTTTTGAAACCAATGCTTTCCTCGCAGTGTCGGCCCCGGGCTCGTTCGAAAATCTGGCGATTCCGGAAAAAGCCAACCATTCCTTCCAGCTGCGGATGGCCGCGGTGCCGCTTGGGCAAGTGCCATGTTTGTTAGGAAGTGTGAGCGAGTTAGGCAACTGGGGCTGGTTCTCCGCGCTTCCCATGCAGGAAATTGCGCCCAATGTCTGGGGGACAAATCTCTACTTACCCGCAGATTGGAATATTGAGTATAAGTATGGTTTGTTCGACCTGAAATTGAAATGCGTGGTGAGCATCGAGCTTGGCGAGAACCGCGCCCTCGCTGCGCGCTTTTTCGCATCCCGCCAGTGGACCAAGGTGGAGGATGAATGTTATCGCAGGGACACCGGCGGCCTGTTCCGCGGGGCGGGTGTCGCGATTCCTGTGTTCGCGCTGCGCAGCGAGAAAAGCCTGGGTGTGGGTGAATTCGCCGACCTCAAACCGATGGCAGGCTGGGCGAAAGAGATCGGCCTGAAGTTGATTCAGATTTTGCCAATCAACGACACCACATCGTCACATGACTGGACCGACTCGTATCCTTACTCGGCGATCAGTGTATTCGCATTGCATCCGCTTTACCTTCGAATTTATGATTTGAGTTATACCATGCCTGCAAGTTTCAAGCAGGCGATCAAATCCGCGCGGGTTCAACTGAATGCGCTGGAGCAAGTGGACTACGAAGGCGTGATGCAGGCGAAGTTGAAGTTTACCCGGCAGATTTTTGCAAAGCATGGCACCTCCATTGTTGCCGGTGCCGGGTTTAATGAATTTCTAAAATCCCATGGCGAATGGGTGATTCCCTATGCCGTGTTTTGTGTGAAGCGCGATCACTATGGCACCGCCGATTTCTCGCTCTGGGAAGAGTGGGCAACCTACGATCATGCGCGGGTTCATGAACTTGCAATGCCGGATCATCCTGAGTGGGCCGAGGTGGCCTATCATATCTGGCTGCAATATGAGTTGGACCGGCAACTCGCCGATGCGGTTGACCATTTGCATCAACTTGGCCTTGCACTTAAGGGCGACCTGCCAATCGGGATCGACCGCCAGTCGGTGGATGCATGGTCCGCACCGCATCTATTCAAGATGGACGCGCAGGCCGGAGCCCCGCCCGATCCATTCGCGGAGAAAGGCCAGAACTGGGGCTTTCCGACCTATAACTGGGAAGTGATGAAGTTAGATGACTATGCCTGGTGGCGCTCACGGTTTGCCCATCTCAGCCATTACTTTGATGCTTACCGGATCGACCATATCCTGGGGTTTTTCCGAATCTGGCAGGTGCCGTATGATCATGTGGAAGGAATCATGGGCCACTTCGATCCCGCGATGCCGGTTCACATCGATGAGATCCGCCAGCGCGGCATTGAGTTCGACTATAACCGTTACTGTCGTCCCTATATCCGGTGGTATTCTCTGAAAGAACGTTTTGGCGAGGCTGCGGAATATGTGAAGGGAAATTTTTTCCACGATTCGGGGGATGGATATTTCCACCTTAGCGAGAAGGTTCTAACCCAGCGCCGGATCGTGGAATATTTCGCGGATCCCCCTCATGAAGAGCTCATTCGAGACGGTCTGCTGGATTGTGCGAGCGAGGTTCTATTCTTCGAAGTGCCTGGTTCGAATGGCACGCTGTTTCATCCGCGAATGTCGATGCAGGCGACGGATTCCTACCGCGATCTCGCGCCAGAAATGCGACAGCGCGTGGAGGATCTCTATAACGATTACTTCTATCGGCGACAGGAGGATTTCTGGCAGGCGAGGGGATACGAGCGATTGCCGGCCATGCGCAATGCCAGTCCGATGCTGCTTTGCGGCGAGGATCTTGGCATGGTTCCCGCCTGCGTGCCGGGAGTGCTCAAGGAGCTTGGCATCCTGTCATTGGAAATCCAGCGGATGCCCAAGACTCATGAAATCGAGTTTTTCGATCCACGGAACGCTCCCTATATGAGTGTGGTCAGTCCATCCACCCACGATATGCCAACGCTGCGGGCCTGGTGGACGGAAGACCCGGGAACGACTGCTAGATTTACCTGGCAAATGCTTGGTATGGCTCACCCCGGACCGGAGCTCACCGGAGATGTCGCCAGCCGCATCATTTGGCAGCATCTCCAGTCTCCCGCGATGTGGGCGATCATTCCTCTTCAGGATTTGTTAGCGATGGACGAGGCGATTCGTCATCCCAATCCGGAAACCGAGCGGATCAATGTTCCGGCGATCATGCCTTACTATTGGCGCTACCGCATGCACCTCGGGCTCGACCAACTCGCCGCTGCGGATGGGTTCAATCGCAAGCTCGCGGGGCTGATTCAGGCGGCGGGTCGGTGATTCCCATATTTTCAAGAGGAGGCCTTGACCCCGCGTCCGCAGGGGGAATACCGTCCCGCCGATTCTCCGTTTAGCGCACGATTTCCCGCCCTCATGAACATTCACGAATACCAGGCCAAAGAGCTTTTCGACCGATTTCAAGTTCCAAGCCCCCGCGGTGACGTCGCCAGCAGCCCTGCCGAAGCGGAGACCGCGGCCCGCGAATTCAGCGGCGCCAAGCTGGTCATCAAGGCGCAGGTCCACGCCGGTGGCCGGGGAAAAGGTCACTTTACCAACGGCTTCAAAGGCGGCGTCCATCTCATCGAGTCGCCGGAACAAGCCGCCGAGTTCGCCGGGAAAATGCTCAACCAAACGCTCGTGACGATCCAAACCGGCGGGGCGGGCAAGCTCGTCAGCAAGGTGATGATCGCCGAGGCGGTGGACATCACTCACGAATATTACCTCGCCATTCTCCTGGACCGCGCCACCTGCCGTCCGGTTATCGTCGTTTCCACAGAAGGCGGCATGAGCATCGAGGATGTCGCGCATGACACGCCGGAGAAAATCGTCCGCCAGTTCATCCATCCGCTGCTAGGTCTTCAGTCATACGAAGTCCGCAAGCTAACTGCCGCGCTCGGCCTCACCGGCGACATCGCCAAGCAGTTCGCCAAACTGTTGGGAAATCTCTACAAACTCTTCGTTTCCTGCGACTGCTCGATGCTGGAAATCAATCCGCTGGTCACCACACCCGACGGCCGCGTGCTCGCGCTCGACGCCAAGTTCGGCTTCGACGACAACGCGCTCTACCGCCACCCAGACATCGTCGCCATGCGCGACAAGTCCGAGGAGGATCCCCGCGAAGTCGCGGCCTCTGAGTTCGACCTGAACTACATCGGCCTCGATGGCAACATCGCCTGCCTCGTCAACGGCGCCGGTCTCGCGATGGCCACGATGGACATCATCAAGCACTTCGGTGGCGATCCCGCCAACTTCCTCGACGTGGGCGGCGGCGCTTCGAAAGAGCAGGTAACCGCCGCGTTCAAGATCATCCTCGGCGATCCAAACGTGAAGGGCATCCTCATCAATATCTTCGGGGGCATCATGGACTGCAACATCATCGCCGAAGGCGTGATCGCCGCCGCCAAGGAAACCGGCCTGCCGATCCCGCTCGTCGTCCGCCTCGAAGGCAACAACGTCGAGAAAGGCAAAGCCACCCTCGCCGCCTCCGGCCTCAACATCGTCGCCGCCGACGACATGGCCGACGCTGCGAAAAAAATCGTCGCGGCGGTTGGCTAAAGTCCCGGTGGTTCGCTAAGTTTCTCCTCATGAAAGCCTCACTTGAAAAGGAACTGTCCGCGCTCTCGCTTGAAGAGAAGGTAGAGGCATATACTTACCTCGCCCCTTTCGTGACCCCGCCGGAAAACGAGGACATATCTCCGGAGCTGCTGGAGATGTTGGATCGGCGTTTGGAGGAAGACGAAAGAAATCCGGAGGCTGCAATGTCGCTGGAGGAGTTCAAAAACCGGTGGGCTCATCGGAAATGACCGATCGCCTAGTAATATCTCCGGCAGCTAACCGCGACATTGACGTGGCGATGGAGTGGTATGAAGGAGTCGCCGGGGATCTTGGCGACCGTTTCATCGCGGACCTGCAATCCCGCTTTGGAGACATCCTGCGTTCGCCGCTCCGCCCGAGATTGCTGGCAGGGCGGCCGGTGAGAAGGATTTACCTCAATGGGTGGCCCTACTTCATCTATTATCGAATCAAGGAAGAGACCGTGCGCGTCATCGCTGTCATCCATACCTCGCGAGATCCCAACTATATCTCCTCACGCACCCGTTGAAAAAATGACACTGCGACAATTCTACGACTGGCAGACCCTGGGCGGGGCGAAGGACGTCTCCCGCCTGGTCGCGGCGTTGGAAGATCGTGAAATTTCCTGGTGCATGATTGGTGGCCTGGCGGTGAACCACTGGGCTCATGAACCCATGGCCACTGCCGATGTCGATATCGTGATCGTTTCTGACAGGATCGAAGATGCTTCGGAAACCTTGAAAAGTCTCGGATTCTCAGAAAAGCGCTTTCAGTGGTCCATCAACTTCAAAGGTGATTCGAATGTTTCCATTCAGATCAGCACGGAGGAAATGTATCTCGATTTCCCGAAAAGGTCTGTTCCCGCGAACGTTCACGGCATCCTTATGCGGGTCGCCTCGCTGGAAGACACTCTCGCCGGAAAACTCGCCGCATACCGGGAGCCGAAGAGGAGACCCACAAAGAAACTCAAGGACATCCTCGATATCGGCAGGCTCGTCGAAGCCCACCCGGAACTGCTTGAAAATCTTCCTAGCGACATCGTCGCGAAACTCGATCCCTGATCATCCTAACTAACCGACTCTGAAAAATGGCCATCCTCATCGACGAAAACACCAAGCTCCTGGTCCAAGGAATCACCGGCAGCTTCGGCGCGCGCCACGCCTCTCTATCGCTTGCCTACGGCACCAAACTCGTCGCCGGCGTCACTCCCGGCAAGGGCGGGCAGAAGTTTGAGAACGTCGTGCCGATCTTCGACACCGTTAGCCAGGCCGTGAACGAAACCGGAGCCACCGCCACCGCCATCTTCGTGCCGCCGCCCTTCGCTGCGGACGCCATCCTTGAAGCCGCCGACGCCGGCATGGAGCTGATCGTTTGCATCACCGAAGGCATTCCTGTCATGGACATGATGCGCGTTAAGGAAGCGCTCCGCGGATCCAAGTCCCGCCTTGTCGGCCCTAACTGCCCCGGCATCGTTACCCCGGGTCGTGGCGAGAAATCGCATGGCGGGTGCCGCATCGGCATCGCCCCCGGCTACATCCACAAGCGCGGCAACGTCGGCGTGGTTTCCCGTTCGGGCACTCTAACGTACGAAGCCGTTTTTCAACTCACCCAGCTCGGCTACGGCCAGAGCACCTGCGTCGGCATCGGCGGCGATCCGATCAACGGCACCAACCACCTCGAAGTGTTGGAGATGTTCAACAACGACCCGGAAACCGAAGCCATCATCATGATCGGCGAAATCGGCGGCAACGCCGAGGTCGATGCCGCGCGTTGGGCGAAGGAAAATTGCAGGAAGCCGATCGCCGGCTTCATCGCCGGAGCCACCGCGCCTCCCGGCCGCCGCATGGGCCACGCCGGTGCCATCGTCGGCGGCGAGGAAGACACCGCCCAAGCGAAGAAGCGCATCCTCGCCGAGTGCGGCATCGCCGTCGCGGAGACTCCGTCCGACATGGCGAAAACGCTGCTGGAGCGCTGGGGGAAGTAAGCCGTGGCGGCGGTTTTCAACCGCCATGCCCATGATCAAGTTTTGGCGTGGCGGTTGAAAAC
>JANMSI010000149.1:0-15147 GCA_031389115.1 Akkermansiaceae bacterium
CATGTTTTCAAACGGGCAGGGAAGTTCGATTTCCTTGGCTACGGTCACACCGTCCTTGGTGATGGTGGGGGAGCCGAATTTCTTGTCGAGAATGACATTGCGGCCAGCCGGGCCGAGGGTGGCCTTGACGGCCCTGGAGATCTTTTCCACCCCGCGGAGCAAAAGCTGGCGTGCGTTTTCGTCGAAAATGAGTTGTTTAGCCATAATAGTTAGTTGATAGTGAGCAGTTGAGAGTTGAGAGCGGCGGTTACTTTCTGACGATGCCGAGGATGTCGGATTCGGCGATGAGCAGGTGCTCTTCGCCGTCGAGTTTCACTTCGGTGCCGCCGTACTTGGAGATGAGGACGATGTCGCCGACTTTCACGGTGAACTCGATGAGCACGCCCTTGTCGTCCTTGCCGCCGGTGCCGAGGCTGAGAACTTCCGCTTCCTGCGGCTTTTCCTTGGCGGTGTCCGGAAGGACGATGCCGCCGGAGCTGATGGAGTCAGCTTCGAGACGCTTGACGAGGACACGTTGTCCGAGTGGTTTGATGTTAGCCATAATGTTATGTATTTGGTTTGGTTTTCTGTGAGAAGCCACACCGCCGAGGCGGAGTGGAAAGTGTTTAGGGGAGAGAAGATTCGAGGGCTTCGAGCCAGGTATCGAGTTCCTGATCGAGCTGGGTATTGAGGAAACTTTGCCAAGTCGTGAAATCGCAGGAGTCGGCGGCTTCGAGGGCGTTGTAGTAGTCTTGGCGGAGGTCGGTGGGAATGGAAATCGGTGGGTATCCGGCTGCGAGCAGGATGAAGTTCATCGCGAGGCGGGCGGTGCGGCCGTTGCCATCGGTGAAGGGATGGATGGAGGCGATGCCGTGGTGGAGTCTCGCGGCACGTTCGACGGGATCGGCGATGGCGGAGAGGCCGGTGAAAAGCCCATTCATGAGATCCGGGACTTTGACCGGGTTCGGCGGAATGTGGTTCGAGCCCGAAATGCGGACGGCTCCGGTGCGGTAGGAGCCGGCGTGACTGTCTTCAACGCGGGTGAGAACAATCTGATGGAGATCGAGAAGATCGCGCTCGGTGAGTGAGGAGCCCGGTTGGGCAAGGGCTTTGACGCTGTCCCAGGCGAGGGCGAGGTTGACGGCTTCGAGGTGGTCCTTGAGCGGCTTGCCGGAGACGGTGACGCCTTTGGAAAGGACGAGTTCGGTTTCGCGGAGCGTGAGGGAGTTGCCCTCGATGGAGTTGGACTCATACACCATCCGCACATCCCACGCCGCCGCAAGGCTGGCAACCGACTCCGGAGAGAGCGGGCGCAGCGCGGCGAGGCGTTGGTGTTTGGTGGTGAGAGGGATCATGAACACTTAATCCTGTTTTTTCGTATCACGGTTCTTAGAATTTGCCTCTTTGGCGCGATCAGATGCGCTCTTCGAAATTCCCTCGCGGCCAGATTTCGCGTTGATGGCATCTGTCTGCCGCTTTCCATCGTTTTGTCTGATTTGTGTATTGGTAGGAAATACAAATCCGCCGCCGGAAGAACTGTTCGAAGAATCTTTATCGCAGCTCATCTTCTTGATTGTGTTGTTGTCAGGTGATTATGAACAAATTTCGGGGTCGAAACAATTAGTAGCCCGAATGCCGCTATAGCAAACCAAGCACCCCACACGAGCACCGAAGTTCTCTTCTTCAATATCCGGCAATTTTTCGATGCTGAGTCACAACGCCTGCCAATGGCTTGGTTTTCCAATTGGGATAAAGTTACATTATCCCTATGCAGATTAACAGCCTTCAGCACTTCATCTGCCTCGGCCAATACGTCGATCTTTGATTGGCCCACCAAAGCCCAAAGCATCATGAATATTGCAGCAACAACAAGGTTCGCCCCGATTCCCAGCGGCAAATAGAAAAACAACGTGTCAGTAATTCCGCTTTGATAAGAATAACCCGTAGCTTGGTAAATGTAGCCGACTCCCAAGGCTGTCATTGGCGGAGTGAGCGTTCTTACCCTTTCATTGACCGAATCGATTCTGGTGTAAGTAGCATAGGCATCTTTTGAAAAATTGCTCAACCACTCCTCAATCTTGGTAAGGGATTCGGAGGACGTTTCGGGAGAAGTTGGTGGACTTTCACTCATGAATCGACGTCGAGGTTTGGGTGATTTCCACTATTCCGATCAATTTCCCTGACCTCAGGAACTGGATCGAATCGTAGATGCAGAAACACACTTACGAAGCGTAGATGTTGGGTGACGATAGCCGACATAGGACTAATCTTTGAGAGCTTCAACAGCAGATCTTACTTCGTCGATTGAAGATATCACATCGTGCATGTCGGATCCAGGACCAGTCATTAAGTAGATTGCGTGGTTAACGTCATCTATTTTTTCCAAAATGTTCTCAAGGCTTACTGAAATTCCTGACAAAAGGTCGCATTGCCTTTCCAAAAGCGATTGCATTTCAAAGTCCATAATATTTCTAAATTCGATTTGTGTCGCCCTTCAGGGCTTGGATTTCTTTTGATTGCGTGACCTAAGGCGATGCCCGGGGCTGCCGAATGACGCTGCGTTGGGGCTGAAGAGGTGATTTGAGGCTCGGCTTGGCGGGTGAGGCTTTTGTTGGGCCGATCAATTTACTGAGGTCAGTAAAATGATCGGCGGGTGTGAGTTCGAGAGCGGGGATTTTAAGAACAGGCGAGACGCCTGTGCCCCCTTTTGGCTTTGAATCAATCCACCACTTCGGCATCGACGACCTTGCCTTTCGCTTGCTTCGGCTCGTTAGAGGCGGATTCGGCGGCTGGCTCGACGTCCGGGTCTTGTTGGGCGCTGGCACCGGCTTGTTGAGCGGCTTCGGCGAGGGCTTGGAGGGAACCTTCGAGATCGCTGACGGCGCCGTTGATGGTATCAACATTGTCGCTACTGATGGCGTCTTTCACGGCTTGGATCTTGCCGTTGAGCATTTCCTTGAGTTCGGCGGGGGCGTTGTCGCCGAGTTCGCCGAGTTGTTTTTCGACGTTGAAGACGAGGTTGTCGGCCTTGTTCTTGGCATCGACTTTTTCAACGCGCTTCTTGTCTTCTTCGGCGTGGGACTCGGCGTCGCGCTTGGCTTGCTCGATCTCGTCCTTGGAAAGGCCGGAGGAGCCTTGGATGGAGATTTTCTGTTCCTTGCCGGATTGCTTGTCCTTGGCGGAAACGTGCAGGATGCCGTTGGCGTCGATGTCGAAGGTGACTTCGATTTGCGGCTCGCCGCGGCGGGCAGGGGCGATGCCGTCGAGCTTGAAGTTTCCGAGGAGTTTGTTGTCGGCAAACATCGGGCGCTCGCCTTGGCAGATGCGGATATCGACGGCGGGTTGGCTGTCGGAGGCGGTGGAGAAGATTTGGGACTTCTTCGCAGGGATCGTGGTGTTGCGCTCGATCATTGCGGTGGCGCGGGAGCCTTCCGTTTCGATGGATAGAGTGAGCGGGCTGACGTCGAGAAGCAGAACGTCTTTCACGTCACCGCGGAGGACGCCGCCCTGGATGGCCGCGCCGATTGCGACGACTTCATCCGGGTTGACGCCTTGGTGCGGGGTCTGGCCGGCGAGTTCGCGGGCGATTTCAACAACCTTCGGCATGCGGGTCATGCCGCCAACGAGGACGAGCTCGTTGATTTCCTTGGGCGTGAGGCCTGCTTCCTTGAGGCAGTCGCGGACAGGCTTCTTGGTGCGCTCGAAGAGGGAATCGGTGAGCTGCTCCAGTTTCGAGCGGGTAAGCGTGAGCTGGATGTGCTTCGGGCCGGTGGCGTCGGCGGTGACGAAGGGCAGGCTGATGTCGTAGGACTGGGTGGAGGAAAGGGCGATTTTCGCTTTTTCGGCTTCTTCTTTGATGCGCTGGAGGGCGTCGGGCTGGCCGGAGAGGTCAATGCCTTGGTCCTTTTTGAACTCGCCGACGATCCACTGGATGAGCGTGTTGTCCCAATCGTCGCCGCCGAGCTGGGTGTCGCCGTCGGTGGCGAGGACTTCGAAAACGCCGTCGCCGATTTCGAGGACGGAGATGTCGAAAGTGCCGCCGCCGAGGTCATAGACGGCGATTTTTTCGTCGGACTTCTTGTCGAGGCCATAAGCGAGGGCGGCCGCGGTCGGCTCGTTGATGATGCGGAGCACTTCGAGGCCGGCGATTTCACCGGCGGCCTTGGTGGCGTTGCGCTGGGAGTCGTTGAAATAGGCGGGGACGGTGATGACGGCTTGGGTGATTTTTTCGCCGAGCTTGGCTTCCGCATCGGCCTTGAGCTTGCCGAGGACCATCGCGGCGATTTCCTGCGGCGAGTAGGTTTTTTTCTCGCCGGCGACTTCCACCTGGATGTGGGCGTCGCCATTGCCGGCAGCGACGATGGTGTAGGGCATGCGCTTGTCGGCGTCCTTCAGCTCGGAGAACTTGCGGCCGATGAGGCGCTTGGCGGAGAAAATGGTGTTCTGCGGGTTGGTGACGGCTTGGCGTTTGGCAGCTTGGCCGACGAGACGTTCGCCGTTTTTCGCGAACGCGACCACGGAAGGTGTGGTGCGTGCGCCTTCCGAGTTTTCGAGGACGGTGGATTCGCCTCCTTCCATGACGGCCATGCACGAGTTGGTGGTTCCGAGGTCGATTCCGAGGATTTTGGACATAAGATGGTTTCCTTTCAGTGTTTGCCATGAGCGGCGGATGCGATGCCCGCCTTTCGCAAGGTTTGTGCCGCGGTCGCCCGGAAAATTTCATTCTATTAGGGATCAACGACTTATGAGAAACACGCAAGCGTTCCTATTTAGGAGCCCCCTTGATGTCGCGACAAACTGTCGCACTTGTCCCATGCAAAGTTGACACAGTGGGCGCATTGGCGCGCCACGCAGGCTGGTAGAGCCGCTCAGCGGATTCAGTCGCGATTTCTCCCATTTTCCAGCTGCTCGTAGGAAATCGCGGCATTCACCATGGGCGATCGTGTCCGTTCCCCGGAGTTGCCAGAATTTTGCGTCGAATGCCGAATAGGCGGCAAAGTTTCCGGCGGAGGAATTTTGTTTGGATCTTGTGGAGTTGGCAACCGCTTCTAAGGTCCGCCTCACTTCATGCGAGCCCAGCCGTTCAAATGGATTGCGCGAGGCGAACCGTTTGAAAAGCAGACGAACGGTTCGTCGGGCACATTTCCGCCGATCCTCGAGCACCTGATCCGCCAGCGGGGACTCCCGCCCGGCGTCGATTTGGAGGGCTATCTCCGCCCCAAGTTAAGGGATTTGGCGGACCCGTTTCTCATACCCGACATGAAAATCGCGGTGGAGCGGGTGCTTCTGGCCATCGACCGGAAGGAAGAGGTCTGCATCTACGGCGATTACGACGTGGACGGCGTCACCTCGATCACCCTCATGCGCCGCATCCAGATGGCGTACGGCCTGACGCCCCGCTATTTCATCCCGCGCCGCGGGCCGGAGGGATATGGGCTGAGCACTGCGGCGCTCGTTCGCTGCATGGCGGAGGGGCCGAAGCCGGATTTGCTGATCACCGTGGACTGCGGCACCGTTTCCATCACCGAAGTCGCCGCGCTCCGCGCCGAGGGCATCGATGTCCTCATCGTCGATCACCACGAGCCATCTCCCGCCGGAAAACCCGACTGCTGCGCCTTGGTAAACCCAAAATGCGGCACCGAGTTCACCTACCTCTGCGCCGCCGGTGTCGTCTTCAAGCTCGGCCACGCCCTGCTCAAAACCCGCCCGGTCGATCTCGACCTCAAGGAACTCATCGACCTCGTCGCCGTCGCCACCATTTCCGACATCGTCCCCATGATTGGGGAAAACCGCCTGATGGTCCGCCACGGCCTGAAGCACCTCCCCAGCACGCTCAACCCCGGCCTGCGCGCCCTCCAGGAAGTCACCGGCATGAACGGCACCGCCACTTCGATGGACGTCGGCTTCCGCATCGGTCCGCGCCTGAATGCCGCCGGCCGGATGGACGTCCCGGAGGATGCGCTTGCCACTCTCACCACCGATTGCCGCCGCCTCGCCCTCGATCTAGCGCAGAAGCTCGACGCCTATAACAAGCAGCGCCAGACCCACGAAGGCCTGATCCGCCGGGAAGCGGTGGAAATGCTGCAGAGCTTCGATCCGGCGCGCGATCCGGTCATCGTGCTGGGATCGCGTTCGTGGCATCATGGCGTGGTCGGCATTGTCGCCTCGCGGTTGATGCGGCAGTACCACAAGCCCACCTTCGTCATCGCCATCGACGAGGACGGTATCGGAAAAGGCTCGGGTCGCAGCATCGACGGGATTTCGCTGGTGGAGGCGATCCGCGCTTGCGAGTGCGATCTCATCGCCGGCGGCGGCCACGCCATGGCGGCCGGACTATCGATCAAGGAGGGAAACCTGGATGGATTTCGCGCCCGTTTTGCGGATTACGTTTTAAGCAATTCCAATCCGGAGCAACGCCAGCCCAAGCTGATGTACGACGCTGAAATTTCGTTCGATCAGCTCTCCTTGGAATTCCTCGCCAGCTACGATCTCCTGCAACCTTTCGGCAGTGGTAATCCCCAGCCCGTCTTCATTTCCCGCCAGGTCGGTCTCAGCCGCTCCCCCCTGCACATGAAGAACAACCACCTGCGCTTCATGCTCCGCCAAGGCTATCACGAGCAGGACGCCGTCTTCTTCGGCGGCGGCGAGTATCCCCTCCCCGACCCGCCGTGGGATATTGCGTTCACCATCGATCGCAACACCTTCCGCGGCCGCACGACGCTGCAGTTGATCATTCAGGACGTGCGCGCCATGGCGGACCGCTAGACGGGAGAGCAGGATCGCTGGAGCCATGCGGAAAATTCGTCCGCATCGAGTTCGCCCGCTGCCAAGGCAAGGGTCATGAGGACGGCTTCCGCCTCCGGGGCTTGAAAAATCCATCCATTGATTTCGAGAAACAGGGCTGCGGCCATCAGCCCGGATCGCTTGTTTCCATCTAGAAAAGGATGATTTTTCACAATCCCGTGCGCATAGGCCGCCGCGAGATCGAAATGATTCGGCGTCCCATAGCTCAGCAGTTGCAAGGGCCGCGCCAAGGCGGACTCCAGCAACCCTTCATCGCGCAGACCCTCCAGGCCGCCAAATCGCGACAGCAACGAATTGTGGAAACTCAAACAATCCAGCTTCTCGAGCCAGACCGGCTCCTTCATTTCGCCAGCTCCCGGAAAGCGTTTCGGTAGCGGCTCATCAAATTCTCCGCCACCGTCATTTTCTCATCGAACCCCGGATTTCCTGACGTCATTTGCAGCGACGCTTCCGGCGCTTCGGTTAGGTAAACGGTATCGCCCTCCTTCACCTTCATCGCCAGCAGCGCCTCCTTCGGCAGCACGATGCCCAGCGAATTTCCGATCTTCCTGATTTTGGTTTCCATGGCCATGGCATAACAATCGTTATCACGGCCGGGTTGTCAAGGGAGCGGAATTTCGGGCGGATCTCGTCGCCTATTGTTTGATCAGCGTCACGTGGCCGACGTATTCCTTCTTGTGGGGTTTCTCCTCGGGCTTGGTCTTCTGCGTAGAAACGTTCATCCCGAGCGCCGGGCTGTAGGAGCCGCTGGCGCATTGAAGCATCCCGATTTCCGGCTCCCACGAGCATTCGGGGGCCAGCCAGCGGAGCGGAGTGATCGACTGTGCGGCCCCGGTGGGTGCCCCGGCGGCATCGAGAAAGATCGGCTTCCCGGCGTCGTCGAAGTCGTGATTTTCGACGACAGCCCCCGAGTTGTCGGTGATGCAGCCGCCTGGCAGGGTGCGGAATTGGAAAACGAACTCTTCCTCTGCCATGTCCTCCAAATAGCACATATCGACCGGGAGCGGGTAGTAGTGGAAATCCTGCGAACCCGCTCCCGAGCCTCCGCCGTGCGGGTAGAAGGTCGTGCCGTCGCGGGTGGAGATGCATTGCCTGATGCCGCCCGAGCAAACGAGCGAAAGGTCCGCGACTCCGTCCGCACCGAGCTCCTGGATGCACTCGTCGCCGTCATACACAAATGTCGTAGCCGACCCGACTTCCGGATCGCGGGAGATGCAGCGGCCCAGCGGATCGTAGTCGTAGGAAATGACCGGCACGCCAGCACTACTTACGGCGGTCAGGCGGCCCTCGACATCGTGAGAAAAAGCGAGCGGACCGGCGGCGGTGGGCATGACGGTGAGGTTGCCATTGTCATCCCATTCCAGCGGGCCGCGCGGCCACGTGGTGTACTGGCCCCTCTGCCGGTCGCCGGGCGGCAGGGTGAATTCCTGCGTATAGAGTCCGGGATTATCCCCGCCGTTGGCGGTGAGACGGCGGCCTTCGAGATCGCGGGTGTAGCTGACTTCACTCTCGATGGCGATCGCCGCCCCGGCGCTCAGGCGGCGGCGGGTGGTGCAGACCACGACGTGACCGAGGCGGTTCCGGGTAAATGCCTTCGAGCGGGATGGTGGTAAGGCTACGGTGGCGAATGAGGTTTCCGTCCGGCTGGTGCGCTGGTTCCGGTCGCGCCGGTGGATGACGATGTGGAAATCGCTCACGCTGACCTTCGCGCACGCATCGAAGGTAAAATCCGCCGCGCCCGGGAGCGCCGCTTCACCATCGCCGCGATACTGGGTGACGGTCACCGTGCCATCCGCCTGGGTGCAGCGGATGACCCGGCGCCCGGCATATTCGTTCACGACCACCGGCGGCATGACCGGCACGCCGCCACTGACGGCGGAAATGGATAGCAGCAGGCCGAGCGGGTCGCGCGTTTCCACGAAGCCCCGTCCATCCGGATAAGCAATGCCGGCGCGGCCGCGGTGGTTGAAACTGCTGCTGACCGTGCGGCCATCCTGAGTTTCCGCGACACAATTTCCCAGCGAATCGAAGCCGAAGCCGACGCTGTGCACCCCTTGCACCACACTCGTGCAACGGCCGAGGCCGTCGTGGCCGTATGTTTTGAAGGGCGTGGCGGACACCGGTGGGTTGGCCGGATCGCTGGTGGTCAGGCGGGAGGTCATCTGCCCGTTCAGATCATGGGTCATCACCGTGCGGCCGTGATCGACGTGGCCGATCGTGCCGATGTTGATGTGGGTGTAGCTGTGCGTTTTGAAGGTCCCATCCGGGAAATCCCACTGAATCGGGCGGCCAAGCGCGTCCGCACTGCAGGTAGTCACATGGCCGTAGGAATCCTCCGAACTGCGCGGTTCCCCACTCCGGACCAGGCTGCGGGAAAGCACCACGAAGGTCCCGGCAGTTTGCGCATCCGCGGAAATTTCCTGGCTGAATGGCCCGGTGGCGGAAGTCCCGTCGTAGCTGTAGCGAGTGACCAGCCCGCCGGGCTCGGTGGAGGAGACGCAGCGGTCGAGCGAATCGTAAGCGCTGGTGACGACGTTGCCGGTGCCATCGCTGGACTGGACGCAGCGGTCGAGCGCATCGAAAAGATGGTTCCGGGTGAAGGTCTTGCTCGAGATGCCGGCCACGCCGGAAATGTCCGTGCGGGTGCAGTTTTGGAGGTTGCCGTTCTGGTCCAGAATGTAACCGACCGTGCAAACGCCGTCCGAGCTCGTCGCAAGGCGACCGGCGGTGTCGTAGGTGCAAGCCTCCAACAGATCGTCATTGCAAGTGACGGAACTCACGAGTCCGGCAGGCGAGCGGTCGATCACGGTGATCTCGGGAGTGACCGCCCCGCCGGGGGTGAAGCGGTCGCAGGTGATCGTGTCATCCTCGATTTGATAATCGAAGAAAGCCCTGACATGAGGGCCGGCGCCCGGCCCGGCACCGTTGATCCGCGCGGCGGCCCCGCGGATCTTCTGCACGGCGGGAAGCAACAGCCGGACGTGAGGCCCGGCTCCGGGGCCGGCGGAAATGACGATGTCCGATGAGGATTGCCTTTTCACACTCGGGAGCAACAGGCCGATGATGCGACTAGAGTCGGTGAATTTCACCACCGGCATGCCGCCGCCCGGGCTACTGGCGAGACGGTCGTTACAACCGGCTCCCTTGGTGTTGATCGCGTGATAGCAGACCTCCGGGTCGGCCGGGCCTTTGGAGCGGGCCAGCAGCACATTTCCCGCAGATCCGGGCACATCGTCCACCTCGCCGAAGACGAAGCAGGTGACGTAGCCGCGGTTGTCATACTCGTAGCTGCGGATGTTACTCATCGGGTCCGTCTCGTTGGAAAGGCGGTGGAAGCCGTCGTAAGAGCAGAAGCTCTCGGTCGTTTTCCCCTGGCCGCTGAAGGCGCAGCGGGTCGTGGCTCCGTAGAGATCGTAATCGCATTCCATGACGAGGCCGTCCGGATTTCCCGTCCCGCCCTCGCTGCGGCGGTGGAGCAGTCCGCGTTCGTCGTAGGAGAAATCGCAAACGAGATCCGTCGTCTGCGCCCGGCTGGCGGCGGGAGTGCTGAGGCGGGCGCATTCCCCGGCGTTGTTGTAGGTGATGTCGCAGACGTGGAAATTTTCCAAGCCGAGCGTGGCGGGATCGAGCACGCCCAAGGCATTGACCGGGCGCTCTTCCTCCGCCACTTGGACCAGGCGGGTCCGATTATCGTAAACGTAAAACGTCGAGTAAGCGGGATTCTCCGCGTCCAGCGCGCCCGTGGCATCGCGGTGGTCGGTATCGGCACGGACGAGGCAGGAACCGGCGTCGTAGTTGAAATACGTGGCGACGCGGTTCGGCACGGCGGGCGATTCCATGCGGACGACCTGGTCCCGCGGGTTGTAAAAGCAAAACGTATCGTTGAGCCGCGGATCGATCACGCGGGTGATCCGGCCCAGCGCGTCGCGTTCGCAGGCGGTCGTCAACGCGAGGCCGGTGCTGTCGCAAACCACGGCGCTGAGGAAACGGGTGACCGGGTGGTAGGTGCAGGTGTTTTGGAAAGACGAGCCCGGGCCATTCAGCGTCGTCGAGGAAATGCATTGGCCGAGCGCATTGTAGCCATGCAGCGAACCGCGGCCCGGCACCGGGCTGGTGACGCCGGTGAGATTTCCCTGCGCGTCGTAGCTGCAAGTGGTGACTTGGCCGAGGGCGCTGACCATGCGGGTGACCGGGCTTTGCCAATCGTCCGACGCCATGATCCCGCCATCCCTCGCACCGATCACGATGCCCGCGATCACACCGCCGGTGATGCCCCCGATCGCTCCTGCCGAGATCACCGATTCCAAGCTCCCGAAGCCCGGCAGGAAATCACAACGCACCGTGCGCCCCTCCCCGGCAGGCGTGCGCAGGGTGGTCACCCGCGCATTTCCCCGCTCCACCACCGGGCAGTCCTTGCGGAAATCCCGATCGTACGTCGCCAGCTCCTGGCTGCCGTCCGGGCACGTCACTCGGGTACACAGGCTGTCCGCATTGTAGGCGCACGTCGTCTCGAAATAGTCCGGATCGCCCGCCCGCAGCTTCCCCGTCGGACGGTTCGAGGTGGAGGTCACCGCCACCGCCGGCGTGCTGAAGCCGGTGTAGCTGCGGTGCGAGACCGGCCGGTGCATGCGGTCGAAGACCACCTCCGTCACACGCCCGACCTCGTCGTTTACATACTCCGTGTAGCCACCCGCCGGCGTGGTGCCGGGTGGGCGGATCTCGCGGCGGTTCAGCGTCACATGGCCGGTCTTGTTGTGGGAGGCGCACTTGTCGTAGTCGATCTTACGCGGATCGGTCTCGATGGCGTAGGTGAAACTCTCCAGCAGCCGACTCGCGCCATCCGCGATGGTGAGGACATTCCCATTCAGATTCGGGTCCGCATTCCCCGTGGTGTAGGTGAAAGTCGTCGGCCCGGCCACAGGCGGCACCCCATCCTCCTGCGGGCAGGAAATGGCTGCCAGATCGCCTTCATTCCCAGCCGGGTCGCCACTCCCGAAATACGTGTAGCCGACATAGCGGCCGGTCTGATCCGTCACGCGGCTGAGCTGGCCCGTCGGTCCGTAGGAAAAAGTCAGGCTCTGGCCGAATTGGCTGCTCACCCGCTCCAACTGCCCCAATCCGTCGTAGGCGCAGGCCAGCGAGACCCCGTTGCGATCCGTGATGGCCGCGATCTTACGCGGAGCCGTGTCGCCGCTGAGCGGATTAAAAATCCACTGCCCCTTGTCCGCGAACGTCAGCGTGAAGACATCCCCGGTGAAGCTTCCCTGCCGGAACATCCCATCACAGCGGTAAGTGCCATCCGCCTGGCGGTAGAAAATATCGCAACGCCCCGCGCCGTCCCGGATCTTCAGCCGCGGTGCGCTCGCCCCTGCGGAAATCGGCACCGGCTCGATGGAAATGTCATAGCACATCTCCCAATGCGCACCCGCTCCCCCGCCGCCGCCCCCGCCGATCGAGCGGTAAGTGTGGACCGCCTGCAACGGCGGCCCGGCCGGCGTGGCCAAGGCCAGACTGCACGACTCCAGCGTGATTTCTCCCGGCAGCCCCGCACACCGGGCGATCGAGCCAAGCGTATTCTTCGCCTCCGAGGTCTTCGCACTCGACGGCCGCCCCACCATTTCCCCGGCGAGGTCGTTGCTCTTGAAATAAGGATTCCCGCTTGTCCGGGCAGACCCCATGTCATTTTGTGCCTTATAATAATCGTAGCCCTTCTTGCTCGCGCTGAGCCCCCCACCGCCAAGCCCCCCTGCGGACCTCTCGGCTTCGATCTCCCAGTCCCAGCTATTGGTACTTTTCCATTTGCCAGAAGCCTTTCCCACACTGGCACCGCCTCCTTTGGTCCACTCGTGGTTCCCCTGCGGCAAGTCCATCCCGCCCCCGCCCGCCATCCGCTCCGCCGGTGTACCCGGATTCCTCTTCACCACGATGCCGATGCCTTTGATGGGTTTAACCGCATCTTGCGTCACCGGCGCGCCCGGCGGCAGCGACGCGAAGCCATCCAGCGCCAGTCCCGTCAGCGTCACCGTGAGCGGCTGATTCAGCGTCACCACCGTCGCCCCGCTATTCACGATTCTCACCGCCGTTACGCTCGCGCCCGGTGTGAAGCTGCCCGTCACATCCGCCTGCCATCGCCCGCCGCCCAGCGCCACCAGCTCGAATTGCAGCGGCCCCACCCCATCGATTTCCAGAACCAAAAAGCTTCCGCCCGCGATCGCCTGCCCCTCCACGATCAGCACCCCGCCACTCTCCCCCAGCACCGTCGGGGAAATCGCGAACACCTCCCCCACCGGCTGCATGATCCGGTAAAACGACTTCTCCACCGTCGGCTCCGGGTCCAGCCAGAGGCCGTCCGTCGTGGCGGTCTCCACCAGCGCCACCTGCGCCCAGCCGCCCGGTCCGCCGGTGAGCAGCGTCGAGGATTTCTCGATGCGGTAGCGCGCTCCCGGCACCGCCACCCAGGTCAGGCGCACCTGCTTTCCGGGCAGCCCCGAGGCCAGTTCCAGCAACGGCGTCCCCACCGGACCCTGGCCCCGCGCGGGGGACGGCAGCGCCTGCAGGAGGATCGTGATCGCCAGCAGATCCCGGGAGATTCTGCCGGCCCGGCGCAAGGCACTGGGCGTAGTTTTCATAGTCGTGGGTTTTCGGAAATTAAGGGCTGGAAAAGCATTTCTTTTCCTTGTCTCTGCTCATTAGTGAGCCGCCGTTATCCCGTCAACGCTTAAACTCCCCGCCCTTCCGCGGCCTCATCAGGAAATACAGCAAAAAGCTCCCCGCGAAGATCCCCAGCGCGATCACCGGCGCCACCCACGCCCCCGGCTTTGTGCTCGTGAACGCCGCCTGCACCCGCACCACCACCAGCAGCGCGCACACCAGCGCCCCCAGGATTGGCACCAGCAGCGGCACGTCGAAGCCATCCCGCGGCTCCCCCTCCCGCCGCTTCAGCACGATCAGCGAAATATTCACCAGCGTGAAAACGCACAACAGCAGCAGCACCGTCGCCTCCGCCAGCGGCTTCACCCCCCCGCTCAGGATCAGCAAAGTCACGATCCCGAACAGCACCACGATCGCCAACTGCGGCGTCCCCCGCCGCTCGTTCACCTTCCCGAGCGCCGCCGGCAGCAGCCCCTGCCGGCTCATCCCGTACAGCAGCCGCGACCCCATCAGATAGTTCAGCAACGCCGTATTCCCGATCGCAAAAATCGTGATTCCCAGATACACCCGGTCGATCCCCGCGAACCACGGTGCCGCCCTCCGCGCCACCTCCATCAGCGGCGTCTTGCTCCCCGCCAGCTCCTGCCACGGCAGCACCGACACCGCCGTGATCGCCACCGCCATGTAGATCAGAGTCGCCAGGATCATCGCCCCGATCAGCCCGAACGGGATGTCCCGCTGCGGCTCCTTCGCCTCCTCGCTCACATTCAGAATATCCTCGAAGCCGATGAACGAGAAAAACATCAGCACCGCCCCCTGCAACACCAGCGCCAGCGTGATCCCCGACCCCACCCCCCCGCTATCCCCCGGCGTTTCCAGATAGTCCACCCCGCCCCAGAACCGCAGCCCCACCACGATGATAAAAAGCAGCCCCGCCGCCTCCACCACCGTGCACACCACATTTACCCACATGCTCTCCCGGATCCCCCGGTAAATCACGCAGCCGATGAGAAACACCAACCCGATCGCCACCACCTTCACCGGCAGCCCCAGCCCCAGCCCCTTCTCCAGATTCTCCGCAATCGCCTGCGCCCCCGTCGCCATGCTCGTCAGCCCGCTCATCACCACCGCGATCCCCACCATGTAGCTCAACCACGCCCGGCCCAGCGCCCGCTGCGTCACATACGCCGCCCCGCCCGCCTTCGAGTAGCGCCCCCCCACGCACGCATACGATAATCCCGTCAGCAACGCCGCCACCATCGCCGCCAGAAATGCCAACCAGATCGCATTCCCGAGCGTCTCCGCCGCCCGCCCCACCAACGCATAGATCCCCGCCCCCAGCATCGACCCCAGCCCGTAAAACAAAATCTGCCACCGCCCCAGCGACGGCTGGAGTCCGGTATGGAGCGAGGGAGGGGAAGCCATGGGAATGCACCTTAAACAGGCGTCGGGCAGGATGCCCGCGCCACCGGTGGCCCGGGCATTCTGCCCGGAGCCTTGTTTCTCATGCCTCCGGCCTCCCCCAGCCGCAGCTTGTTGGCAGCGCACTGCCCTTCTTCTGGATCGCGTCCGAGAAGAAGGCGAGGCCGAGGATGAGGCCGGAGAGGAGAGTGCATAGATGCGTGACCATCTGATCGAGGGAATGATAGACCCCGTAGCCGGTTAGAAAATACAGCGGCAGCGAGCCGGCGACTCCTGCTAGATAGAGCCACG
>JANMSI010000172.1:0-6829 GCA_031389115.1 Akkermansiaceae bacterium
CGAGGCCGCGCCGGCGCCCAAGCCGCACACCCAGCGCGTCATCAAGATCCGCCGCGACTACAACGCCTGGGTGGCCAGCGAAACGCTCGAAGATTACGCGCTGCGCTTCACCCCGCGCTCGTTTCGCAAATGGTCGGAGTGGCGGGTCGCGAACACCGCTTTCGGCGCGGCTTCGTTCCTGGTGCTGGAGGCCGTCGGTGCCACGCTGCTGGTGCGCTACGGCTTCGCCAACGCCTTCTGGGCCATCCTGGCCACCGGGCTGATCATCTTCCTGGCCGGCTGGCCGATCAGCGTTTATGCCGCGCGGCATGGCGTGGACATGGATCTGCTCACCCGCGGCGCCGGCTTCGGCTACCTCGGCTCGACGCTGACCTCGCTGATCTACGCCAGCTTCACCTTCATCTTCTTTGCCCTCGAAGCGGCCATCATGGCCTACGCGCTGGAACTGCTGTTCATCCTGTTGGGTTTTGGAAAAAGGCAGCCAGCCGCCGTTGGTCTTCGGGTCGCCGGACGTGGTAAAATTTTTGCCTTCCATGTCCACGCGCGGCGCTTGGGCGGCCGCTCCGTCCGGCAGCGCGAGCGCCACGACCCCGTCCGCGGCAGCCACGTATTTTTCCATCAGCAGCGGCGACATCGAGAGCACTGCGCCAATGTTGTCGAAGCCGTGGCCGGTATCGTCCGGCGGGAAAACCTCGCGCGTGTCGTATTCCACGCCGAGCAGATCGAAGACGGCATTTTGATACTCCGTGCGGTTCAGCCGGCGGATCGTGACGCGGCCAGGATCGGGGTTGCTCGGGTCCAGCTTGAAGACATCCTTCTCGATCCATGCGAGCAGCTTCATCTTTTCTTCTACCGCCGGCTGGTCCTTGTCGGATGGCGGCATGACCTGGCTGCGGATGTTCTGCCAGACCGAAATCCAGTGTTTCCGGTCGTTCAGATGGCCGGAAAGGTCCTTGAATTCATCCAGCGTAAATTTCCCCTTGGACTCGCCCTCGCCGTGGCATTCGTAGCAATACGATTCCAGCAGCGGCATGATGTCCTTCTTGTAAGTCGCCGCCGGATCCGCGCTGGCGAAGCATCCGCAGAAGATTGCCGCGATGGTGGAGTGACGGAGGAAAAACGAATTCACGGGTTTGGCTGGCGTCTTGATTTACCGGCTTGCGATTATTTCGCCACGTATCCCTGCCACAGCCATTCCAGCGCGGCGGGCAGAGTCTGGCGGGTTACCTTGCCATCCGTGTGGCCGGAGTTTTTCGAGAAAACGAAGCGATAGTCATAGCCCTTCGCCTTCAGCTCCGCCGCCATGCGTTGGTTCGCCATCACCCAATTGTGCAGCGAGGCCTCGTCAAGATCCCAGCCATTGTCCTTGTCGCTCACGTGCAGCCAGACCCGCAGTGGCTTCTTCGCCTCGCGCTTGATGAGGGTTTTGTGATACTCCCAAGCCCCGTCCGGCAGCTTGCGGTCTTCGGGAAATTGCTGGTCCACATACGTCCCTGAGTAAGTCAGCACCCGCCGGTAAAGCTCCGGGTGGTGCCACGCCATTGTGAACGCGGCCGCGCCACCCGAGCTGAAGCCCATCGTCGCGCGGCCCTCCGGATCGCTCGTGAACTTGATCCGGTATTTCTTGCCGATCTCCGGCAGCACCTCCGTCTCGATGAATTTCGAGTAAGTGCCGTCCACCGCGTCGTACTCCAGTCCGCGCTGGCTGCCAAGCGAGTCGCCGCCGCCCGAGTTGATGAAAATCGCCACCATCGCCGGCACCCGCTTCTGCTCGATCAGGTTGTCGAGCGTCCGGCACGTCACGTCACGGTAGCCGATCCCGTCCTGCACGATGATGAACGGCATCACCTGCGTGGACCGATGCTTCGCCGGCGTGTAAACCGCCACCTGCCGCTGGTAGGGCACCGTGCCCTTCTGATCCTTCGCGATGCCCTTGTAAATCTTGCTGTCCTTCGAGTGCATCGTGAATTCGTGCACCTGGCCTTTCGGCACCCCGTTCTGGACCTTCGTTTCCGGCGCGTCCGCGTAGTCCGGGCCGATCGTGAATTCCGCCTCCTCCGCCCCTGCCTGGCAAATCAGGGCGACAGCGGACAGGACGAGACAGCGAACCGGGAGAAATACGTTATTCATGCAGTGCGGATTTTGACAGACCGCTCAATACCGCAGCCCCGCGCGCCTTCTGTCTTCCTTCTGCGGCACCCGGGCGATCGCCTCAGCTGATCGGCTTGCCGCTTTCTCGCCACGTAAACTCGGTGCGAAGACCCAAAAAAATTGGGTTTTCCAAAACGTTCAAAAATAAACCTGCATCTTTTTCATATTTCTTGACTTTCAACCTGAATCCAACCCTTCTGTCACCATGTATCCAAAAAAACTAAGCAGAAGTTCGCTGCCCGTCATTGTTTCGGCGGGACTCACCTCCCTCCTCATTCACTCGACCGCCACTGCGGCAGTCTTCCTTGGCTCCGCCGCAAATTACGGAGTCCTCGCGGGCACCACCGTTACCAACACCGGCTTAAGTGTCGTGAAAGGCGAAGTCGGCGTCCAGCCCGGCACCTCCATCACGGGTTTTCCGCCCGGCCTGATCATCGACGGGGCGCTCCATGCTAATGACGGCCCGGCGACGTTTGCCCAGGCCGATGCGCTCGCCGCATACAACAATCTTGCCGGCATGGCCGTCACCCAGGTGCTCACCGGAACCGACCTCGGCGGCCGGACCCTTACACCCGGCGTTTATTTCTTCGCCACCTCCGCACAGCTTACAGGCATCCTCACGCTTGACGGCCTCGGCCTGCTAGATCCGGTTTTCGTCTTCAAGGTAGGCAGCACGTTCACTAGCGCCGCAAATTCCTCGCTCCTCCTCACCAACGGCACTCGTGGAGCCAAGGACGTTTTCTTCCAAGTTGGCAGTTCCGCCACCCTCGGCGTGAATACCGCCTTCGCCGGAACCATCATCGCTTCCAGCAGCAATACGCTTAACACCGGGGCAACGGTGGACGGCCGCATCATTTCCCTCAACGGTGCCGTGACCCTTGATAACAACACCATCACCGCCGTGCCCGAACCCTCGTCCGCCATCCTTTGGGTGGTCGGAGTGGCGGCACTCGTCGCCCGGAGAAAACGCGGGTAGAGATCGCGATTGCTGTAAATCCAGCCTTGATATTGCCTACTTCCGCCGGACGCGGGCGATGACTTTGATTTCGAATTGGAAGCCAGCCAGCCAATTCACGCAGACCGCGGTCACGTTGTGGAAGGGCTCGCTAGCTTCCCCATCTGCCCCGAAGAACGAATGGTCGTCTACTGCTGCTGGAGCTGGAGTCACGCGCGAACATACACGTAGGATTGCGGCATCCAACGCCTGTCCTTCTTGGGGAGTTAGATTACTAAATCCTGCATCAGCTCTCTCTTCCGGTGTCAACAACGAGGATGGACAGCTCCGCAGCGGGGCTAACCGCAGCCACGCTGAACAACATTGTTATCAGCATGGTTGGATGTCTTGGTACAATCTTCATGGTTTTTGTGCCACGGTTTATTTCGTTCCGCAGTCCTCCGGCGAGTCGTCGCGGAGAAACTGTTGGTAAGCGCCCAAGCGCCATTCGGCATCCCCGGTCAGCTCGTCGGTCAGAACAATGATGCGCGCTCTGCCTGTCTTGGGAAGCTGGTCGGCAATGTCCTGCGGAATGGGTAGCATCGGTAAATCGCTCAACTCGGTGGTAAATTCGATGGCGTGCATGGTCTGAGGGTATCGCTCACGAGTCGGCGGGTCAATCTGCCCGTTTTTACGGGCGTGAGCGACGCCTTCGATCCGCCGGTTATGGCTGGCGGGTGGTGATTGGCCAGAAGTTTCATCGGGCGGCTTAGTTAGATGTTTGAACGTAATGCATCGGCTGGGAGGGCCATAAGAGGCGGCCTTCAGTTGGAATCGAAATCCTGCAATAAGGGGGGTGAGCGCGGCCATTTGAGAAGCCGAAACCGTTCAAGCGATTGGGAAGCCAGCCCATCGAACGCTAATTGGCGATCTTCAACGTGATGACGCCGCCGATAATCAAGGCTACGCCGAGGTAGCGGGCGAAGGAGGTGGGATCGCCGTAGTGAAGGACGCCGACGAGAAATGTCCCGGCTGCGCCGATCCCGGTCCAGACGGCATAGGCGGTGCCGATGGGGATGTGGCGCTGGGCTAAAAACAGCAGGTAGCCGCTCAAGCACATGAAGATGACTGCGATGGTGATGCCGAGGGGCCGGGTGGCTGGGTATTGGGACATTTTCAGGCCGACGGGCCAGCCGATTTCCAATAATCCTGCTAATATAAGATAGGTCCAGCTCATGGGTGGGTGGTGGTGACGGCGAAGAGTGGCATGGAGGTGGGGAGCAGGCGAGACGCCTATGCGACGAAACAGCCGGGACGGCTGTCCTACGCCTGGGGGTCTTTGGGGATTGTTTCCGGGGAGGGGGTCTGGGTAGGTTGGGGGTATGGAGGAGCGCGCGAGCAGGCAGAATGAGTGGCTGGAGCGGGGCGGGTGGGCGTGCGCGTGGATCGTGGCGGCGAGTGCGCTGGCGCATTTGTGGTGCTTGGGGTCGCAGTTCTATCTGGATGACACGGTGGCGATCCGGGAGCACGAGGCGGTCCGGACGGGGCGATTCTGGGAGGTCGGGCAGAACCAGTGGACGTATCTGTGGTATGTCGTGCAGGCGCGCGCGTTCGGGATTTCCGCAGTGGGATTCCATGCGGTGAACTGGTTGCTGCACACGGCGGTGGCGTGCGTGGTATTCGGATTCGGGCGGGATTTCCTGCGGGGAAAATGGCCCGTGGGGGTGGCGTGGTTCGCAGGGCTGCTGTTTGCAGTGCATCCGCTGGGCAGCGAGATCCCGAACTACGCGCGGACGCAGGATCTGGCGTGGGTGACTCTATTTTCACTGCTCGCGGGGTGGGCGATGCTGCGGTTTCTGCGGGAGGGCGGGGGTTGGAAGCTGGCGGTGTGCGCGGTGTGCATGGCGGGGGCGACAATTTCGAAAGGGCCGGGGTTGTTTCACGCGCTGCTGGCGGTGGGGGGGATCGGACTGGCATTCATGCCGCCGGGACTGGGGGCGCTGGTGCGGCGGAGGAAGTGGTTGCTACCGGCGGGTCTGGCGGGGCTGGTGGGGGTGATGTGGCTGGCGGGGCTGTTCCGGCCAGGGCTGGGAATCCTGGACCAGTGGTCGAATCCGCGGTTCGTCGGGCATGGGTTCACGGTGGCGCGGGTATTCTGGGAATTCGCGTGGCGGGGGGTGATCCCGGTGGGCCTGAGCGCGGACCACCACATCGCGGAGACGCTGGTGCCGGCGGAGGTGAGATTCTGGAACATCCCGGACCGGGTGGCGCTGCTGGCGGCGGCGGGATTTCTCGGGACGGCGGTGCTGGGCGGCTGGCTGGCGTGGCGGAAATCGACGCGGCTGCTCGGCGTGTGCCTGCTGCTGTATGTGGCGACGATGGGGGTGCGGGTGCTGTATCTGATCCCGGAATTCATGCCGGAGTATCGGATTTATCCGGGGATGCCGTGGTTCTGCCTGGGCGCGGCGATGGTGCTGGCGGGGGCGTGGAAATGGATGTTTCCCATGCTGTCGCCGCGCTGGGTGGCGGCGGGGCTGCTGCTGGTGCTGGCGGTGATTTCCGCCCGGCGGTCCCTCCAGTGGCACGATCTGGACCTGCTGATGGCGGACGTGCTGAAGCGCTACCCGGCGCAGGGCCGCGCGGTGTGGGAACTTCAGGACCGCGATCTGGCGGCGGGAGAATGGCAGGCGGTGATCGAGCGGCAGGAGCAGGTGTGGCCGGAGATGCGGCGGCGTTTCATCGCGAGTCTGCCGGCTCTGGCACCGGCGCGGGAGTTGCCAAGCGGGCATTTTTCCTTGGCTGAGGTGGCGTGCAGCGGGCGGTATGCGGTGGCTGTGTCCCACGCGAAATCCCCGGCGGAGGGGCTGCGGCTGATCAATGCGCTGGAGGCCTACATGCGCGCCCTGCGGATCGATCCGGTGACGAATCCAATTCACTGGGGGCTCTTCAAGCGGGACAAGGCGCTGGTGCTGGAGGCGGCCGGGGACTATCGGGCGGCGCTGGAGTGCTTGCGGCGGGAGGAGGATTTCCCGCAGCCGTGGCCGCGGATCTTCGAGCGGATTTCCAGGAAACTCGAAGGGGTTAAGCGAGATTCGTGAAGACGGCCTGCACGTCGTCGTCGTCCTCGAGCTTGTCGAGGAGCGCTTCGACTTCCTCCATCTGCTCTTCGGTGAGTTCGATGGGCTGGGTGGGCAGACGTTGGAGACTGGATTTCGTCGGGACGATGCCTGCGGCTTCCACGGCTTGGCTCAGGCTGGCGAAGGCGCCGTACTCGCCGATCACCGAGACGACGCCTTCATCGACGGACAGCTCTTCCAGTCCGGCGTCGATGAGTTCGAGTTCGAGTTCCTCCAGATCGCGCCCGGCGGGCAGTGGAAACTCGATGACGGACTTGCGGTGGAACATGAAATCGAGCTGGCCGGCATTCACCATCTGGCCGCCGTTTTTGTTGAAGACGATTTTCAGGTTGCCGACGGAGCGGTTCGTATTGTCCGTCGCGCAGACGACGACGAACAGGGAGCCGTGGGGGCCCTTGCCCTCGTAGATGACCTCGTTGATGTCTGCGGCGTCCTTGCCGGAGGCGCGCTTGATGGCGTTCTCGATATTTTCCTTCGAGAGATTCTGGGCCTTGGCGTTGTTAATCGCGACCCGCAGCGTGGCGTTGGATTCCGGGTCCGGGCCACCGCTCTTGGCGGCCATGGTGATTGATTTGGCGAGCTTGGGAAAGACCTTGGACATGGTGGC